>JAEOTB010000037.1 GCA_016840065.1 Candidatus Hermodarchaeota archaeon | reverse complement strand
CGGACAGCAATACACGAAGTCATGGAACAACACTCTGTTAGTATAGCCAAGGCTGGTATTGTTGCAACGTTGAATGCGCGTACTGCGATTTTGGCTGCAGCAAATCCTGTGTTGGGTCGTTATGTTGTTGAGCGACCGTTTAATGAGAATGTGAATTTACCTGTTCCATTGTTGTCGCGGTTTGATCTTATTTTTACGTTGACGGATCAACCGGAGTCTGAGCGGGATGAGCGGATGGCGTCGCATATTATCGAGCTTCACAGGCGTCGCGATATTCCGAAGGAGCCTCCAATTTCAATGGATATTCTTCGTAAGTATATCGCTCACGCTCGGCGAGAGGTCAAGCCGCTTCTTACTGAGGATGCTCTGAAGGTTCTGAAGGACTTCTATCTTCAGATGCGTAAGATGGGTGAGCGGGAGAATGCTCCCGTCCCAATCACTGCCCGGCAATTGGAGTCTCTCATTCGTTTGGCTGAGGCTCATGCTAAGATGGCGCTGCGTGAAAAGGTGTTAGCTGATGATGCACAGTCGGCTATTAGACTGGTTCACATCTCACTTAGACAAGTGGGCGTAGACCCTGAAACTGGTCAGTTCGACATTGATTCTATTGTGGTTGGTCGACCTAAATCTCAAAGCGATAAAATCCAGTCTATTCTTAAGATGATTCGTGAGTTACAGGAGGAGATTGGTGGCGCGGTGCCCTTGGAGAAGTTAGAGCAGCGAGCCGAACTTGAGGGGATTTCTCGCGAATTTCTTCAGCGTGCAGTAATCCAGCTTCGAGACAAGGAGGGTCTCATCTTCGAGCCGAGGCCTGGAATGCTCAAGTATGTCAAGAGCAGCTAGTAGTAGGTGAGAACTAGCCATAGAATACGTAAGCGAGCTGCCTCTACCAGATAAGGCGAAAGCGTTCATCGAGAAAAGAGGCATAAAGACACTCTTCCCTCCACAACGAAAGGCGGTCCAAGCAGGAGTTCTAGAAGGAACACATATGGTTTTAGCGATACCTACTGCGTCGGGAAAAACACTCATTGCGGAACTCTGCATGCTCAAAACTATACTGGAACAAGGTCTCAAGGCAATCTATTTGACTCCCCTTCGTGCTTTAGCCTCTGAGAAATACGACGATTTCCTCCTGTTTGAGGAACTGGGAATTAAGGTTGGAATAACCACGGGAGATTACGATTCTGCTGATGAAAAACTAGGCGCATACGATCTTCTTGTTTGTACAAATGAACGGGCGGACTCTTTACTTCGCCACCAAACTAACTGGTTATCACAAATTGGAATTGTGATCGCTGACGAGGTCCATCTAATTAACGATCTGGGCCGTGGACCAACTTTGGAGGTTGTTCTCGTCAGATTGAAGCAAGTTGCACCTAAGGCTCAAATTCTTGCACTCAGCGCAACGGTGGGTAACGCGGAAGAACTTGCCAACTGGCTTGGAGGGAAGGCGATTACAAGTGAGTGGCGTCCAGTGACACTACGAGAAGGAGTTTACCATGAGGGTAAGGTGAGATTCGCTGATGGCGATGAAGAAAGATATACGCCAGCCTCAACATTTCCAATTGGGGACATCACGCGTCAGGTACTCCGTGACCAAGGGCAGCCTCTAATTTTCCTTAATACGAGGCGGTCTGCAATGAACACCGCTAAGCGCCTAAGCTCAATAACCTCACGCCTTTTATCAAGAAGCGAGCGGAACGAACTAGATGATATCGCCAAGCGAATTCTCCAATCAGGTGAAGTCACCCAAGTGACTGATAGACTGGCCAAACTTGTTAGTACAGGTGTCGCTTTCCATCATGCAGGTCTTCGTCATGCAGAAAGAAAACTCATAGAGGACGCGTTCCGTCAGACGCTCATCAAGGCAGTTTGCTGCACTCCAACGCTATGTCTTTCACCAGAAACCGAGATTTGGCATGGTGGCTTTGAAACCGCAGTAAGTGAGTACAACTCATCGAAACCACTCTTTGCCTTGTCTCATAATAAATTGTTTCAGATGAACCCGATAGATGTGCATAGACGGGATAATTATTCACCACTTATTGAGATTACATCTGTTTCAGGATATTCGATTCGAGTCACTCCCAATCATAGAATGCTGGTAAAACGTGGTGGAAAGTCATTAATTCTTCCTGCATTAGGAATTATGAAAACAGATAGGATAGCAACTGCTGGAAAACTTTCTATCACTAACAGCCGCTCTTTGCGTGTTGGAGAGTTCGTCTTGGAAAATAAAACCGAGGTTGCTCAGGAAATAATCACGCCAGAGATTTCCTATTTCATAGGTTTGATGATTGGTGACGGTCATTCTGGTGCAGAAACAGAAGGCGAAGCGATTCGGTATAAAGGCTCGCCATCAATTGTCAATACACAGGAAGATGTCTTTGAATCTGTTGAGAAGGTCTGTTTACAGTTAGGTGTGAGTAGCAGACGCTCAATAAACTCGTATGGTACTCCCGAGTTGATTCTAGGGAAGAACAAGTGGTTCAGAGAGTTTCTCGTTCGATGTGGGGTGGAGAAGGGAGAAAAAAAACACATTTCTGATGCGCTTTTGGAAATGGATGTAGAGTGCACTATTCAACTCTTGCGTGGGCTTTTTGATACAGATGGGTATGTAGAGAAGAAAAAGGAAATCGGGTTTGGCAGCGTCTCTGAGAAACTTGTCAGGCAAGTTCAACGGTTACTCTTGAGGTTCAGAATTGTAAGTAGGATTAGAAAGAGGAAAGCGAAAATACAAACAATCTACGGAAGAAAATGCCGAAAGAAACCATTTTTCGAATTAACAATCGCCCAAAACCAGAGTCTACTTAACTTTGCGAGACATCTAGGCTTCAAGCTAGCTGGAAAACAACACGATCTCGCATTATTGATATCTAAGATAACTTCGAATGTCTTGTATGTTTCTTGCCCCAAGTGCAATTATCGAATATACCGCTCGATATTTTCAGGACGTACTAAACACCAAAAAGATTGGGGTGAAGTAAAACAGTCTGTAGTTCACCTCTTGGGTGAGAGAGGTGAGCTAGGGTCTAGAGAAATTACTAGGGTTCTAGGGGAAGCTCCTAGGAAGAATGAGATTCGATTAAATCATCATTATGAATTGATCACAAGAAGAAGAGTTGGGCGTAGAAGCGGCACCGAATGGCTTTGGAGCCTTAATCCCATTGGCAGATGGATTTTCACTAATTTTCTTGTAGATGGAAAGAACTTTGAGAAATTCTTCGTCTTAGAAAAATGTCCTATATGTCAAGCAAAATTTAAACGTGTATTGAGAGGAACTTGGCGTTCAAAAGATGTTGATGGTGATATCTTCTGGGATGATATTCGTGATTTAAAGTGGGTGTCCCCGTGTCCCACTGTGTACGATGTAATTCTCCCAAATTCGCCTGAAAATAATCATATGTTTGTAGCTAATGGGTTCATTGTTCACAATTCGGCCGGGATTAACATGCCTGCAAGGGTGGTTATTATCAATGAGTATCGTCGGTTCGATAGAACGGAAGGTTATCAACCAATTCCGATTTTAGAGTATAAACAGATGGCGGGTCGGGCTGGGCGCCCTAAATACGATAAAACGGGAACTTCTATTCTCATCGCTAGAAGACAAGATGAAATAGCGTTCCTTATGGATAATTATGTGCTTGGGGATGCGGAAAATATTGTTTCAAAGCTCGCTAGCGAATCTGCTCTGCGCAGTCATATTCTCTCAACTATTGCTTTGGAGTATGCCTCAAGTAAGGAAGGTATCATGGATTTCATTCGGAAAACCTTCTTCGGTCACCAAAGGGACCCTGAAGAAGTCGCATATATGGTTGATCTAATCGTTAGGTTTCTACAGGATGAAGAACTTCTAAGTCGCAGGGGCAACCAGTTGATTGCGACGCCCTTTGGGCGAAGGGTCTCTCAACTTTACATCGATCCAAAGTCTGCTGTAATAATTCGAGATGGTTTGATAACTGCCTCACGAGCTGCAACTGAAGTAACTCACTTTTCCTATTTGCATCTGATTTGCCATACACCTGATCAGTTTAGCATGTATCTCCGCAAAGGTGAAGAAGAGCGTATCCACGATTACGTAGGAGAACATATCGAGGAGTTCTTGGTGCCTTTACCTAACCCTCGATATAATCGGTCTGAATACGAATTTTTCCTCGCAGAAGTTAAGACGGCACTTCTTTCTAAAGGCTGGATTGAAGAGCTATCTGAAGATCAACTCACAAGTCAATTCAACATAGGTTCTGGTGACCTAAGACGACTTGTTGACACTCAAGTATGGCTTCTCTATGCTTGTCGAGAGCTAGCTCAAGTCTTCAAGTACAAATCACTCCTGGCGGATTTAGAACAACTAGAACTTCGAGTGAAATACGGGGTGAAAAGGGAATTAGCTGCGCTGGTTCAGTTGAAAGGGATTGGGCGTGTTCGTGGTCGTCTTCTCTACCGCAATGGCTATGTGAACAAAGAAAGAATAAGAGACTCGCCTCTCTCCCAACTTGCTGCTGTGCCCACAATAGGTCCCGAAATAGCTCGTTCCATTAAGATTCAGTGCGGGGGTAAGATTGCACCAGCAGATGAGCAAGCATTAAAGCAATCCTCCAGCTCAACAACAAGGCAAACACGTCTTTCCTAGAATAACGCGTGTAAATAAAGCAAGGCGAGCACTGTGACTACTGGTTTCTTCTATAGCAAAGCGTTCCTGAAACATGATATGGGTCGGGGACACCCCGAGTCTCCTGAAAGGCTATCAGCTGTTATGAACTTCTTACAAGGCTTAGATATCTTTGATGGGGGGCACTTTCGACTTGTAGAACCGCGTGTAGCTACCGTTCAGGAGTTGGAGCGTATCCATCCTAAAGACTATATCGAGTTTATACGAACCGCATCGGATAGGGAAAGCCGCTTTGACGCTGATACACGTGCCTCTAAGGGGTCCTTCAACGCTGCGCTCCTTGCAGTAGGTGCAGGAATCAAGGCTTGGGAAGACATCGTCAACGGTGAAATCTCCAATGCTTTTGCTCTTGTTCGTCCCCCTGGGCATCACGCTAGTGCTACTCAAGCCCGTGGGTTTTGTCTTTTCAGTAACGTCGCTGTTGTAGCACGGCATATAACAACAACAATGCCTGATAGCCGCGTTCTTATCCTAGACATCGACGCGCACCACGGCAATGGCACTCAGGAAATCCTTTATGATGACCCGAAGACGCTCTATCTTGGGCTTCACCAAGACGGCCGTACGCTATACCCTGGCTATTCAGGGTTTACTCAGGAACTAGGTGAAGGACAAGGCAGAGGTTATAATATCAACTGCCCACTTCCTCCTGGTACCGCTGACACTTCCTTCTTAAGGGCATTAAACACCCTATTCCCTCCCCTCGTGAAGCAGTTTCAACCCACTGCAATTCTCGTCTCAGCAGGATACGATGCTCATTTTCGTGACTATCTAACAGGACTCAACTTGAGTACAACTGCATATCTCGAGATTTCCCAGTTAATCATGGAAACCTCATATCAAATATGTAATGGAAATGTCATCATGCTCCTCGAAGGAGGATATGATTTGAAAGCATTATCCGAATCGGTTTACAACACACTAATCCCAATGAGCGGCAAGGGCGAGGTAATCCAAGAAAAGCCACCAGAAGAAGACCCTCGAATACCAAAATATGTCGACAAGCTACTTTCTGTAACAAGAGATGCACTTCAACCTTGGTGGCAAATCCCTTAGAACCCTCACAAAAAAAGATTATAAGAGGGGTGTGGTGGGACCGCCGGAACTTGAATCCGGGATCACTTGCACCCCAAGCAAGTATCCTACCAAGCTAGACCACGGTCCCGCGGTTTCTGTTAGAATAATCATTTACTTTAATGCCTTTCCCAACAGATGCTTACCCCAATTGGAGTTTATCGCACACAACGAAGAAAAGGAGTTTTAAGAACGGTGTAAGGAGTAGGAATACAAATTCGTCCTTCAGCGAATATTGGAGACAACAATTATGCCATCGCGCGTTTCCATTGTTAATATCTCTGAAGATATCGATGCATCTGTCCGTAAAGCAGTGGAGCTGGCAGGTGGTCTTGAACTTGATTCTGGCGAACGAATACTTATCAAACCAAATATGAGCTGTGGAAAACCATCAGGGTCAGGACTAGTCACTAATGTTGATGTAGTAGCTGCAGTTGTACGCTTAGTGCGAGAACAATGTAAACAAGCTGATGTCCTTGTAGCAGATTTACCGATTTGCGGTTGGGACCCTGAAGAAACCTATCGAGCGCTTGGGATTCGAGAAGCCGTTAAACAGGCTGATGGGACCTTTGTAGATTTAGCAAAAACTGAAATGGTCAGGGTCAAGCTCCCAGGAGCTAGCAAGCTGACAAAGGTTACAATATCAAAGCTTGCTTTGGAGGTTGATGGGATTATTGATGTACCAGTTATTAAGACTCATTTCATGACAGGACACACAGGCGCGATTAAGAATCTGAAGGGTTTAACGCGACAGGATCAACGTACGCGGATGCACGTACTTGGGTTACACGAACCCGTTGTTGATTTATTCGAACATCTCCTTCCGCAGGTGAGATATTGCATTGTAGACGGAACAGTGGCTGCAGACGCGGTTAGACCTGCTGGCCCTTATCAAGGTCCAACAGCAGGGAATCCCGTTGAATTGAACATTATTCTTGCTGGTCGTGATCCCTTGGCAGTTGATAGTACAATCGCCCAGCTAATGGGGTTCAAACCTGAGAAACTAAGTATTCTAAAGATTGCTTATGAAAGGGGACTAGGTGAACTAGATGACATTGAAATTGTCGGTGATGCTGCTGATACATTCAGGAGGCTCAGAGGGTCTAGGCGAGGAGGGCTTCTAGGTAAGTTACAAGGTCTGTGGACCTCCCGAGTATTCAACCGCCTCACACACGGGCTGGTTCGACGTTGGTTCGGTTCTGAAATAGTCACCCAGAAAACCGCAAAGAAAGAATTGGAGGACAATGCTGGTGAAGGTTTCATCGAGGTAACTGACGCGTGTAGCGGCTGCGGGTTATGTGTGAAAGCCTGTAAACTCAAGAACATCACAATGCGAGAAGGAAAACCCGTTATAAATATGGATCACTGTGTACGGTGCTGGATATGTGTTGAAGCCTGTCCTGAAGCCGCAATGAGGATTATTGGTTCTGCAGGGTTTGAGGGGCTTTGATTCTATTATTACATCTAGTGACAGAAAGCTATTAGATAGAAGATGACTAGCGCCACATTCAGACAGTACCCAATCTGTAGCTAATTATTGTAGTCTCTTAACTTCTAAATCCTCGTAGATGGGTCCTCGTGGAGTGAGTGTGCTCTTCTTAATCTTCACTTCTGTGATATGGATATCACCAAATTCGTAGGTAGCGTACTTATCGAGAATCTCAAGAACTTCAAGTAGTTGATTCTGATTTGTACCTCTGCGCGCCCTTGCTACTGTTAGGTGAGGTGAATATCTGCGCACCTCGACAGGGAATCTTTGCTCCCTGAGCCGCTGCCCAAGTAGTTTTTGGAGCTGGATGCAATTATCTGCTCCTTTAGTGACTCCTACCCACACAACTCGGAGTCTCTTTGGACGGAAACAGCGTAAGCCACCTAGTTCTAAGTCGAAAGCAGGGAATTCGATTTCTTGGAGTAATGTCTGTAAATCTGGAATCCGCGCGCTTTCTACATCGCCAAGAAAGTGGAGGGTGAAGTGGAGGTTCTGGGGTTCAACAAGTTTGAGTCTAGCTCTGGTTCTTCCAAGTTCTTCTTGTATTTTCTTGATTTGGTCAAGAACATCTGTGTTAATGACTTCTAGTGCGATGAAGCTCCGAATCGCAGTCATACGAGTTCGCCCGTATTGAATTGGTGATGCTACATCAATGAGGAGAGAGATAGGTTTATATCAATTCCCTATTTATCCTCCAGTTAGCTCGTTTTTGGAGGATTCCTATATTTGAAGGATCGGAAATCAACGCGTACACGAAAGCAGGTTGCTGAAATCACTCGGCCTATAGGCGACTCTCTGGCTAGGCCAATTATCCCAGCAAGGGAGGTTGTTCTTCGTCCAGCAGGCTACCCACTCGAGGTTAATGCCTCCCTGGGAACTCCTGCCCTACGGATTCGGGATGAAAAACTATTCACAGCCTACTGTGTTGATCAATGGCAGGGCATCAAAGTGAAGTGCCATGACTACCTTTTCGATCAATTATTACTTCCTGACTTTGCCTTTGAAGTTGTTGAAGTCACTCCACCAGAAGCGCATATTGTTTCCGATACAACGGTCCGTCTAATACAGGCAAAGGAGTTCAAGCCGTCCCGCGGGCGAAAGATCCTTTTCGATGATGTTATTGGTCATGATAGCGCCAAGATAAAGTGTTTGATAATAAAGAAATATATGGAAGACCCTCGAATCTTCGCTGAATGGGCACCTCGTAAGGTTCTATTCTATGGGTCACCGGGAACAGGTAAAACAATGATGGCAAAGGCGCTGGCTTGGGAGACACAAGTCGAATTCTATTACGTAAAGGCAACCGCGCTTATCGGACAGCACGTGGGGGCAGGTGCAGATAAAGTACACAAACTATTCGAAGACGCTACTAGCAAGAGGCCCTGCATTGTCTTCATTGATGAAATTGACTCTATCGGATTGGACCGCAGTTTTCAATCAGTACGCGGCGATGTTACCGAAGTGGTTAACTCGCTGATTTCACAGTTAGACCTGATAGAGGAAAAGGATCGAATCGTTGTCATAGCAGCGACAAACACGCGCGAGATGCTAGATACGGCACTCCGTAGCAGATTCGAGGAGGAAATCGAGTTCCCGAACCCAACTTACGAGGAAAGGCTCAAAATACTAGAAAAATATGCTGCGACTTTGCCGCTTCCCTTGACTGCAGACCTTAAGGCAATTGCCAAGTGGACAGAGGGCTTTTCTGGTAGAGATTTGAGGGAGCGTGTGCTAAAAGGCGCTTTGCATTATGCCCTTTCACATGATTTACCAGAAATCGATGATTCAGCCTTTACAAAAATCACTACTACAGATTCACCAAAGGATAGGCGATACTACATCTAGCTAGTCGACGATTTTTTTAGCAGGGAATTCAACATAGAGATTCAGTTCAAGGAGAGATTAGATTTGTACGATCGCTGCCAATTCGAACAGAGATTTGATGCTAAAGCATACGTGTTTGTCGGAATGCCAGGGTCTGGGAAATCCATGGGTACAGAAAGCGCAAGAGAGTTAGGAATTCCCGTTATTATCATGGGTGATGTTGTTAGAGAAGAAGCAACACGTAGGGGTGTGGCACATTCACCCGTTACTCTGGGAGGGATAATGATTGGACTTCGACGCAAATATGGAGACGACGCTATAGCTAATGCTTGCATAGAAAAATTCAGAAGAATGGACAGCTCATTTGTAGTAATTGAAGGTGCACGCAGCGAAGCAGAAATCAACCGGTTTCGTGAAGTATTCAAATCAGTTAAGGTCATTGCAGTGCATGCCTCACCGCAAACAAGGTTCCAGCGGTTAGCTCAGAGAAAACGTTCAGATGATTCATTGGATTGGGAAGATTTTCATGAACGAGACCTCAGAGAACTAGGTATTGGTATTGGTAGAGTCATTGCCTGTGCAGATATGATGCTAGTTAATGAAGGAGACGCTTCTGAGCTACGACAGCAAGTTCTCTTACTCTTTCAGGAAGAATTTGGTACAGGCTGACAATACTATGATAGCACTCACTCTATTGGCAGATGTGAAGGTTACAGAGGACCTTGAGAAAGTTCGGGAGGCACTTCTAAACATCTGCCCTGTTGCGGAAACAAAAATCGCTCAAGACTCGTTAGGCGCCACTATTCTACCAGGATTCGCTACTGGTCCTGAAGCCATTTCCACAATTGCTAAGAAATTCCGTGAAGCGCGTATCTTAGAAGCTGTACGTCGTATTTTTCTGAAGCAGGTAGAAGAAGATGCTTTGGTTTTTGGCATTCATCGCCAAGCAGCATATATGGGGCGTCTTCATCTGTGCAATCTCGATGATATATCAGCCACAGGTCCAATACGGGTTGAAATTCGAGCGAAAAACATTCTTGATGTAATCGACTTCATTGCCCCACCCACGCAAAAAGGAAAACCTCAACCCAGAGAGAATCTTCAGTTGGAGTAATTTTAGCTAGTTCGAGACCTTTAGCATTTCACTCTTCAACCGAAACACTGCGTAGCTCGATAACGTCAAGATCGTTTGGTGCAAAACTCTGCTGGAAGATGCTCCTAGCCTCTTGTTCATGTTGCAGGTTGTTCTCATATCGCGGACTGATATGAATTAGAGCAAGTCGCCTCGCTTTAGCAAGGGTGGCTATTTCAGCGGCCTGGGCTGCAGTTGAGTGGAGATATTCACTTGCTTTCTCCTCATACTCGCTAGTATAGGTTGCTTCGTGGACCAGTATTGATACATCTTTTACTGCAGAAGCAAATTCAGGATTAGGAGCTGTATCCCCGGAATACGCGAAAGACAACCCCTCACGACTGGGTCCTAGGACTTCCCTTGGGTGAACAGTTCGGGTTCTTTTAACTTGAACTGCGTATCCTTGCTGTAGCTGCTTCCAAAGGGGTCCTTTCGGTACTCCAAGTTGCTCTGCTTTTTCTGGATTGAACTTTCCTTGCACCCTCGCCATTCGTAATACAAATGAAAGAGCTGGAACGCTGTGAATCGCTGGGAGGCCTTCCACAACATATCGCGGTTGTTCAGAAAGTTTTCCTTTAGTACATCCATCACGAATTGTCAAATCAAACTGGTAATCAACGTGAGTGGACTCCAATGCGCTCTCAACAAAGGACTTGAGCCCGGGAGGACCAAAAACTGAAAGTGGTCTCTTTCGATGTAACAATGCCATCGAAGAGATTAATCCTGGAAGACCAAGGCAGTGATCTCCATGAAGGTGTGAAATATAGATTTCTGTGATTCGCTGAAAACTAAGGTGGGCACATTGAAGCTGGTATTGCACTCCTTCACCAGCGTCAAACAGTAGTATTTCCTTATTTAGACAAACTGCAACAGCAGGCAGAGCCCTCCTGAGGGATGGCATACCACAACCAACCCCTAGAAACACGACTTTCATATCAGAGCCACACATTATTTTCGTTTCAAAACCACAATGTGTCGAGTTAAACTGCGATGAACATAAACGCTATGTTCCTCCACGATAGAGTATTCTTTCGAGTCAATGATACTCTCATTGTAATGTTCAAGGGGTATTGCAAAGCAGATATACCTACTCGTGGTTAACACATCTGTTAGTTCAGTTAGACTCGCTTTAAGTAGTGTTGCAATATCCGATTTTCTAGTTGAACTACTTCTTCCATAAGGGGGGTCAGTAGCTATCGCATCAATTGATTGAGAACGAAAAGGAATGTTCCTTGCATCAGCGCAAATCCCAGAAAAGGGTGTTTCAAAGTAGTCAAGGTTACGCCTGCATCCCCAAAGGATTCTATGGTCGTTGTCAATTCCAATAGGAAAAGATCCAATTGATGTTGCTTCAAGAAGGAGCCCTCCTGATCCACAAAAAGGATCAAGAAACATATCACCAGATCCGCTACGACTTAGATTGACCATTGCGCGTGCAATCTTGGGATGGATCGTATCTGGATTGAAGAAAGGTCGAAGAGGGCTACGACGTTTATTGAATTCTCTACGATTCCGAGCCGCTATAAAGATACCAAAATAGAATCTTGCCGTCGTAATCAACCCAAGGAATAATACTTCTGGAACCTCGAGATCAACTCGCACCTTTCCTTTCATCGCACGACATATCTTGGAACCTATTTTCCCTTGAAGTTCCTCTATATCTAGCTGTTTTTGTTCACGATGGATACGGGTTACTCTCACACCAAAACGGGTACTGTTGTTTAACCAGAGATGGAAGTCAACCTTATTCATGGCGCGGAGAATCTCTGATTTCTTCATAGGACATTCAAAGATTAGTTGCATTGAGTAATTAACAAAACCTGAGCGACGTGTAGCAATTAAGGCGCCCTGAGGATCTACTTCAACTAGGATAACCCGTCCTTGCTGTTCCCCTAGTTCATAGGAATACCCCTCTGCCTCTAAAGAAGCCCGAAGTTCAGCTACAGGCAATGTTAGGTGCGTACCCGACAACGCAAATGCACACCAAGGTGAATGAACAGAACCCAATTTTTGTCTCCTTCATTACCACTATTGGGTAGAGCCTTTAGGGGTTGGCATACTGCGAATTATAAATAGTTAGATTGGTTAAGAAAGTTGCTGGGGCGGCTGAACATGAAGATTGTCGCAAGGAAATTAAAGAAAGGAATCGTTGTCGTAGTACCCGAGTCTATGGATGATTTGTGGCACCTATACAATGTCATCCTACCTGGGGATCAAATAGCAGCACGTACAGTTCGTCGTGTTCGCCGTACTGAGGGCTCTCGCCCAGATAGAGGTGAACGGAGAGGGATGTTCATTCGCCTAGATGTGGAAGAGGTTTCACTGCACAAGTATTCGAATAGGCTAAGAGTCAAAGGACGAATTCTTGCGGGTCCAGAGGATTTTGTATCTCTTGGAACATATCATACGATAAATGTGGAACCTGGTTTAAAAATTGAAATTGTTAAAACCCATTGGCCTCGCTCGCTTTTGAATAGATTGAAGGAGGCTGCCAAACAGAAAGGACAACGAGTAATTGTAATCGCCGTTGAAGAGGGATGTGCTACTATTGGAATAGTTGATGATACTGGTGTCGATATTCATCTTTCGTTGCATGGGAACTCGATGGGAAAATATGGTAAATATCAGAATTCCCCAGAGAATATAGGCCAGTTATTCGGGGCTGTTGCTCTTCAGTTAGGAGAGTTACTAAATAAAATTCCAGACGTAATTCGAATCGTTGTTGTGGGTCCCGGCTTCACAAAAGATAAGCTTGGCGAGTTCCTCCAACAAAAAGTTCCAGCGGTAAAGGGTCGGCTTCTTCTTGACCACGTAAGTACTGGAACATCAGCTGGCGTCTATGAAGCTTTACAACGTGGTATTATTGAACGCGTCGCTAGTGAAATCCGCTTATCTAGGGAGATTAGACTGATGGACAAGTTATTACAGCATCTAGGTAAAGGAACAGGCAAAGCAGCTTACGGTTGGGATGAAATAAATCGGGCAATCCAATTTGGAGCTGTAGAAACTTTACTCGTTTTAGACAAAACACTTCGAGAGGCACCCCCGGAGAAGCGTAAAATTCTAGAGAATCTGATGCGTCAGGTGGAAAAACAGGCTGGTTCAATAGAGATTTTCAGTTCTGAACACCAAGCGGGAAAACAGTTGGCTGGGCTCGGTGGGCTAGCAGGGATTCTACGCTTTCCACTTCCTGATGGCTAAAGAGGCGTGTAAGTCACTTGGAGTCGATTGTCAGTCGGATGCTCCTCGGCTATGCCGACTCGAAACCCTCTTTGTTTGAGTTTTTTAGCTAAACGCTGAATCAATGAAACCGCCGTCTCGATTTGACCGCGCTCAGGATTTAACCAAAGTTGGCTTTTGTGTATTTTGAATTCAGTATGTAGAATTACGATTGCTGCTTCTAGAGGCATTGTAGGTGGAGGAAAAATAATGCCTTTTACGAGTAATCCTTCGTCAGAAATATCCTCAAATGGCTTTGCGATATGTCTGGCTCTTCTATGAAATCGGTTTCGTAGCTGAACGCCGTCCTTGAGTGTGAGAGGACAGAAGTGAACGTTTAGTGATATATTCTCCTCCGCCCACTCTAATAGGGCAATTGCTGTTTCCTCGCTATCCTTCACCGCTGCAACTGAGTCGTGTTTTAACCTAAAGTCCCGCCTTCTTAGTTCATCTGTGTTTAATGGAGCAAACTCTAGCTCATTTATGTTTATGAAATCCAAGTTCAGAGAATCTAACTTGAGTAATAAACTCTTCATCTCCTCTAGTTTGCCTGGAATAGCTGGAATTTCAAAACCGAGTTTTCCTTTTTTCTTCATTACCTGTTTTATCTGGTGTAAATCAGTACCTGCAGTAAATCGGTGTAGACGCAACTCGTCTAGACCTGCCATAACCAATTTACTAACAACATCAGTCGAAATAGGTTCAACAGCTGTGTAAAGATGAATGTGGAACTGGTTGCCGAACTTGTGTTTGAAAGCTTGGATGTAATCTAAGGTTCGCCGTAAATTCAACAAAGGTTCGCCCCCAGTTATGCCCATTCCCTCTGCATCAATCATCATTGCTTCCTTAATTGCCTGCGTTTTATCTTTGACTTCAACCTCATTAGCAAAGATGATATCCTTATTGCGCCGTTCAGTTGATAGTGGACAATAGAAGCATCCTTTTCCGCAGAGACCAGTTATGAGAAGAACCAGTTTGCTGCCGCGAATACACTGACGACAACCTTTCGGTAAACGGCCCAGATATAGTGAGCCACCCCGTGAAACGCGTACCTCTCGACCCACCAACATTTCACCCTTTTTGCACTCGACGACGAACAACAGGATCTCGGTCACTTATACTTTTCAAGAGGGCTTCAAATGTGTCACCTGGCGCAAGCTGACGCTTCAGATAAACTCCTGTACGTCCGACTTCATCCCGACGCATTAGTACCTTCAACCGCTCCTTGACAATTTTCAGACCCACACCAATTTTCCTAGCAGTTATAATTTCGTTACCAATTATGGGTGTCTCTATGTGTCCTTCCTTCGTTGGCTCGATAAGAATGAGACGCTTGTCAACACCAGCCACTCGCTTATTTTTCAAGACTTCTTCTTGTATCAGGCTTCCACCAAACCTGTAAAACTCAAGTTCGATTGGAGCAGGGCTCGTAAGTGGAAGAGTGACTACTGAATCACCTTCAAGGTAGATATGCGCTTTTATCGCGTGAAAGGGGGTTGCATGTACCAATTCACGATTTAATATAGAAAAGCCACCTCGCTCAAGAGCTAGCTCTACAATAAATGAGGAAACCACTTGAGATATGTAGACATCGACGTCACTGTGAGCAGAAACATCTCCTCGACAGACGCTACCATGGACGATTGAACTCAATCCCCGCTCATCAAGCACTGCCATGATTTCAACAGCGCGCGCTCGTAGAGTTGAGAGCTGTCTCCATTGAGCTTCAGTGTAAAACTTCACTGCGCTCCCAGTATCTCGCCGAGTTGTTTTTTCTCGCGGCATTGAAATCTCAGTTCCTGCTACATCTAGCTGACACTTTCAGATATCCAATCAAGATAGGCTGCACTACCCTCTGCAATGCTTACGCTGATAATTTCAGGCACATCATAACTATGTAGCGCTAATACAGCGTCCCTAACCGCATTAAATCGCTCGCGTGTTGTTTTGACGCTCAATAGATACTCATCATCGTCAGTTACTTTACCTTCCCAACGATATATTGACTGCTGTTTCAGTATACCTACACAAGCGGCTAAGCGTTGCTCTACTAATTGGCGCGCAATAATCTTCGCCTCTGTATGATTTCCTACCGCAACAAGGATGAGAATGTGTTTCTTTGCCAATGTCAAAGGCTCCATCCTCAAGCATTTCACGCTCTTATTTTACACTTTTCCTAAAAGGGCAGGACATATATATCAAAATATCAACTCGTTGTGAAACTACGTGGTGGCGCTGTAGATGTTACAACTTGAATTCCTGCTTCTTTTTCTTGAAGCGCTTCCTCTGCTTCTCCCTTGGTTAATTTTACTCTTGGCGTGGCTGATTCTCTTCATTC
Source organism: Candidatus Hermodarchaeota archaeon (assembly GCA_016840065.1). Lineage (GTDB taxonomy): Archaea > Asgardarchaeota > Hermodarchaeia > Hermodarchaeales > Hermodarchaeaceae > YT-063. Next base: position 116,140 of record JAEOTB010000037.1, on the reverse strand, counting down.
TTGATGCCCGTTATAACTTGGAAAAGCGGGGAATCGAAGTTGGCCTATTTATGATGATGGCTCGGACTCAGCGATTCAACAACCTACTCAACAGAATCGGTCGATGGCATCCTCGAGCCTGGCGATATATCTGGTCAGGCTTCGTAGCAGTATGTTTTGCCTTCTCGATAATTGGCTTCTACTTTCTAATACTCAATCTGATATCGTTCTTTGTGGATTTCGGGCTTCTACCTCAGGTTGTGTCACCTGGTCCGCCAGGACCAATTGTCCCCTTAGTTCCAGGTATCACAATGTCCTTCTTCTTCTTTCTAACACTTCTAATTCCACTAATCGTATCTATCATAGTACATGAGATGGGGCATGGGGTTGCTGCTCGTGCAGATGATATCCCAGTTAGGAGTTCAGGGCTTTTCGCTCTCTTCTTTCTATTCGGGGCTTTCGTTGAACCTGACGAAGAATATGTCAAGGTGAAGACCACGCGACGCGAAAGAGTACGATTCTTCGCGGCTGGATCAGCGGCTAATCTTAGTTTAGCTCTCATCGCAACTATTCTCATGTTAGTTCTCGTTGTTCGGGTTCCTCAAGGCGTCCTCATCACAGATGTTACTTTGGGGAGTTCCGCAGATGGGGTACTTTCTCCATGGACAGTAATCACTGGGATGAACGAAACATCAATTGCCACAGCAGATGATCTCGGTGCCTTCTTGGACAACACAAATCCCGGCGACTTGATTATATTCACGGTAAATGGTGAATCAGTTAATTTAACCGTAGGAGAACACCCACAAAACGCCTCACGCGCCTATATTGGAATCTACCTGACCACATATGTTCCATTAGTTCCTCCACTGAATTTGTTGGGGCCCTCCTTTGGTATCGAGTTTCAGCGAAGCCTCCTCTGGTTCTATGTTATCAGCTTAAGCCTCGGAATCATGAATCTTCTACCAATCCCACCACTGGATGGTGATAGGCTCTTCAAGGAACTAATAGATGCCACCGTCTCGCTAGAACGCCGAAGTGGAAGAATACTACTGAACAGTATACGCATCTTCGCACTTTCACTACTCATCCTAAACATCGCCTTCACCTTCTTGCGGCCTGACCTACTGTTCCTCTTCTTCAACTAGGTTCTAATCGAAAAAGGCTAGCAGAATAAAAAAAGGTAGACAGTGAACCCCGACAATTGACAACCTTCACCGCCGCCGTACCCACAGACAGGTCTCCGACCCGGGAATCTCGGAAGCACCAACAGTGCGCGCTTACGCTGCTCCCGCCAGGGCCTCGCTGGGTTCACACGCTAGAGGTGATTCAGCCCTTCCTACGAAAAGCCTACCACCACCTGCGATCCTCCGAGGCGGATCTTCACTGCCAACGAACTGCGAGTCGTACACCGGGTTAGGAAGCCTCACGCCGGCATTCAGCCCGCTATAGAGTATTTGCGGTAGAGGGGAACCTTGGCCAGCCCGTAGTCGTGCTGCGGGGCTTCTAGCCCCCCGCCTAGGCTCACTGTCCAAATGCCTCACATTATTCCACCATATTTAACCATTTCTGGGATTGATTTTCATATGCAGTAAGTGAAAGAGAAGAGTAGAGGGAAGGACAAGTAGGAGGGTAAGAGAAGGTATGTGGCGCCGGGGGAGGGATTCGAACCCTCGAGACCAATGGTCACAGACTTAGCAGGCCTGCTCCTTACCAGGCTAGGAAACCCCGGCAAAAGCTGATTTGCTGGTATCGGCTGCTCGCTTTTAAAAGTTTATTCCGCTGGCTCTTGCAAAAAACAAAATAAACAGTCATCAACCTAGATTGAATCAAAAGAGAGGTAATACACTCTTCCTGACTAATGAAGTGATGGTGGGCCGAGGGAGATTCGAACTCCCGACCACCGCGGTGTAAGCGCGGTGTCATAACCTTCTAGTCCAAAGGGAGTTTCCCAATTGGATAGCTAGACCATCGGCCCAACTTGTGATTTCGGCTCCTTGCTGCTAAGTTGGTTTAACCCGATTCGATATCAGCCTTTAGGAGCTCGATTTGTTTCTTGAGGATTCTGATAATCTCTGAGTTGTCGTCGTGGTCGAGGTGTCCGGCACAGATTGGGCATTTAAAGGTTTGCGCCATGGCTTCCTCAAAGGTATGACGAGGACAACCATTGTTCTTACAATAATAGAAGGTGTTTTGGCCTTCGTAAATCAGGCGCTGCTCAAGCCTTTCCAGAACCTTCAGCTTCCTTTCCAAAAGAATGCCATGAATCCTACTAGGTTCGAGTAGCCAGAAATACTTAAACCATCCTGTTGATTTATCACGTGTTCTTCTATAAGATGCTAGATGTAGGTCATATAATTTATAGAGAATCTTTCTAACAGCGTTTAAGCGCATGCCAGTTTCTGTGGCAATTACCTCGTCTGTCGTCTCCACGTCTTCCTTCAGGTGTCCCAGTACCTCTAACGCTTCTTCGCCTGCAAATTCTTGCACGACAGTTTTGATTAGTTCCTCACGTGTCGATGACATGTTTACTATGTTATTTTAGCCTTCATTGAATAAAGGGTTTTTTATTGCACAGTCTTGTCTTCTTTTTGAGTAGTGCGGTCCTGTAAACGCTTCCCATGAGCAGTTGGCTCAACAGATAGTTCAGCATCGTCTGAGACAAAATGAAGAGAACTACCTTGGTAAAGACGGTCGAGAAAAATTGCTAGCGCTGCTACTTCACTGTGCGGTTGATGCCCAATTGCAACATTATAATCCGCGTGGTTGAACAGCTCACCGGGCACCTTTGGTCCCCCTACTACTACAAGTTTGTCGCAGGGTGAAGCTCTTATTCGCGGTATCACATCGTCAATGTGAAGCCCATACATCGTTAGATGAACGACTTCACCATCTTGGTTCTTCCATTTCTGGATACATTTCCGCCACGACTCTTGGTTCTGAACAATAAATGCTCTATGTCCCCACTGACAACTAACGTGTTGAATTGACTTGATAACATTCGGGTCACGAAGTCCTGTAATCCAAAAACCTTGCGCGCCTAAGGCTCGTGCGGTCAGTCCTAAATGTGTGGTGAGACGTTTATCCCTTTCAGGTCTATGACCAATTCTGAGAACGAAGATGCGCCATTTTGGAACTTTCATTTCAAGTCCACCCGATCTCAGTCTGTCAGAAAGGTATAGGTTCTAACTCTATTGTCAGGACTTCGGTTTCTTTCGTCTGATTTCGACAACGTCTCCTAGTGTTGTGCTGGAAGATTCAGAGCCTTTAGATAAATCAAGAGGTTCGGCTACCTCGAGAAGAGTTAGTTTGAAAAGCCGCTCTAGCTTGCGTGCTAGCTTGATAGTGCAGAAGGAAAGATTTCCGCTTTCAAGCTTGCCAATTACTGAAGACCGCTCATTTATACGCTGGGCAACATCCTGCTGAGACATTCCGCGTTCTACACGTGCGGCTCTAATCAGTTGAGAGAAATTTTCCACTGGAACCAGTTCACGTTTGGGATGTCTTGGTCGTGTATATCTATGGGGAGATGGAGGAGGTCTGCTTCTTCGAGTGGGAGGTCTTGTCACTGAAGGGGGTGAAGTAGAGCCCGAAGATTTTGGTTTTCTAACTGGTTGACCCAAGGAGGCGCATCTGCTACAAACTAGAAGTTTGGCACCTTCAAGTAATACTTCCTGAGTCGAAGGAGTTTCCCGTCCACAAACTTCACAATTCAAACTCTCTGTCTCCGATTGGCATCTTGGCCCGTTGTTTTTCTCCTTATTATTTGCCTTTATTGAGAATTTAAGGAATAGCTCCTGGATACTGAATAGGTATTACCGCCATAACACAAAAACTTTTAGCGTTCCGTGATTAGGAGGGTCTTGCAATGCCTGATTCCACTGAATCGGCTCGAAGGAAGACAGTCTCAGCAGAAGACTATATGAGCCTTGCCGAAAGATCTATTTTACTAGAGCAGAGAGTGCGGGACCTCGAACTAGAAAAGGAGCACCTTGCCGCTGAACGTATAAGGCTCGGGAACGAGGTGCGCGTGTTACAGGCCGAATTAAATAAGTTACGGCAGCCTCCACTCGTTGCTGCAACTGTAATTGATACTCTTGATGACGGACGTGTCATTGTAAAGAGCAGTACAGGTCCACAATTCGTAGTCCACTTCCCTGAATCAGTCGTAGGTGGTGAGCTAGAAGCAGGATCAAGAGTCGCGTTGAATCAACGTACACTTGCTGTTGTCGATGTACTCCCAACTTCAATCGACCCCTTCGTTCGAGCTATGACTGTTGAGGAGGCACCAACTGCTACCTATGCTGATATTGGCGGCTTGGAGACCCAAATTGCCGAAATACGCGAGACTGTAGAGCTTCCTTTACTGCATCCCGAACTCTTCGAGAAAGTAGGTATTGAACCCCCCAAAGGTGTGCTTCTATGTGGCTCACCTGGAACAGGAAAAACACTTTTGGCGCGGGCAGTAGCTAACGAAACAAAGGCAACATTCATCCGTGTTATCGGGTCGGAATTGATCCAAAAATTCATTGGTGAGGGCGCTCGACTTGTGCGGGAAATCTTTTTCATGGCAAGAAAACGAGCACCAAGCATCATCTTCATAGACGAGTTGGACGCGGTTGCCAGCCGCCGGTTAGACATCGCCACTAGTGGTGATCGCGAGGTTCAACGAACTTTAATGCAGCTGCTAAGTATGTTAGACGGTTTTGACCCACGTGGTGATGTGCGAATTATTGCCGCGACAAATCGCCCTGACATACTTGACCCAGCATTGACTCGTCCTGGTCGTTTCGATCGCATTATTGAGTTTCCTCTGCCAGACAGGGCTGCACGGGAACAGATACTCAAAATTCATACACGGAAGATGCACATCGCCTCAGATGTTGACCTCTCTCAATTGGCAATAAAAAGCCCCGGCGCCTCAGGTGCTGACTTGAAGGCTATCTGCACTGAAGCAGGTATGTTCACAATTCGTGAGTTGCGTGATACTGTTACAAACCTCGACTTTGTGAAATCAATAGCTAAGGTGTTGGGCGAAACTATTGGGAAAGGAGACAACGCTGACATCTACGGTTAATCCTCTCTTTAAAGTGAGAGGCGTGGCAAATTACCAATTCGGAGAGGATATTGGAGAATCTTTGTTCCCTGATGGATGTAAAATTAAATATTCTAGAGGGACAGGACGCATTCGATATATTTCATTTGAAGGAAACCTTCTTGCAATCCTCCGAGCAAGAGATGGTCGTATCGTCCTGACATTTCCGGGTGGGGAGCGTCTCCATAAGGCATCACAATCACCACGTTACCGAGTAATGGTCCCAAATGAGATTTCTCCCTTTATTAGGAAAGGGCGCAGTGTCTTCGCTAAACATGTAATTCAGGTCGACTCTCAATTGAGGGCGCGTGATGAAGCGCTTATCGTAGATCAAGAAGACAGACTCCTTGCAGTTGGTAAAACTTATCTCTGCCCCCAAGAAATGCTAGAGTTGACACGTGGAACAGCTGTTCGAATACGTCATACCAGAAAATCAGCTGGTCTCAGTTAGCAGAACATAAAATAAAAAAGCTGATTCCTCTACTCAAATTAACAGTACACTTGTCTCGCAAACGCCATCCGAATATAAAATAACAATCGAATCCGAGTGACAAAAAATGGTCAAAGTCAAAAGGCGCGTTAAACGCCGTTCAATGGAGCGGCAAATGAGGAAAGCCGGTGTTGATTATGAGCAAATGGACGGCGCCACCGAAGTGATAATCCGCTTTCCCAATAAAGAGCTAGTCATCTCCGAACCTCAAATAGTAATGATGCAGGCCCAAGGTGAGACGATTTACCAGATTATAGGTCAACATGTGGAAAGGGCCCCAACCGCTTCAACTGATGTGGACAGTGAAGTACCCACTGAATCGAAGGCTACATTTACAGAGGAAGATGTTCAACTTGTGGCTAGCCAAGCAGCAGTCACAGAAGAACAAGCTCGCGAAGCGCTCCAACAAGCTGAAGGTAACTTGGCAAAAGCAATTATCGTACTAACTGGTGGCTGAAACCTAGAAGATGTCGCTTTAGGAGAAGTCCTCGAAAAGAGTCTACTCAGATTCAGATGTGGTTTTGCTTTCTAGAAGGGCCTTAACACGCTTAAGTCTAAACAGGTCCTCTCTTTCAGCTTCCTCCAGTGCAAGCTCGATATACCTGATTGTGTTGTTTATTCGCGGGAGAACAACGAAGTTAAGCGCGTTAACGCGTCTTTTAGTTTTCTCGATTTCTGCTGCTAGGCGTTTTACCGAGGCTTCGACTTCTGCAAGTCTTACAATCTTGTCCAGAGTCTCTCTGATTTTTTGAGCTGCAGCATCAACTACAGCTGAAGTACCAGCCAAACTATAATGAATACGAGGCTGATCTTCTTGCTGAGTTACTCGAAATATTGGAACCGAAACACCCATTAAATTCCGTGTTGTGACTTCGAAGTCGAGGAAGCTCTGTGCACCTAGTGCAAGCCCCTCCAACTTCATCTCCCCTTCCACAAGTTTTGCCTCCATTAATGATGAGAACGCTTCGTCCAGGGTTGTTTCAACTTCTTCTCTCAGCTTTTTCGCTTCAGAAAGAATTGCAAAGAACTCGCGTACAAGAGCATCACGTTTCTCTCGGAGCAATTCATAGCCACGTGCTGCTAACTCACGTCGTTCTTTTAGGGCGATTAGCTCCATACGAGTTGGTTTGATATCCTCTAGCTTATCTACCGCAGACATAGGAGCCCCTCAGTTAAACACTCAGTAAAATCCGTGACGAATATAAATTTATTTCTTGAAAGAGGAAATGAGAGCAGCGGGCTATTATGGGCGTGAAATTACTGGAGAATAAGGCCAACCAATAATTGCCAAATATATATTGCTGATTCCTTGAATTATTTCAGTGGATTAAGCTATTATTTTACCCCTAAATTATTGCGTAAATGGTAATGACGAAAATCAATACTGCTACGCTACCAGCAAGCCATTCGCCAAAGAGTTTACGAGTTCTTTCAGGGTTTTCTGTCATAAGACCCGCGACACCAAAAGATAATCCACAAAGCAATAACGTGGAGGTGAAGAAAATGCCGGCTACAAGGTCCCAAGACCAATCAAGCACTAGGTTGAGGAAAACCACAGCCCCAGCACTAAAGCCAAAAAAGAGTCCAATAAGTTGTAGAGTCCTTGTAAATTCCATACTCCTTTTCGACATACTGGAGGCTCCTTGATGTGATGCGGCTGAAGGCGAAAATGAGGTAGCTCGCTATTTAAGCCTTGCTCCTCATTGGCTATTGGGATTTTCTTCATAAATCGTTGAATGTGTGTATCTTGATTTTCACGGGTCTCTTTACAATTTTACCGGTTCTCGCGCCTATGATTAGGGTCACTCCACGTTCACCAGCGATGTCTACCAGTCGCTGAGTGATTACACCATCGAGAATGATTGTTTTCGCTTTTTCTATTTCTTGCAGCATTGAAGCCAGTTCTGCGACATGAACTTCTTTCAAGACCTTCTTATCCTTATCGAGTATCATTGCAGTCATTGTCTCTTGTATTTTCTCAGCTAATTCTCGAATCGGTTTAGGGATGCTTCCACTTTTTGGTCGTGTAACACTTCTGGTCGTGGTCTTAGAACGGGTTGCAGTTCGCCGCGGTGCAGTTGTTTTCTGTGTTGTTCGGCGAGTTCTGCGTTTTGGAGTTGAAGAGGCTCTTGTTGTTGCCGACTCGCTTACCCCTCGTTTTATCCGTCCAACAACCTGGGATGCAGGCACTTTATTTCTAAGAGCTTTGGTTATCTCCTTTGTTGTAAGTTCTTCAACCTCACGTCCCGCTGGCGCTCGCGCTACAAACTTGATATCTGTAACCTGAGACAATTCTTTAAGAATCAAGTCGCCACCCCTATCGCCGTCAAGGAAGGCAATAATCGTTTTTGTTTTTGCTAGTTTTATGATGGAAGGAGGAATACTGGTACCCTCAACTGCAACAACGTTCTTTATTCCTGCTCGGAGCAATGCGAGGACATCAGCCCTCCCTTCTACGACGATTATTGTATCTGATTCTTGAACAGAAGGACCCGCAGGAAGCCCATTAAATCGAGTGATTTCTGCTGTCTTCGTTTCACGTGTAACTTTATCGGTTATCTCCTGTGCCCCTGGAGAGGTTTCACCCTCCCATACACGCAGTAAAGCCACAGCTCGATCAATAATCTGTTTGCGTTTAGAGTCACGGACATCTTCAACCTTCTCCAGAGTGATTTTCGCTGAACACGGTCCAACTCTGTCAACTGTCTCCAATGCCGCTGCAAGAATGGCTGTTTCAGTACGGTCAAGGCTGCAAGGGATTACTATTATTCCGCGGGATTTTCCTCCCTCTGAGTGTAGTTCAACCTTTATTCGACCTATTCGTCCAGACTGCTGCAGTTCTCTCAGATCTAAATCTTCACCGATTACCCCTTCATGAAACGCGTATCATGAAGTGTAGGCCCTCTGTTTGACCAAAGAGCGCTCCAACGACATCTGGAGTCTCAACAACTCCGCTAATTTCTATTTTACATCGGATTTCATACTTTGTAGTAGCACTACTAGGCGTACTTGAACCCAAGTTCATCACCTAGGGATGATTTTGATTGGTTATGTGTTATGAGTGGTGTGTTATTCCTTCACCACAATCATATCTGTGAATGATATACCAAGTTAAGACGTCAAGACTGGGCTTGACGGTATGTAAGCATGATACAAGATGAGACTGGAGTGGAGGGTGATTAAAACTTTGTGGTGTTTGTATCCCTATTTAGGGGTCTTAATCCTTCGATTACTCTGGATTGCCAACTGAACGCTTTCTTTAGTTTCCTACGAAAATCATGATGTACTCTCGTCCCTGTTCCGTGTAATTGCGAAATTAATAATCTAGTAAGTTGCTCGCCCCGAGTATCAAAGTCGAAAAGTATCAAAACTTGAGCATTCCCTGCAAGCATTTCCGCTAGTGTGAGCACACTATGCCCTGCAAGAGGAATAATTGGTCCTGTTAGTCCCAAATGCCTTAAGGATATCACATCCTTTTGACCCTCCACAATAACCACTACTCCATTCTTCGATAATTCCACCAGTAACGCAACACCATTCCTAAAACCCTCTTCTAGTAATTTTTGCATTACTGACGATGCATTGCGTGTGGTTGGCATCTTCTGTTGACACCGATTTGAATTATATTATGACTTCTTTTTCTCTAAAGAATTACCATGAAAAGGAAACAATAACCTTTATATCAGCCCTATTGTTGCCTCGAAGTGGAGAGTATAGAAAAATGGAAGAATTGCCTCCAACTGTAGCGAAAGCCGTTTTTCAAACTGAAGAAGTTGTAACTCTGGATGACTTGAAAGTTGTACTTGCTAGAAAAGAGAAACCTCGTGGCTACGTAGGGGTTGAACCTACCGGATTGATGCACTTGGGTCATGCAGTCTGGGTTCAAAAGTTGCGAACGCTCTCAGATTTGGGTGTGAAGATGCATGTGTTACTCGCGACATGGCATGCCAAGATAAACGACAAATTCGGTGGTAATATTGATCAAATTAGACGGTGTGCTGTGTATCTCCGACACTGTTTTTCAGCATTAGGCGTGAATCTCCGAAAAGTTCGCGTTGTAACAGCTGAGAATCTAATGAAAAAACTTGAATATTGGGAAGATACACTCCGAGTCGCGAAAAGCCTTACTCTGGCTCGAGTTCGGCGTTCAATGACAATCATGGGTCGAAGCGGAGAAGATGCAGAACTAGACTTCTCGAAGCTCATATATCCCTGTCTTCAAGTATCTGATATTATTAATCAGCAATTCGAAGTATGCTTAGGCGGCATGGATCAGCGACGAGCTCATGTCTTGGCAAGAGAAGTTGCCGAGAAACTTAAGCTCGACTGGAAACCAATTGGTGTTCACACTCCCCTACTCTCAGGGCTGAGCGGGTCATCTAGAATGGAGGCATCCTCTAGCACATCGGCTCAGGATTTAGCAGTTGCCACGAAGATGTCAAAATCTAAACCCGATGATTCAATTCTCATTCATGATGCACCTAAAGAAATAATGAAGAAATTACGTAACGCCTACTGTCCTGCTAGGGAGGTTACTGACAACCCAGTTTTGGGCTATGTACGTCACCTCCTCTTCTCTCAGAAAGATTGTGTTTTCACTGTCGAGCGTTCTGAAAAACATGGTGGTCCTCTAAGCATTGGAACTGTTGATGAACTGAACACACTTTTTGCATCAGGCGAAATCCATCCCTTAGATTTAAAACAAGCAGCAGCAAAGGCTATTGCAGAACTATTGACGCCCGTCCGTGAATACTTCATTCAAAACACAGAAGCCAACGAACTTCTAAGGGAGGTCGATAGTTACACTACTACCCGATAAACCGACCCACCTACTAATCAACTTGTATATCCAAAACTACATGATCGCTCTGTGAGTTATAGGACTTGATTACCCGAGCATTTAAAATTCGTACTTTTCTGTCCAATTGCTGAGCAGCGCGTTCGACTTGTTTTGCTGCAATGGCGCATGCATCGGGGCGAGGGCAGATTTCATGATAGTGTAGAACCCCGCCTGGTCGAAGGCACACTATTCCCTGATTGATATATTGTACTGTACCTTGCACTAATCCCATTAATACACGATCTGATTGGTTTTGAGCTACATCAGGCGCGATGATAGCTGCGTCTCCTTGGTGAGAGGTCACAATATCATTAACTCGATTAGAACGGATATTTCGTTGGAGGTAATGAAAGGCATCTGGGTTCCATTCAATTGCGTGAATAACTTGAGGAGAGGCATGAACTGCCATTGGGATTGTGAATTGCCCAATACCCGCGAACATGTCTACAACAACTTCATTTGTTCCTAGTTTGCTCATGCGTTCTCGTTCCGCTTTATTTCCAAGGGAGAACATGACTTTCATTGGATCGATATGAAAAGTGCACCTATTCTCTGAAAAGACAGTCTCTGTCTCATGCGAACCAGCAATTACCTCCAAAGCTGGCTGACGAAAGGGGCCTGAAATTGGATTGGTGCGTCTTAAAACTGAATGTATTCGAGAATCGTATTCCAGAACTGTTTTTCCCACAACTTCACTTTGAGATAGAATCTTAGGGTCTAACCAGAGAACAGCTACATGACCGTAGAGACGAAGGCGTCGTGGCAGCAGGGTATCCGGGATCTTGTCACCTAAGCGTTGTTGAAGAAACTTGAAAAAACTTCTACGTGGTCGGCTTTGATGACTATTCACGTAACTCACTCTGCTAGATGTCATAAGTTTTGAAATAATTGGTGGGTCGGCCTTGCTCTGTTCCTCGAGAACACTAACTCCCCACCGTCCTCGGTGGGCGAAACGCCTTCAACCCTCCGGCAGGTCCTCTCTTGATGTGCCGAGATATGCGAACTAGACTCGACCCGGCGTTGAGTTGTGGACATTCTGGGTTGCCCCAACAATCACCTCTTGGCGCCACGCCGTAGATCGTGTAGGAGCCTGTCACATGCCGCATAACCCTCAACTAGCTCCAGTGTCGCCACCATTATGCTCAAGTCTTCATCAGGGTCCATACCTTCAGACATGACCTCGTAGGTGGCAGTATCCTTTCATCGCTAAATGAAAGAAATCTATTGCCTACACTTAAAGCCTTCCACTGTCAAGTGGAGCGGTCGCGGTATTCGAGCTGACCATCTTGATCAATTATCCCTGCTCGGATTCGTGTTGAAGAAATAGAGGTTTTGTCCTCTGCTAAAACCATTGTAAGCACTGCTATGTCTAGGATTGGGAGCCCACGTTGTTGCCGAATTTCGTTGATTTCAACGGCCCTGGTGTAGGTTTCTTCGCTTACAACAATGAGTTGTAGTTTCTCCTCTGTTATTGCTGGCCCATAAGGGTCGCATAAGGGTTCGATAGTGAAGCGCCCTTTATAGCCCTCAGATTCCATCCAATGTCTTAGTTTAGCTGCTCTTTCTTCGTAAGGGGCTATTAATTCCCAGTCTGGTTTGTGGGTTATCATTGATTGAGTTGTCAAGCCAACGAGAACGTTGTTGCCAAGCTCGAAGGCTCTGCTTAATAGAACCTTGTGTCCTTTGTGAAGCCTGTCAAAGGTGCCGCCTATCGCCACCCAATCGTAACGGTGTTCAGGCAATGAATGACCTCCCATGACTCCTTTGGATATTTCTGAATTCCTATGTTGAGAACCCTTCGAATGAAGGAATTTACTTCACGCAATACCCATTGTGTTGCCAATGCCCGCTACAATGATGGTGTCACCCTTCTTTGTACGAAGGCGAATAGCACTTTTTATCCGTTCAATAACCTTTGGGACAGCATCAACAAGCGCTTTTTTCATCGGGCTGAGGGCATCTTCGAGAGACTCTTTGATAACGATAGCATCAATCGGGATGTCGTATCTGACACCTGACTCTTCCATTTTCCATTTCTCTGGTCCAGGGTCACCAATTGCCGCACCGACTCCTTCAATGACATGTCCACTATCTTCACCCTCAAGCTTCAAGCCGGCATCAACTGTGATAATCCTAGCGACTTTGCTTTTGTGGCGGTCAACTAACTTCCTAATTGCTTCGCCAGGCTTGCCTACATGTGAGCCATGTCCCTTTGCGCGAACAATGTGTAAAGTTCGTCCTTCAAACTTGGCGGAAATGGACACTGTGTGCCGTGCAAGCTCCTCAGATTTATTTGCCTTTAATTCTCGAGCTAGGTGTGCAACAGCTAAAGGACCCATACCGTCTCCTATGGGCTTACCATCAGCAAATGCTTTAATGGCGTCAAAGTAGGCTTTAGCCATCTGCATGATTTGTGGGAGTTGCATCTGGACCTGCATGATTAGGTAAAGGCTCTTCGTCTTCTTTCCGAGAATCAAGTAGTGACGTACAACACGGAAAACATAGTAAACAGCCATCGCTGCACTGAGTACACTCTCCGCGTTAGCTGCTAGCGCAGGTTCAGCTTTTGGAGCAACCCGCGCTATGTGTTTCTCGTATCTGTGTGTGCGTACATCTAAAAGATGCTCCAATCTCCCCAGAACGCCAGCTGGATCAACGTTCACAGGCTCAATTATGAAGAACTCCATGAACTCTTCAACGGCTGCATTGATAGCGTCTTCCGCTACTCCAATTTCTTTAAACACTCGAAAGGCAATCTGTTTGCCCTGCTTTGAAAGTGACTCTAGCTGCACTGTAGCAGCTTCAACTTGCCGCTGCATCATGTATGTCTGAAGTCGTGTTCCGTAAAGGTAAATCAGTAAAAACAAGACCATGAATATTAACTGAAATATCCACGACCACTCGGTACCAACTTGCATTTGTATAGCTCACCAGTAATCTGTATCTATTTCCCGAACGGTTCCAATAGCGAATAAAAACCTTTGCTAAAAGGCAGAAGAAATGGACGCAGTTCGGACCTTTTCCGAAGCCTCTCGGACATCAGTACTCGGACAGACGAAACCGGCTTATCTTCCGGGATCAGAACGGGACCGGGAGTGACCCAGTTTCTATGACCGCGTCCGAACAATCACAACAACTCTGAATATATATTTGTTTCGTAATACCAGAAACCTGAATTAATGACAGCAAAGAAAAGAGTGGTGGGCCGGCCGGGATTTGAACCCGGGATCTCACGGACCCAAACCGCGAATCATACCAATCTAGTCCAGAAGGCTATCCTTCTGGGAATCTAGACCACCAGCCCGCTGAGTACAAGAATGAATAACTGAGGTATTGAAAAAGGTTACCTGTCAAGCCCCGCCGCCTCAACAACCGCAATAAAAGTCATATAGTAGTAATCCTTCACCTGCAGGAGTGCCTCGGTAGCTCAGTGGTAGAGCGACAGAGTTTCCGGAAACCAAACCGGTAACGTTGAACCTTGTAAGCTGCTGGTCGTGAGTTCAATCCTCGCCCGAGGCTCCACTCTCCTTTTTTCCTTATGAAAACGGCTTTTCATTTTCTAACTGGAAGTGAGGTTATCTAAAAGAAAGGTGCGGGGGCCGGGCTTCGAACCCGGGAACTCCTGCGAGACAGGATCTTAAGTCCTGCGCCTTTGACCAGGCTTGGCTATAGGGTCTCTTGGAAACCCCCGCCGCCTTGTCATGCGGTCGCTGACCCTTGAAGGGCCCCCGCATTCAATGATGAGACAGCCTTCTCTTTAAAACTGCTTCGAGCACTGAATGGGGGTAGCGGTCCTGAGAATAAGAATTAAAAGGAACGAATCAGGGATAGGGAAACGCCGAGGTAGCTTAGCCTGGTTCGAGCGCCAGACTCATAGGGCGTTGCCCCAGGGTCAATTATAATTGAACCTGGCGCCGGAGCCATCTGGAGATCGCGGGTTCGAAACTGAACAGCAATGTTCGGCGAAAAGCCCGCCCTCGGCACTTCTCTTCATATGAGCCTCGGTGGCATAGCTCGGTAGCGCATCGCCTTGGTAAGGCGAGGGTCGCGGGTTCGAATCCCGCCCGAGGCTCCATCTATTTTCTTCTCGGCTCCTTGGTAAGTTATATTAAGTTCTAGGAGACTGGAGGGATGGAAGGTTGAATCAATGGCTGCAATAGATGAGAAGCGAAGGGCTGCTGAAGCAGCGCTGGTCCACGTTACTGATGGAATGACCCTTGGCGTTGGCACTGGTTCGACGGTTGATATTTTCATAGACCTGTTGATAGAAAAGGTGGCTGCGGACAAGATCTCGATTGTAACCGTTCCTAGCTCCTTTGCTACTGGTCATCGGCTCCGAGCTGCTGGATTTAGAGTAGAATGCCTAACCAGTATATCGACGATTCCACTTGCAATTGACGGGGCAGATGAGGTTGATAGTCAACTCGCGTTAATCAAGGGGGGTGGTGCCGCGCTTTTGCGGGAAAAGATTCTTGCTGAAACCGCCGAGGAGTTCATCGTTATCGTAGATCAAGGAAAACTTGTTTCGAAGCTGGGTGTGAAAATGCCTGTGCCTGTTGAGGTGATACCTCCTGCTTTGTCACTTTCCTTGAAGAGAATTAGAGAACTTGGGGGTACGCCAAAGGTGAGGCAAGCCCATCGCAAAGCTGGTCCTGTAATCACCGATAATGGAAATTTCATCGTCGATGTGACATTTTCAGAAATCATTGATGCTGCCCAACTAGATTGCCAATTGATATCAATACCTGGGGTTCTAGAAACTGGCCTATTTCCCCACCAAACTAACGCTGTTTATGTGGGCACTGACTCGGATATCAAACGTTTAGTGAAATGAAGCGAAATATGGAAATAGGTGTTTCCTCTAGCACAGGGTGATTCCGAGGGCCCGTGGCCAAGTCGGATTGGTTCACTGATACCCCGAAGAAGGCGCTGGCCTCCTAAGCCAGTAATCCCGGGTTCGAACGCGCTATACAAATCGTGTATGCTGAATTTCCCGGCGGGCCCGCCACCTATTCCCTTTATCTAGTCTGCCGTGATGTCGGCGTGTGAAACTAGATAGTAGGTTGTTTCACCTTGTCTATCCAAGACAGCTAGCATCAGCTTTTTCCGGTTCCTTAACGCTAGACTGCTAAGCTTCTCAAGTTCTGCTACTTTAAGTGGTGAACCCTCTGATATGGCGCACACAAAATATTTCGCTGTTGCCTCGTTTAGTTTGGCGCCCCGTGGATAAACGCGAAACCAGAGTCCTTTTCCATAGCCTGTTCGGACAACATAACCTCTGCTCCTAAGGTCACTGTATACAAGATACTGCGTCCATAATCTAGGGTGGCGTTCTGATAATATCTGAAGCAACACCGAGAAATCTAGTTCAGTTCCTTTTCTGTCAAAGACCTGAATTCGCTTTCGTCGTATAAGTAAGAGGGCTTCCTCAGCCTCTAAGACGAGTTCTAATTCACTTTTCAAAGTGCCAAAGTGCCCAGCGTCGTATAGAACACGGGCCATCTCCCCCTTAACTACGACACGTCCTCTGGACAGCTTCGCTGTTATAGGTTCCTCTGGGAGCTGAGGGCGCGGTTCTTCCTTATCTTCATCTAGAGAAACTTCTTCCAGTGGATGCTCATCTACCAATGGTATACCCCTTCAACAGATCAGTTGATGCTACTAGGAATAGCAACCTTTATCACTTATTATAAATTCTTCTCACAAAATGGAGTCTTGGAGACAACGCTTAACAGGAGAGCTTAGGAAATCATCACGCACCGTCATACTAGGCGTTGGAAACGACTTGAAAGCCGATGACGGTGTTGGTCCTCACATAATAAAACAGCTCCAAAACAGAGTTCCTGAAAACGTGGAACTAATCAACGCCAGCACCGTACCAGAGAACTTCATCAGTCAACTCTGCGAAATGAAACCATCCCTCACCCTAATCGTAGACGCTGCCCTAATGAACGAACCTCCAGGAACCATCCGCCTGATAGACAAGGACAGCATAGGTGGCGTCGCATTTTCCACCCACCAACTCCCCCTAACCTTCTTCATCGAGTACCTCCTCAACCAAATCGAAACAATCATCCTCATCCTCGGAATCCAACCTCTCAACGTAGAATTCGCCAAACCAATCACACCCCCAATACAAGAAGCAGCCGACCAGATCGTTAAAACAATCACAGGAACAAAGTAACAATCGCCAACGAACACTTAGAAAAATCTTAAAAGGAATGTACCAACGAAGGCAACAAACCAAAAGGACCCGCCTTAGCTTAGTCCGGTAGAGCGTCTGGCTGTAGATTACTCGCACCCTGAGCCCCCCGGGTTATGACGTGGTGTCAGTCAAGGCAGTAACCAGATGGTTTGTCCTTGGAGCATTTCAAGGACCCATAACCTGGTTCAAATCCGGGAGGCGGGACCACCACTTTTCTTAGACCAGCACCACTAATCCAAGTGCGTAGCACACTAAGCAGAGAAAGCTTTTTATCCAAACACCCAAAGCAAACTATTGCAGCCCGTATAGTGTAGGATTTTGGCAATAACTGCCAGAATGCAGAATCAGGTCTATCATCTGGGACTGTCACTCCTAGGACCCGGGTTCGAATCCCGGTGCGGGCGCCACTTCTTCTTATTCTCTGTGTATGCGCATTATTTTGTTGTCATTTGGCGCGGGGATTCAAAATCTTTAAAAGGGCTTTGTACATTGGCAAATTAACTCCGCAGGCGGTTGGCTTGGGTTCACTTGAGCGATGGCTGGTTGGCGCCGCATGTTTATAATCTGGAGATATACGTGAGACACAGGTTCATCGAATCAAGAACATCAAGGGCATTTCATCTCGTGCGGGCTGTCGATGCCTTGTTCAAGGGATACTTTTCACCGTCTAGCAGAGTATTGGTCAAATTAGACTGGGTTTCCGTCATTGGAGGAATGTTATGTCGCTCACTTCAGAAGATAGATGGGTAGTAATGAAGTCCTTCTTCGCTTCGAAGGGCCTCGTCCGGCAGCACCTCGATTCGTTTAACGACCTCATAGAGCGGCGTATTCAGCAAATCGTTAGTGATGTCGGGAAGATCGAACCTGATATCCCGAATTTCTATGTCAAGATTGGTAAGATTGAGATTAGGGATCCTTCTGTTAGGGAGGCTGATGGCTCTATTCGACAGATTACGCCTTCGGAGGCACGTATTCGAAACCTGACTTACTCAGCCCCAGTTTACCTTGAAATGACCCCAATCGATAAAGATGAGAAAACTGGGATGGAATATCCTAAGGACACAACAAAGGTCTATATTGGCCGTCTACCTATTATGCTCAAGTCTTCCTTTTGTTGTCTCTCGCATATGTCACCTGAAGAATTGATTCAGGCTGGTGAGGATCCGAACGACCCGGGTGGCTACTTCGTGATTAACGGATCTGAGCGGGTGCTAGTCACCCAAGAAGATTTGGCGCCAAATCGTATCCTAATCGAGGAAGCGACAAGCAGTAGCTCCTGCACACACATGACAAAAGTCTTCTCAACTGCTAGAGGATTCCGAGCTCCCGTAACCATGGAGCGGCGCACTGATCACACCTTCCGAGTATCATTTCCCTCGGTCCCAGGAAAGATACCTCTTGTTGTTTTAATGCGTGCTCTTGGTCTGGTGACTGATCGAGAGATAGCTGGTGCAGTAAGTGATGAGCCGGCGATTCAGCAAGAGATGATTCCCAGTTTTCACGCCGCTGAATCTCTAGTCATCCCGAGTGATTCAGAGGCGACACGTGAAAGTGCACTGGACTACATTGGAAAACGTGTGGCGGTTGGGCAAACTAAGGACTATCGTCTAAGACGAGCGGGTCAGGTTCTGAATAGATATCTACTTCCACATATCGGTACTGAATCAAGTTCAGGGATAGCTAAGGCTCACTACTTGGGGCAAATGGCTCAACGCCTCATCGAGTTATCCTTGGACAAGCGAGCAGAGGACGATAAAGACCACTATGCAAACAAGCGGCTTAAACTAGCAGGAGATTTGCTCACCAGCCTCTTCCGTGTTGCATTCCTCAATCTCTGCCGAGATATCAAATACCAGCTTGAACGTACAGCGACAAGGGGCCGCAAACCCGTAATCAAAACTGCAGTACGAGCTGATGTAATCACAGAGAGATTACGTCACGCCCTAGCAACAGGAAACTGGGTTGGTGGCAAAGCCGGAGTCAGCCAACTTCTCGACAGAGTTAACTACATGTCATCAATAAGCCATCTACGACGCGTTGTTTCGCCTTTAAGCCGCAGCCAACCACATTTCGAAGCACGTGACCTGCATCCGACGCATTGGGGGAAAATTTGTCCGGCAGAAACTCCTGAGGGGCCAAATTGTGGGCTAGTGAAAAACTTGGCACTTATGGCGTATATCTCTGTGGGCTCAGATGTAGCTGATGTGGAGGAAGCTTTGCTCTCCCTGAAGCTATCACCTCTAGAAGGCACATCTTTGGAGGACCGCAAAGGTATCTACGTCTATTTGAATGGTCGATTCATAGGGGTTCATGCTAACCCTGAACTCCTAGTCACCCGGCTTCGCGATCGGCGGCGAAGGGGTGAACTAAGTGATGAAGTGAATGTCGCTTATTACGCTGATACACAAGAGGTTCAAGTAAATTGTGATGCAGGTCGTGTAAGACGACCACTCATCGTAGTGAAAGATGGCGTTTCATTACTGGAGAAGCAATATGTGGAAAGAATTCGTAACCGAGAATTAAGTTGGGATGATCTTGTAAGAGCAGGCATCCTTGAGTATCTAGACGCTGAAGAAGAGGAGAATTCACTAATTGCTATGAATCCAGAAGACGTCACTGAAGATCATACCCACCTTGAACTTGTGCCTGAAGCCGTGTTAGGAATCTGTGCGAGTCTAGTTCCTTTTGCTGAGCATAATCAGTCCCCAAGAAATACCTACGAAGCAGGTATGGCTAAACAGGCTTTGGGTCTTTACTCCGCCAATTTTATGCTTCGGGTTGACACGCGCAGCCATCTGCTTCACTATGTTCAGAGTCCAATTGTAACCACTCGACCTATGGAGGTAATAGGCTTTGACCGGCGCCCTGCAGGGCAAAACCTCGTTGTAGCAATCCATAGCTTTGAGGGTTATAACATTGAAGATGCTTTAGTTATGAACAAAGCCTCCGTTGAAAGGGGTATTTGCCGATCAACATTCTTTAGATGCTATGATGCCGAGGAGCGTAAATATCCCGGTGGGCAAGAGGATAAATTTGAGATTCCGAGTAAGGAGGTTCGTGGATATCGAGCCGCTGAATCCTATCGTCTACTGAGTGAGGATGGTATTATTGAGCCAGAATTCCAAATCAAGGGGGGCGAGATAGTCATAGGTCGGACAAGCCCACCTAGATTCCTTGAGGAGTACACAGAACTAGAAGTACCTGGACCTAAGAGGCGAGAAACATCAGTCAGCCTTCGACACGGCGAAAGAGGAACTATTGACAAGGTTGTTTTCACTGAGAACATCGATGGCAATCGTCTGGTGAAGGTAAAAGTTCGAGACGAGAGGATACCAGAGTTAGGAGATAAATTTGCTAGCCGTCACGGTCAAAAGGGTGTCATCGGGCTCCTAGCACCCCAGGAGGACATGCCTTTCACTGAATCTGGAGTGGTTCCTGATCTTGTTGTTAACGCTCATGCTTTCCCGAGTCGTATGACGCTAGGTCAAATCCTCGAATCTATTGGAGGGAAAATCGGTTGCCTTAAGGGTGAAAAGATAGATGGCACTCCGTTTTCAGGGATTAAGGTTCAAGAATTATTCAAAGAGATGCGCGAGCTAGGCTTCAAATACAGCGGACGAGAGACTATGTACAATGGAATTACAGGGCAAAAATATGAAGTAGACTTGTTCATTGGTGTCATCTACTATCAAAAACTTCATCACCTAGTTGCTGATAAGATGCATGCTAGAGCACGAGGTCCCGTACAGATTCTTACACGACAACCAACAGAGGGCCGAGCTAGGGAAGGAGGACTCAGATTCGGCGAAATGGAGCGCGACTGCCTTATTGGGCACGGAGCTGCACTTCTCCTCCGAGAACGTCTCCTAGAGGAATCTGACAAGTACACTGCATCAGTATGTGAAGGGTGTGGAATGCTCGCAGAATATGATCGAAACCGCGACCGCCACCGTTGTCCAGTCTGCTCACCTAGGACCACAGCAATAAGTAAGGTAAATATATCATACGCCTTCAAACTTGTACTGCAAGAACTGATTTCCCTAGGGATATGGCCCAGGCTAAAACTCGCTGATAGGACTTGAAGGAGGAATAGAAAATATCATACCGATTGAAAAAAATAGGAAGCATTTGGTTTGGACTCCTTGCACCAGAAATTATCCGCAAGATGAGTGTCACACAAATCGTGACAGCCGATACATACGACGAGGACGGGCTCCCAATTTCCTCTGGTCTTATGGATCGTAAGCTCGGAACAATTGAGCCTGGGCAACGTTGTAGCACATGTGGAAATCGTGTAGGAGACTGTCCAGGACACTTCGGTCACATCGAATTATCACGTCCAGTCATGCATGTAAGCTTTGCTAAGTTAATCAAGAAATTCCTCAAATCGGTCTGCAGACGTTGCGCTAGATTGAAGCTCAAGCTAGAGCTGTTTCCTGTCTATAAGCAAAAAATGGATGAAATCTTCGAAAAAACGGGTCAATTAGACCAAGATTTGGCTGATGCGGTACTTAAAGATGCAGCTAAACCAAAAGCATGTCCACACTGCGAAGCAGAACAATATAAGGTCAAGTATGAGAAACCAACGACCTTCTACGAAGAAAAAATGGAGGGCAGTGTGCGGCTAACACCAACAGATATTCGCGACCGGCTAGAGCGGATTCCAGAAGGAGATAGCTACCTGATGGGAATAGACACTCGTGTATCACGTCCCGAGTGGATGATTCTCGTTGTACTACCTGTACCCCCTGTGGCAGTTCGACCCTCCATTACACTTGAATCAGGAGTCAAATCCGAGGATGACCTAACACATAAACTAGTCGACGTAATACGCATTAACCAGAGGCTCCGGGAAAACATTGAAGCAGGTGCACCGCAACTAATCGTCGAAGACCTATGGGAACTCCTCCAGTATCACATTACTACTTACTTCAATAACGAGGTCTCGGGGATTCCTCCCGCTCGTCATAGGTCTGGTCGAGCACTCCGTACACTTGCTCAACGCCTAAAAGGTAAAGAGGGGCGGTTCCGAAGCAACCTCTCTGGTAAGAGGGTAGACTTCTCAGCCCGTACAGTCATATCCCCCGATCCCAACCTTTCTATCAATGAAGTTGGCGTTCCGCTCGAGATATCAAAAATACTGACTGTACCTGAACGTGTTACTGAATGGAATATTGAGGATATGCGCCAACTAGTGTTACGAGGGCCAAAAGAACATCCTGGGTGCAACTACATCATACGCCCAGATGGCAAACGAATTGACCTCCGATTTGTTAAAGACCGAAAAACAAATGCAGATGGGCTTGATGCTGGACACATCATTGAACGCCATCTTCGCACTGGGGACATTGTTCTATTTAATCGACAACCATCACTACACAGAATGTCAATCATGGCTCATGAAGTAAAGGTGATGCCTTACCGAACATTCAGGCTAAGTCTTTGCGTTTGCCCCCCCTATAACGCTGATTTTGATGGAGATGAGATGAACCTTCATGTTCCTCAGGGTGAGGAGGCTCGTGCTGAATCACGTATCTTGATGCTTGTTCAAGAGCAGATTCTTAGCCCTCGGTATGGAGGACCAATCATCGGTGGGATTCAGGACTACATCTCATCTGCCTACTTATTAACAAGGAAGGGGACTCTCTTCACTAAGGCGCAGACCTGTCAGTTACTTGCTTCAGCAGGATACCGAGAAGACCTACCAAAGCCCTCTGTTACAAAGCCAGAGCCAATGTGGACTGGAAAGCAGATTTTCAGTATGTTGCTCCCCAAGGAACTGAATCTCTCTCTGAAGGCAAGTGTTTGCCGTAAATGCGACGTTTGCCAGGAGGAAGAGTGTCTCTACGACAGTTTCGTATTAATTAGGAATGGCCAGCTGCTTACAGGTGTTATCGACAAGAAAGCCTTTGGTGCAGCTCAACCTAATAGCGTACTGCACCGAATTGTCAAAGACTATAGCAACAGTGAGGCTCGCCGGTTTCTTGATTCGATGTGTCCCTTATTAGTAACCTTGATCACTAACAGCGGTTTCAGCATGGGGATCGACGACGTCACTCTCGAATCTGCTGCTGTCCGACGAATTGAAGACATCCTGAAAGAAGCAGAAGAAAACGGGCTAAAACTTATTCAAGCCTTTAGAGCAAATGAACTACAAAGAACACCTGGTTTATCACTAGAGGAGACCTTTGAGAATCTAATGATGGAACTCTTGTCCAAGGCGCGGGATGGGGCAGGAGCAGTGGCAGGTCAGGAACTAGGACTAGACAAGCACGCAGTAATAATGACATCAACAGGTGCCAAAGGAAACGCGCTCAACCTTGCCCAAATGGCAGCTTGCGTAGGTCAGCAAGCAGTACGTGGAAAAAGAATCTCTCGAGGCTACCGTGGACGAACACTACCACACTTCAAATCAGGCGACCTAAGCCCCCAAGCCCGTGGCTTCGTTGAATCAAGCTACCGTAGAGGACTCGACCCAGTAGAATTTTTCTTTCATGCGATGGGTGGTCGGGAAGGACTGGTAGATACAGCTGTTAGAACAAGTACTAGCGGTTATATGCAGCGACGCCTTATCAATGCACTCCAGAACATCAAGGTCGAATATGACGAAACAGTCCGAAACTCGGAAGGTACTATCATCCAGTTTAGGTATGGAGAGGATGGTGTGGACCCTGCTCGAAGCGACCATGGGAAAGCCGTAAACCTCGCCGCTATTATCGAACGCGTCCTAAGCCAAAAGAGGTAGAATTGTATGTCATCGAAATTCGTCACTCCAGAGGAAATAGACAAAGCATTAGGGAGGCAACAGAAAACACTCCCACCCCGCCTTATCGAAGACCTCCGTGAACAATTACTATCACGCAAGATTTCAAAAACGCAATTGTCCAGTATTGTCAAAGAAGTTGTAAAGGCATATCATAGCTCTCTTGTTCAGCCTGGTGAGGCAGTTGGAGCTGTTGCAGCACAATCTATAGGTGAACCCGGAACTCAAATGACCCTCAAAACGTTCCATTATGCTGGCGTAACAGAACTTTATGTTACTCTCGGGCTTCCTCGACTTATCGAGATTGTTGATGCTCGTCGAAATCCTTCTACACCAACGATGCGCGTTTATCTTGATGAAGAACATCGTCAAAACGAGAGTAAGGTTATGAAGCTTGTTCAACAAATCGAACAGACAAAGGTCGAACGTGTTTCCCAAAGTGTGTCTATTGACCTTGCTGAGGGAGGAATAGTCATCGAACTACACTCCGAGTTGATGAAGGACAAGAAAGTTACTTCAGAGATGATACAAGAAAGGCTTCTTGAATTGAAGGTTGGGGAAGTTGAGGGGGATGATGAACGAATCGTCATTATTCCTGGGCTACGAGAAGGAGAAGAAGTAGTTCCTATGGCCAAGCTCCAAAAAACATTGAAGAAAGTAAGGGAAGCTCTAATCAAGGGGCTAGCTGGTGTGAAACGGGTTATTGTGACAAAAGAGAAGGGAGAAATATTCCTGGATACAGAGGGGACTAACCTGAGGGGAGTATTACGCACAAAGGGTGTAGATAATACCCGGAGTATCTCAAATCACATCCATGAAATCGCTGATACTTTAGGAATTGAAGCGGCCCGCAGTGTCATTATATTAGAAGCCGAGGAGGTTCTTGCTGAGCAAGGATTAGACGTTGATATCCGCCATATCATGTTGGTGGCTGACTTGATGACAAATACTGGAGAAATCCGCCAAATTGGGCGACACGGTATCAGTGGACAACAATCCAGTGTTCTTTCTCGCGCAGCATTCGAGGTCACCGTAAAGCACCTAATTCATGCTAGTGTTCGAGGAGAACAGGATCCCCTACTTGGTATCACAGAAAATGTCATCGTTGGACAGCAAATGCCTTTGGGCACGGGATCAATAGACCTACTCATGATGCCTCCCAAACCTCAAAAGGAAAAGTAAAAACAGTATGGTGAGATGTGAAATCTTATGGACGCAGAAACAGCTATTCGATTATCAGTAAAATCAGGAAGAACAGTTCTTGGTACACGCAGAGCTTTGCACCTACTTCGTGTGGGTTCTCCACGGGTGATAATCCTCGCGGGTAATACACAATCTGAAGTTGTGGAGAGAATAAGTAGTCTAGCGAGTATTAACCAAGTACCTATCCATCACTATAGAAGCAATAGTTGGGATCTTGGGCAGCTCTGCGGACGCCCCCACATGGTAACCACTCTTACAGTACTTGAGCCTGGTGATGCAGATATCAGCATCCTAACTGGAGCGGACTAGTAGTGACATCTTCCTCAACATCAATCAAATTTAATATGGAAGAAATGAAGCTGATAGCCCTCTTTGGCGACATAACCGGAGCCGAAGTTAGAGACTGTGTTATCGACCAAGAGGGTGATCGCATTATATTTGTGGTATCTCCTGGTCACCTTGGTCTCGCAATAGGTCGTCGTGGTGCCACAATAAAACGAGTCCGTACAATAATGAAGCGGGATGTTGATGTTGTGGAGGCAGCTGGAACTCCAGAGGAACTCATACGAAACGCACTTGCACCTGCGCAAGTTAAAGCGGTGAAGGTTCAGGAACAGCCCAGTGGCAGAAGGGTCGCAGTCATAACTGTGAGTGCTGAACAGCGTGGTCGCGTAATCGGTCGCAATGGACGAAATATAGGGCGCGCTCGCATCTTAGCAAAACGACATCACGGTGTTGACACAATCGCCATCGCATAGAGGGCGTCTGAATTCAAGATAATATAGCAAGAGTTTTATAGCCTTCTACGAAATCGCCAGCGCCCAAAACAATTGAGGTAAAGAGAATATGCCAGGCTCAAAAGCCCCCAAAGGTGAATTTGCTGGTCGTAAACTTCGAAAGAAACGGAAGAAGTTTCGCTGGAAAGAACGCTACTACAAGCGACGAATGCTACGCCTAGATGTCAGCGCTGACCCTCTCGAGGGATGCCCACAAGCCCGCGCCATTGTTCTCGAAAAGGTTGGAATTGAATCCAAACAACCCAACTCAGCCATCCGTAAATGTGTTCGTGTCCAACTCGTCCGTAACGGTCGCCAAATCACAGCCTTCCTACCAGGCGACGGCGCACTCAATTATGTTGACGAACACGACGAAGTAATCATCGAAGGCATCGGCGGCGCCCGAGGCCGGGCTTCTGGTGACCTTCCTGGAGTTCGTTGGAAAGTAATAAAGTGCAATGGTGCTTCCTTAGAAGCAATGATTATTGGCAAGGTCGAAAAACCCCAACGTTAACGAGGTGCTGAAATCACATGTCCACAGATCCCACGTCCGAACCATCCGAAGAGTCCACCTCCGCAGAAATAAAGCTATTTGATAGATGGGGTACAAGTAGCATAGAAAAAAGTGATCCTGCCCTTGCTAAATACATCTGCTTGCGCCCAGTCATTGTTCCTCACACTCATGGTCGACATGAACGTCGTCGATTTGGCAAACAACATGTCCCAATCGTTGAACGCTTCATAAACCGGCTCATGACTCCTGGTTGGGCACGTCGCCGCAGCGCAGGAAGCCGCAACGCAGGACTAATCGCGGGTAAGAAAAGCCACGCTATACTCATCGTCCAAAGCGCCTTCGAAATCATCCATCTACGTACAGGTAAAAATCCAATCCAAATCCTTGTTCAAGCAATAGAAAATGCAGCACCAAGAGAGGAGACAACACGCATCAGTTATGGCGGAATCAGCTATCATACTGCCTGTGATGTAGCACCGCTCCGCCGAATAGACTTGGCGCTTCGTTTCCTAGCCGAAGCGGTCTGGAGCAAATGCTTCGGAACCTTAACCCCAGTAGAGGAAATTGTTGCCGACGAGTTAATTGCTGCCTCAACAGGCGACTCCAGAAGCAGCGCAATGCGACGCCGCGAAGAAAAGGAACGCATGGCTCTCTCAGCGCGCTAAAACACCTCCCCTTCTCAAAGCTAGGCTTATTGCCAAAAGAGTTCTCGTCGCTTGATAACTAATCATCTCCAAGCCAAAAATAAGGAAACAGAATTCTTTTGATCATCAAAAAATCCAATGATTGGTATCTGTAGAATATCTAGTGACAAACAGGCAGTATAGCTTCAAAAGAACTCAATCTAAGAAGAAACTCAGAATTTCTCTTTCGATGGGTACTTGAGAACCGAACTCGTGGAGGATGAAGCCTGCTAACCAAAGTCTCGCAAGCGCTCCATTATGAGCGTGAGCAGCTAATTCATCTCTTTTTTCCCAAAGTTGTGAGAAGATTTTCCTCCCCTGGTCTAGGAGAAATATCGGGGGTACAACTTTAGGTTCACTGGAGGATTTCTCTGTGACATAGCGTTTGAAAGCCTTCCACCGGTCAAGTCGTTCCTTTCTTAAGAAGCTTGTTGAGGGAAGTAATTCGCAAGCCAACCAATCTCCAGCAATCTGTTTTGCCCTGTAGGGGGCGGTAATTTCTGAAATCTTCCTTCCATCGTAGTCCAAGTATGCACGGTCACATTTTATCCTAGCATTACCAACTTCACAGATTGTATGGTCACCAATCTGAATCACCAATGGGCGTGTCTGAATTATTATCTCACTTGGTGCTATTACATGAAATATTTCGGGGTAATCGCCGAATAAAACCCATGAAGGAGCCATACAGTCTGGTAGGGCTTTGCCTGCTACACATTCATCGAGAACGCTCGAAACAATTTCCGCAATACTAATTTCACTCGGAGGCTTCGGGATATCTCCAGATAATTGTAGGGAAATATGTCCCATTTGTTTGCGCTTCTGTTCTGGGAGCATTCCAAGGATTTGAATTACACCAGTTAACAACTCCTTTTTTGACAAATCTGTAATCTGAATATCAGGCCCTGTTATCCTTCTAATCAGATAAGATTCATCCCAAACAGTTCTACGAAATGATTTCAAATCGGCTCTCGACCTTGACAAAGGAGCAAATTCAGGGACTAGCACAACCGTGTATGGTTCATTCCCAACAGCTTTCCTAAACGCCTTTTCTCCTAATAGAGCAAGTGGACTGGTAGTGCAATCGATGCGAGGTTCTACATAGTCCATCCACTTACTGAATTCGGGACACATAAGCTGTTCAGGGCGTACCACAAGCTGAAGTTCTTCCCAGAAAAAGAGCGATAAGGCTGATTCTTCCAACTCGTTTTCTAGAAAGTAACTAATTTCTTCTAAACCACGAGGAGGTAATTTTCTTTTCCACCGAGAAACCCAGTCTTTTGCTGCTAGTTTTACGAGTTCAACAATGATGGGTATCATAGAAATGATACGGTCGCGAGAAACAGATAGTTCAACAATATCGCTCTTCTTTATGTTAATCCAACCAATGACCCCACCCAAGAGCACTTGCATGTTGTTGGCAGTTCCGTTCCAAAGCTCGACAAAAATACCTCGATTCGCTATAAGGATTGCAGGTTTTCCATCTATTGTTGCATCAATCTCGACTAAAGTGCAGTCGAATGATGGCGTTTGAAATGTATATGTTCTAGACTCTTCTTGGGATTCCTCTTTGGATAAATATTCAATAAATTCGAGGGACTGCATCCCCCAGTTATGTGTCAAAGCTTCTCCATTAAGAAAAATAGGGATATCTACACAGCGAGCATAATGGAGAATTGATATATCAAGATCAACATTGATTGAGGGTTTAAGCTCTAGTGTGATTTGTGTACCAGGGGTTGTTCGTGTTCCACGTTGATACAGCCAACCTTCTTGGAGGTTACGGATGATAAACCTGCAAGGCTCTGACCCTTCTCTTTTAGTTTCTATCGTTAATTCATTACCAAGGAGAAAACATGAAAGAATTCCTAGACCGAATTTGCTGATAGGATCGTATTTGTCTTGAACAAGTTGTTCAAATGCTTCAGAAGCATAGAAACTTATCCCTATCTGTGCGAGATATTTAGTTGCCCAATCGAAAGTCATCCCAATTCCATTATCTTCTATTACAACGCGAGACTGATTTACTGCGATTTCGATACGTGCATTTTCAACACTAAATTTAGGGTCACTAGCTACACGAGCGTAGCAGGCGTCAATAGCATTCTGTAAGAGTTCCCGTATTGCTACATCTTCCCTCTCATATAATGTTCGACCAATGAGTAAATCAAGAATACGTTCCGAAGCTAGGGCGAAACGTATTGGTTCATTGATGAACCCTCGGGCATCTACCTGTGCAGCCACCACATCGAGCACAATACCGTGCTGACCGAGGAACCCTTTGACACTATCAAGTTCTGTTTGAATATGAACGCGTATCTCTTCTATAGTTGCTGCCCCTCGAGGTTCACGAGCAACTCCACTAATACGAAGTTTGTGCGGCGCATCTGGAACTCGACCCACACCATAGATAGTTAGATGCCTCTTGAAATGGTCTTCTGTAAGTCCCTGAGGGCTGATATTGAAATAGATTATCTCTGGTAGACGGCTGTGTGTTACATCACAGGCATCAGCTAATCGCAGTAATGAAGCTAAAAAACGGCGACGAATTAAGATGTTACTCCCAAAATCCAAATCCCCATAGAGCGGAGTATCTAATTTCTCCCGAAGTCGATGACCACGGCAGATACGCCCCACAATCTCAGCTTCACGTAGTTCTAATCCAACTTTTGTGTGTAGTTGTTCGAGAAACATCTCAGTTCGTAGATGATGCTGATTTCGTACCTCTTCAGGTGTGAGCGGCTCATCCTGGGCCTTAACCATACCCCAATCATGTAGCCAAGCTGCTACAATAAGAAAAAAAAGCTCTTCCGCTGCCATCTTGTCCTTGACTTCGTCGAGTACCAACCAATTAAGGATCTCTTCAACAGCCAAACTGTGGTGGATGCCGTGTGGTGTATAATATGGGAATTGTCCATGAACATACTGGAGGACCGCTTCCGCCTTCTCTCGGATACCCTCCAAACGCTTCCACAATGTCTTATTCTTTCGCTTCAACACATCCTGCAATGATTCAACATATGACACGAACCTGTACCCTCCTAGTATTGTTGAACAATATGTCCATTTTTCTCCAAATAACTTGCATACCGACTAGGCTTCCTCTTCATATTGGATAATATGATTCAGATACTCTTGAATTTCTTCAGGGATACCCTTTCGCTGAATTTCATTTGCCACTAAATTCTTGAAGTGTTTGTATGCTATACCTTGACCGTATTTTTGAACGAACTGCTTCAGAATCTCTCGACCAGGGAACACATCCCGCCACTCATTTCCTGCCAAGGCTGCTTCAACGCTAGAACGGATATCCTCAATTAATTTCCCCAAACTACTTTTTACCTCCTCAACCTCGGACAGAATACTGGCAAGTCTAGACTCTGCACTCTTTTCAAGATCTGATGGATTAAGCTTCCGTACTACACCACGGCGGGCTGATGTCCTTCGCGTTCCTTGGACCTTCTCATTGAAGGAGGATTTGCATACTGTACTGCATACTTTTCTTCGCAACTCGTACTGCATCCATTTGACCACAACCCGCTCCTGTTCACTTTCTGCAATTTCCCGTAGTTTAGCTTCCACATCTTTTGGTGATGAAAAGGGATTCCTCTCACTAAGTAGTGTTTGGAGAACTCCAAAGATAGCTGATGAATCCAAGAGAAAGTTTTCAAGATGATATTTCGACCAGATGAACAGTTTTTCTTTTGCATCTTTCTGCCATTTCTGAATCTCTTCCGCACGGGCAAAATCCCGGTCACGGATGGCAAAGAAATGCGTAAAGGGGCTTGCAATCGATAATAGGTCGACGATTTGCCTTTGGATACCCATAACAGGATTCACCCCTCCACTGGGTACAAAGGTGACTTTTCCTTGTAGATTGGGATAAAGTGTTCTCAGCAGACCAAGGTCGGTATCACCTTCAACGAAGATGATGCGGCGTCCAAGGGTCACAAGCCCTGTTCTTCCCGCAACATGTCTGAAGAGCCGTCTCTTCTCTGCTGTTTCAAAAACATGAACAACTTGATTTTCTCCACGGTAGTTCTCTAAACGAAATAGTTCGTCGTGTTCAACCGAATCCATAATTGCTAAGGAGTGAGTAGCAATCCAAAACTGGTTCGTTCCGTTTCCGCTCTTCCTAAATTGCTCGATTAATCGTCGTTCGATTTCCTGATTAAGGTGGAGATCAGGTTCATCGAACAAGACAATTGAGTTCTGTAGTTTGAGCTTGTGAAACTCGGTAAATACTGCGAGAATCTCCTTTTCCCCCGAGCTAAGGGCATCGATGTCCACTTCACCATTAGGCGTTTCAACAATAACCTGTGCAGGTTGGCCTGCTACCAAATCGACACGCAATAATCTCTTAGGTGCTAACAAGTTATCAAAAATCTCTTTAATAGGCAAGAGTGAATCAGGAATCCCTTTACTACTCACTTGTTCTCCTTGCTGGACTGCACTTAATACTGAAAATGCATCAGCAGTAGCAAGTTGAACTAGGTAGTTCTTCGTTAAGGCAAACTTGGTGTCTGTCTTTATAATTCTACGTTGTTTCTCCTCTGGGTCATCGAATCCTTTGAGGGACAGAGATGAAATTGCCTTCGGTGGCAACTGTCTGTGGGGATCAAGATGCTCGACGATACCAATTTGCGGATAGCGATGCCTGTCGTATAATCCGAGAAGATTGGGTAGTGGGTCGTCACGTTTAATAACTTGGGGTTTCCCGTCTGGAAAGATTCTCACGGCACCACTCAGTTCGTGATCACCGCTTAGCGGAAGAGGAATTGGCTGAATTTTTTGAATATACTCTACTTCGTCTCGATGTAGTCGGAAGGTTGCATTAATTTCAGCATATTCAGCATTTGTCGTGACTACCTGTTTCAATTTATCCCGACTAAAACCTCCGTGATAAGGGCCAAGGTTAGTCTTCAGGTAGCTGATAGCTTCGAGAACAGCTGACTTGCCAACACCATTGGGTCCACCAAGCACCACAATGTCAGGGATGTCCTCCATCTCGAAATGGCGGAGTGCCTTGAAATCTGTAATTTTCAGTTTCGTGATTTTCATGATACTTTCCCTCATTGCACTACGATGGTAGTGGTAAATTAAGGCGGAGTATGAGTTACCTACTTCCATCAGGTCAATTCAAAACGATTGTTAAAAATCTACCTTCCAGCTAGCTTCTCACCCTTCACATCATTGGGGGTATTTACGATACTTGTTTAGTTTTTGAAGGGAAAAAAGGGAGAATTGTAAAGACCGAATTGGTCGTAACGCATAAAAAGGAACTAAAATCCGCTCGCAAACTGGGTACCTAAAATGAAGGTGAATGGTTCCATCGCCTGCGTGCTCCTCCTTCTCTTTCTAGGCAGCATCAGCGCCTTCCCCCAATCCCCCCACCTCACTACAGACTCTCCTCCTCTAAGGGAGTCAGCTTCTCACCATCAGCAAACTCTACCAATCGCCAATCCAAACCCACAACAACTGATACCTCCAACAAGTGGAGTGGATATTTTCTCAGGGTCTTCTGCACCCCTTTCTGGCACTATTACAGCAGGTTGTACAACACCCACCACAAACCGCTACATGACCGAAGCCTCGTCGCTGGAAGTGATAGGTCCCCAAGTGGATCCGCCCACGGAGGGAACCTACTTCGACTATTTCTTCACCTCCTATGTGGGCGATTTATGGGGGCAGCGCAGCGAATGGCTCAGCGACTACCACTTCGACCACGGCACTCCTTGGACCAACCACACCGATGGAATCGCCCAAATCTCCTTTGCCAGTGAAGAAGGAATATCCTACGGAGAAATCGAATCACCCCTCCTCATCGGCTGGATTATCTACCAGGGTACCTGTCAGGGCTACTTCAGCCAAAGCTTCTTGGTGCCGCCGGGCTGGTTCAGCGACACACGCGGACTCTTCCCCCTCCACCGCACCCAACTAACCCTTGGCTTTCGCTACAAAAACTGGGTGCGAATATGCGCCCAAATCTACGTCGATAGCGTACTAGCAGCCACCCCCTATGATATGGATTTGGCTTCGCCGCTGGACACCTGGGTAACCGATGAGGTTAACCTGCATTTTGACAGCGCCCTACCGGATCATGCGGCAACCATTGAGCTTCGTCTAAATGTCTGGGTGACCACTGCTTCAACCCTGTTCAGTAGTCATTGGAGTGCGGTGCGGTTTGACTATGCTAACCTGTGGGCTCTCCACAAGCTTCGATCCAGTGACCTGGACCTAGCTCTTAGAAGTGAAGCGGATCCCACCAAGCAGTATGCGGTGTCAAATGGAGTGGACTGGGGAAAGGGTCATGTGAGTGTTTTAGATACTTGCGCCAGTGGTACTGGTACTTCATATTATTTCACTCGCTCAGACAGCGGTGCCTCGGATTGGCCTGTGACGGTGTTCAATCACCACGAATCAATGGAGGCTAGCTGGGAGCGTACCGCCGACACCACCTTTTCCGTTATCAGTGGTGCTTCATTTGCTGATTGGGGCATTTCCTTTAGTAGTCAAGTTACGGGTGCCCAGTGGCAACCGGGGAGCTTCTCGCTCAGCCTCCCCTGTGGCTGGAGTAATTACCAATCTAGCCCCAACAACCCATCAGGCTCTGTTTCGCTCAGTGAAGCGTCGTATAGTATATTCGTGAATAATCCTGCAGAAGGTGTTTGGACTTTTTCCGCAAACTCGGTTAACAGGTTGGCAACACATGGGGGGTGGAGTGTCACAGCAGATTCGACTCAAACCTATGCGGCTGTGGGCGATCAGTTCAATGTGACTGTCTCCTATGCAGCAGGTCCCACCTTTGCAAAATATCGAATTATCTGTGATGGCACCCAAGTCTATGAACAACCAAGTGGTAATCTCTATCTTCCTGTAAATGGGAGTGGTGATGGCTACTTGACAGAGGTTGTTGCTGGTGTATTGGAGGGCTGGTACGATGTGATGGCATTTGCGGTAAACCCCCAAACTGGTGAAGTGGGTGCAACAACAATTCACGGTATCTATCTGATTGATTGCACGACACCCCTCCTTTCCTTCTCTGCCCCAGCCAATGCTGCTCATGTTGCTGCGGGAAAACTGTGTAGTCTTGTGTGGCAGCAGACCGATGAGGGCAATCCCCCAGCAGGGTTGGCGGCTTCCAACCTGACCATCACAGGTCCCAATAACTACCATCACAGGATCTCAACAACTGATACAGGCTCACAAACCCAAGAATGGACAGTACCCACAATAGAAGGAACATACACCGTGAATACCACAGCAGTAGATAGGGTGGGGAACTGGGCTAGCTTGTTACGAACGCTTCATGTTGACGCCACACCACCCATTGTAACGGTGGATTTTCTCTCTGAGGGAACAATTCTCAGCCAAACCGTTGTCGTGGAGGTATCAGCAGATGATTTTGGTATCAATCCCTCTGGTGTGTTGTGGGTTGTCCTGTCCGTTGATGGTGTTCTCCTCTACAACACAACGACCTGTCCTCCCTTTCTGTTTCCTTGGGATACTCAAGAGTGGTGTGATGGTAACCACACCCTGGCTGCTATAGCCTCCGATGGTGTAGGTTGGATAGCCACTCACAGCCTTATTGTGGTTGTAGATAACACATTACCCGATGTCGTAATAGCATCACCATTGGAGGGTGAGTACTATAGCGCTACTGGTTTGTCAGCTATTTGGGAGGGAACTGACAATACGGGAATTGCCTATTATCAGGTCTACCTTGACGGCGTTTTATTGGCGAACACCGTAGACACGATGTTCCTGCTTTCCAACTTGACCGAGAGCATACACACTTTGACCGTTGAAGCCATTGATTTGGCTGGCAATCACCAAAGCACCTCAAACATCTTTACCACAGACGCAACTTCCCCGACTCTAGCCATCACAGCCCCCTTGGAAGACTCTCACACTTCTAGTGTAAATCCGCGTATTCAGTGGAGTGCCAGCGACACCACCGCAGGGATTGCAACCTTTACTGTTTACCTCGATGGAACCCTAGCTGTTGAACTCGATGGTAGTTACCGCCAATATACCTTAACCAATCTCACTGATGGTTCCCACACAATACTGGTTCAGGCAATGGACCGCGCAGGAAATGCTCTTGCTCGGAGTGTCACTTTTCTCATAGATAGCACAGCACCCATCTTGGAGGTCTTTCTGCCAGTAACGGAGGCAGGGTTCACCGAAAACACCACGCTTGACGTGGTGGTCTTTGTAACAGACAGGCATTGCGAGACAATCGAACTCTTCATCGATGGCATATTCTCTGGTGTTGCAGAGAACACCAACGAGACCACCTTTACAATAGCAGTTACAGCGGCTCCACACACAGTTCTCATCAAAGCCACTGACATTGCGGGTAATGTCGCAGAATACACCGAAGCCTTCACTGTGGACTTGGAGAACCCAGTGGTTCGCATTGACACCCCCACCGCAGGAACCATCCTCACAGGCATTGTAGAAATCACCCTCTTTCTCGCCGATGCGAACATGAGAGAAGCAATCTTACTATTAGATGGCGAGGTAGTGCTATTCCGCCTCCACTCATCAGGTAGCCACACCCTTACCCTCGATACTAGCACGTTACCAGATGGTGACCACATCCTCACCCTCATTGGATATGACTTGGCATTACGAACTTGCCAAGCAGAGCAGAGTGTCACCCTCTGCAACCATCCGCCCACCATCTTGACTGCAAAGCTATCTACCCTCTATGGTAATGCGACAATTTGTGATACAGACACCTTGAGTGTACAGGTCACTCTGAACGCCACATACCCTGACGACCTCCTCACACTCACCGTCCAGCTTGACACCGATGGCAACAGTGTACCAGAAAGCTTTGCTCTCTCCTGTTATGGTAGTGTGTGGATGACATCGGGTATCATCGGTCCCTTACAGGGGATGCACAGCTACACGGCGACTGTCATCGCAAAGAGTCCGGCTGGTGCAAGCAGTGAGATAATAGAGTTCTGTGTGGTGGCGACAACCCAACTTACATTGTCGGTTCCAGCGGATCTTACAACTCAACAGACAACCCAAATAACTGCAATCGTAACCACTAGCACTGGACAGCCAGTGGCACATCAGCTTATCCGCTTCTTCCTTGAGGGGATAAACGGCACATCACTTCTTGGCGAAGCCTACACCAACGCCGAAGGAGAGGCTACACTAGATTGGCTGGTGTCCCAAAGTCTTGTGGGTGTGGTGACCCTACGGGCTGAGTTTGTGGGAACTTCACTCCTACAGGCAGGAGAAGCCGAGGCCAAGACCACAATTCTCAATGTCTTTGCTTCTCTTGACGATAAGCAACTGATTGGTAGTTACATCCTAATGAATGGACCCTGGATTGTTATCTGCCTAGCTGGTCTTGCGTTTGTTGATCCCAAACTTCTGCTTTTTATGTTCGCAGGGCTTGGAGCTAGCCTCCCTGGAGATATTTCTTTTCTGACCTTCCATGAGCAATTACACCACCACGCTCAAACCAACTTGGATGCCTATGCCCAAGACCTCCTACAATTCTTCCAAGCCTTGAACCTATCAACCTTCCAAGTAGAACCCCTCACTACAGTATTAGGTAGCTTCCTCTTAGTGGGCTATCGTACCGCTGTTGACCCGACAAAACACACCGTAGATGCGGCTCGTCTATCGCTGGCAGAGATGTTACGGCTTCAAGCCCTTCAACAACAGTTAGGCGATGATCTGTACTATTTGGGTGAGGGTGACCTCCAGCGATGGTGTTTTGACTCAAATCCACTGGTGGAAGACGAGTTCTTGCAGTCTGCCCTCCAGTCAACGCAGCTGCTATCAGTCGAGGCGAGTCCCTTTGCAACCACACCAGAGTATCAGGTAGGGGAGGCGGACTGGTCCCGTGTCAAGCCCTATCTTGCTCCCACTCAGGTCTTTGAGGGGTCTTTGAGTATGGGCTGGTTTGTGCCCACCTTCCTCTTTTATGGAGAGGTGGTGGTGCGGGGATGGGATTTAGGCTATGAGTCTCTAGACAAGTACCTAGAGAACACGATACTGGCCGTAATCCATCAGAAACAAGTGGAGGTAAAAGTAGCGGAAACCTTGGCAAAGCTTGCGAGGCTGAGGGACGAGGTTGCTTTGCAGGAACGCATCCAAGAAGCTCGCGATTCCCTCTTATCTACTGCGGAGTCGATGTACAAGGATGCGGGTTCAGAGACGTGGAATCAGGTGGGGCTGGAGGCTCAGCGTCTCTTTGATGAACTAATTCACTATGCTAAGATACGAAATCTGGAAGAAGCATCTTACAAGCTGACCGGGTTACTGCGACTGTTGAAACTGAATGCAGGGTTAGAAGACAGATTCGGCTGGCAAGTCGTATATGACAGAAGTGTGCAGGCTATTCTGCTTTTTGAGGCTGGTTATATTGAAGAGCCTATGTATGTGATTAAGGGGGTAGCGGAGGCTCTGAACAGGCATTCAGGGAAACCCTTGAGTCTACCAGAGGTTGTAGGCGAGTTAGCTACCCAGTATGCTATCAAGAAGGTGACAGACGGGCAATTGAGCTTTTTCGACCCCAAGGCAATTCTAGGACCTGCGTGGGATTTCATTACACAGTGTTTGAGCGTTTTAATAGAAATTGGGAAGACGATACTTATGACATTAGGAATGGTGCTATTACAGGCAATATTCGGCATCATTACAGCGGTTCGAAATGCACTAACTAACATCATATTCGTACCTCTTGAATTTCTGATAAGCAAGCTGTTAGAGTTGCCAGTAATTGGGTTTTTTCTGCAAGCTTTCCTTTTTGGTGAGGATGAGACCTCACCTCCCCCACCTGGAGCTTCAGGTACTTTCACAACTCCCGACTATGGTGCTGAAGCCATTTACCCAACAACACTAGAGACTTTCCCGTATGTCAATATCTTGGATCAAGCGTTGAAGTGTGGCCGTATAGGCATAATGAAAGAACAAATTCAAGGAACTATCAGGAAAACACTGGACAAGATGAAGGGATTAGACTGGACTACGGTTAAGGAGATTGGTATCCTTATTCCCCAAATCCAAGAAATTTTACCAGCAATGGCTACACTTGTTGAGGAGGGTGTGATGATTGACTCGCAGGTTAGGGGGTTGGAAAAGGAGATTCTGAATAGCACACCTATTCCTGTGATTGGCTCACTTAAGTTAACAACAGAAGTTCTTATCTTTCGGCATTGGGCGGGCATAGGAGATGGAAGGTATGCGAAGGGGCTTTACTGGCAGCAAGCATCAGCGGTTTACGAAGAGCGTATGGCGTTAGCGCCTCCAGGGCAAGGTACAAAACGTGTTTATTTTGAAGAAGAAAACCTTGGAATTGTCCGGGACAACTTCATTACCTACACACATCACAAAGGGAAAACCTACTCCACTTTCCAAGTGATATATCGAATAAGTGACAACGCTGATTTCCAAGAAGCCCGAAGGAATCATGGTCTTCCAGTCCACTCAGATGCAGTTGTCGCCCATATCAAGAATGCTCTCATACTCAAACCAGACCGTTCAAACATTGATACTGCAGAACTAGCCCAGCAAGATACTAGCCTTATCAACCATATCAAGAATCAGCAAGGTGCTATTCTCATTCTTCCACTTAATCCCACGATTACTGCTCGATACAAACCAAGCCAAGCGCCTACATGGAGTAATAGGTGGATTGAACTACCCACATTTCTTATTCCCACTCGAACTGGATTTACTGGAGTTTCAGCAAAGAGAAAGAGTTTCTGGTGTCTTTGGGATTTACTAAATCCAAACAATGCCCAGATACACACACATTATCCAGGAGATATTGAGGGCTTCTCGACTAAAACTATTAGAGGACAATACCTACTCTTTGCTGAATTTTACAGCTGCATTGCTGGGGTTCCTAGAGGTATTCTTTGTGACGAAGGTCCTCTTTTCCAGACCGAAGCCGTCAAAGAGGTAAAGAGGAAATATCAGAATCAATTATTCATCGCAGCCCCTCCGACACTTCAAGAACTAAATCCATTCATTCAAGGCGTACTACTTTCGATGAAACAACGTCTTGATGTGGTAATGAAAACTAAATGGAACTTGTTCATTCTGAAACCTCAACAGAATGATGAAATGCCACCCAAACCAGACGAACCACAGTTAGGTGGGCTTCGGCTCGTAGAATTCGAGTGTCGTGAAGGGCATATTGACCCGCTAATGGGCCTGACAACTCTGGCTTTAACTGGTACTCAATTGGTTAACACGCCTGCTGGACCAGTTGGGGTGACGATGCAACTGGAGCCCACTCATGTCAAATACCGACATGTAGGACTATTGAATCAGTATTACGGGCTCCGTCGTACAACTCGTGGATTTGGAGAGAATAAACTCTATAGATTAACGTGGTCGTTTTGGACGGCAAGAAAGAATTCTGCTCGTGATCGAACATGGCGTTATGGATTAGATGATGTAACTCGGGATGATTTGAACACCCTCATCTATTTCTGTGCAGTACTTGGGGTGGGTCGTATCTGCCCTGTTCCTCTACAATCTGATCAGGAAATTGATAGAGGAAAAACCGTGAGAAGTCTATCCATTGATGAGAAAATATGGTCTACATACAAGGAATGGGGAAAACTTTCCTTCATCTACAATGGTAAAGATCAAACAGGTCGATGGGGAAACCCTGGTGGATGGCCCGCAATCTTCGAGAATCTAGATAGAACATTAGGGAATAGCTGGCAATACGGCTCTCGTGGGGGAAACACCTACAAAGGGGGATATTACAGCAGATTCTATGTTTTCGATCGGTTTGTGCGCCAAAAGTTTCCTTCCCAAATTATTCTTGAAACTAGTTACATACAGATGCTTACAGGTCGCGCTCGCGACCAGCTAACAGACAGGCTGAAGGATTATGCAAAGAACCTGTTTTTCACAATCAAACAGCGTGTTCGGCAGTTACTTAATCCCAGCCGCTGGAAGGCCCTTCTAGTAGCAATCACTATCACTACTGCCATTCAGAGTATCCTCACAAGTCTTGGCATTAATACAATGGATGCTCGATACACTTCATTAGCGCCGCTTCTCGTTTTGATACAGAATTTTGCCGTTGTTAGTTTAACTAGTCGGGCTCTTGGTGGGGGTTTAGCCTCCACTTCTTCGGCTTCAACTGGGAGTGGTCTTACTAGTTTATTCAGCAGCTTGCTCCCATTGATTCTCAGCGCAATCGGTACAGCGCTTTTCATATTCTTAACATTCACTATCAACACCTTCCTCGCTACACTTACACAATATGGTTGGCTTATTGGCGTTGTATTCAGTATTTTCGCTATAGTTCTCCAATACATCAGCGGGTCAGTGTTTAGTTTGGGTATTACTGCTACGAGTTTATCGGCGACGGGGTTACTAAGCTTAGTTATCACCGGCTTCGGGGCAAGTCTGCAAGCGTTGGGCTTTCCTTTCTTTACGCTAGCAGATTTTGCTCATCTCATAGCTACATGGATACTTAGTGTGTTATCACCAATTGTTCGTGATAGTGTGGTTTGGCTCTGGTATAGCGTTCTACTCCCTGTGGGGAAGATGGTTTGTAATCTCACTCTTGCTGGAGTGGTTAAGGTTCTTCTCAATCAAGTAGTGGGTCAAATCGTCCGTAATCTTCTTGGACAAATACTTGGCGTGCTAGTAGCCACAGTAGCACCTATGTTATCCCCCTTCCAAGCCCTCCTACCACTTTGACTTCTCTACAAACATAAGTAAACACTTTGCCAAAAGAGTTTTATAGCAACCACAGCGACTTGACCAAAGCTTGAACCGATGTCAAGCAGACATCATACAACAATAAAGTATGATAAAAGTTCAAGCCAAAAATAGTTGAAAAAAATAATAGAGGCAGATTAAGAAATGGCTACTAAACCACACATCAACTTGATCATCATTGGTCACGTTGATCATGGTAAATCAACGCTAATGGGCCACCTCGTATATGTCACGGGTGCGCTAACGAAACAAGAAATGCTCAAATTAGAAAAGCTAGCATCAGAAACGAAAGACGCCTCGTTCAAGTTCGCCTACACTTCATATCACACGATATGAAGGGGTAAGTAATGGATCGCTTGAAGGAAGAGCGAGAACGTGGGCTAACAATCGATCTAGCTTTTCGAAAATTCGAGACACAAAAACACTACTTCACGCTGATTGACGCTCCTGGGCACGCGGACTTCATCAAGAATAATTGAGGGGTACGCTCCTTAATTCTTGCACATGATTACGGGTGCCAGCCAGGCTGATGCGGCGATTCTTGTCGTTTCATCACGTAAGGGTGAGTTTGAAGCTGGAATCAGTGCGGGCGGGCAGACCCGTGAGCACGCATTCCTTGCCCGAACCCTTGGTATCGAGCAGGTCGCTGTTGCTGTGAACAAGATGGACGACTCTACGCCTCCTTGGAGCCAAGAACGCTACGAGGAAATCAAGGCAGAAGTCACTTCAGTGCTCCAGGGTGCTCAATTCGATCCAAGCAAAGTCGATTTCATCCCAACCAGCGGTTGGACAGGAGATGGGCTGGATAAGGCTAGTGAGAACATGCCCTGGTATAAAGGTCCCACCTTGCTCCAGGCTCTTGACAAGTTCGTACAGCCAGAGAAACCACTCAAAGCACCATTGCGAGTACCAATCCAGGACTGCTACACCATTACTGGCGTAGGCTCTGTTCCCGTTGGTAGAGTTGAAACTGGTGTTTTGAAAGTTGGCGATAAAGTAATCTTCATGCCCTCTGGGCATACGGGCGAAGTCAAGTCAATCGAGATGCACCATGAGAAAATGCAGAAGGCTGAGCCGGGCGACAACATCGGTTTCAATGTTCGTGGCATTGGAAAAGGCGAGGTTCAACGTGGTGATGTCATGGGTCATGTCAGCGACCCACCCAAGGTTATCACAGATTTCGTTGGACAAATAATCGTAATCCATCACCCACGAGCCATAGCCGCTGGGTACACACCAGTTATGCACGCTCACA
Organism: Candidatus Hermodarchaeota archaeon; assembly: GCA_016840065.1. Taxonomy (GTDB): domain Archaea; phylum Asgardarchaeota; class Hermodarchaeia; order Hermodarchaeales; family Hermodarchaeaceae; genus YT-063. The sequence goes on along the minus strand of JAEOTB010000037.1, from coordinate 74,612 downwards.
CACTCCAGATGGCAACGACTTTCACTGAGCTTATCAGCAAGATTGATCCTCGTACTGGCGAGACGGTGGAGGAGAAGCCAGACTTCATCAAACAAGGTGAATCAGCTATCGTCAAGTTCAGTCCAGTGCAGCCAATTGTGTTAGAGCGGTTTGCCGATATGAAGCAGCTGGGTCGGTTTGCGATTCGTGATAGTGGTCGCACAGTGGCTGTTGGAGTAGTACAGAAGATAACAGTAAAGAAGTAGTGGACAGTGCTCTAGGGCACTTGTCTCTTCTTCCTCTTTTTTTCGGATTTATGTCAGTGTTAGCTGTTGCTAATACTTCGTTTTTGTGTTTGGTAAAAAGAGTTATATGGAAGCCTTTTTATCGATGGCAAGTCATCACGCGAAATGTTAGCTAAGTGTTGATAAAGATGGTACAAAAGGCGCGTATTCGGCTGTCAAGTGTGGATATTAGCAAGCTAAATGACGTTTGTAAGCAAGTGAAGGCCATTGTCAGCCGTACTGGGGTTCACATGTCTGGTCCTATTCCCTTACCAACTAAAATCATGAAGGTGCAGACCCGAAAATCACCTTGTGGGGAGGGAACTCCAACCTGGGATCGCTGGCAGCTGCGCATTCACAAACGCCTTATCGACTTGGAAGCGGATGAAAGAACCATGCGTCAGATAATGCGAATCCGTGTTCCTGAAGAAGTCTTCATAGAAATTTCAATAAAATAGTCATCCGAATTCCTATTGGAAAGGCGCTACTTCTCACAACGGAAAAATTGTAGTATCAGTTGAGACTAGGGTTCTTGCCTAGGTGATGGGAGTCGTCTTGAGAAGGCGGTTTCTAGAGCCTCGACAGATTGTCCCTTTAGGCGTTCTCGGAGGATATAATCACCGGTTAGGCAGGCAAGGCAAAGCTGATTTCTAGGTATTTCAATCGCTTCTGCTAGTCCATCAACGCTCATGTAACCGAGTGAATCAGCACCGATGTACTGACATATTTCTTCAACAGAATAGTCTGCTGCAATGAGTTCCCGCCTAGTTGGGAAATCAATGCCCATGTAACATGGCATGATTATCGGTGGACAGCTGATTCGTAAGTGGATGCTCTTAGCACCAACACTCCTTAGCAGCCGAACAATATGTTTGATTGTTGTGCCACGAACAATCGAGTCATCAACGAGTACTATGTTCTTTCCTTCTACAACCGATCGTACAGGATTTAGTTTTAGCTTTACAGAAAATTCCCGGAATCCCTGTGTTGGCATAATAAAGGTGCGACCGATATATCGGTTCTTCATCAAACCTTCCCTGATTGGGAGTCCGCTCTCAATAGAGAATCCAGTGGCTGCCCCCCTCCCTGAGTCAGGTACTGGTATAATCAAGTCCGCCTTTGCTGGGTGGATCTTTGCTAATTTTCTTCCAAGTCTTTGGCGAACTTGATAAACAGAGCGTCCATCAATAACTGAGTCAGGGCGGCTGAAGTAAACATATTCGAACATGCAGTGAGCATGCCGTTCCTCCTTCTGGATTTGAACTCCTTCTACGCTGTCATGGTTGACCTTGACAACTTCACCAGGTTTCACGTCACGTACAAGTTGACCACTCATTGTGTCGAACGCGACGCTCTCTGAGGAAACACTAAAACTCTCTTGGCTTAGTCTGCCTAGACAGAGCGGCTTAAACCCAAAAGGATCACGAACTGCAAAAAGGTCGCCTTTCTCATTTAATATTGCGAGCGAATACCCGCCAATCAGCTCTTCCATTAAGGACTCAAAGGAGGAGATGTAGTCATGTCCTGTCTTTCTTAGCTTTGCGGCGAAAAGCTGAGCAATTGTTTCTGTGTCAGTACAGGTAAGGAATTTGTAACGTTCCCGTCTGAGTTCTTTCCGTAGCACTCGATAATTTGCAATGGTTCCATTGAATGCTAGAGCTAACCGTGTGTTTCCCGCAGAGAATAGGAAGGGTTGTGCTTCACGAAGGCGAACCGCACCAGTGGTACTATACCTGACATGTCCAATCCCCGCCCACCCCTTACGACGGTCTATTTCTGTACCTGAGAACTTGCTTACAAGTCCCTTTCTTCTCCGACTCTCAAGCCCTTCTTCAGAAACAGTACATAATCCGCTGCTCTCTTGACCCCTATGCTGCAGGGCTAATAAACCGACATACATTTGAGGTGCAACTCGGGTCGGAGGAACTGCACTGATGCCAACAACGCCACACGCTTCTTTTACTTTCATTACAGGAACCTCAACTAATGATTTCTCCTAATCTCTCTGTACGCTGAGCTTCTTTCATCTCCCAGGCAATTCGTCTTCCTGTAGACATAGCTTCTCCCCACAAGTAGCAGGAGTATGGAGAACCTAAGGGAAATAGATTAGTTCCAGCTACTATTCGAGCTGAGATTTCAAAGACTATGAACTCCAACTCTGGAGTGCAAATCATCTCTAAACAGAAGGGGCCAGTCAAACCGGGAGAGAAGAGCTTCTGAGAACTTTCTATTGTTCTTTCTCCTAGAGCCAACACTTCTGGCAACAAGCTTTCACGAAGCACCATAGGTATATTGCCCATAACAACATAGGACGGGTCAACACCCAACTTCGCTAATTCCTGCCTTGTTGAGCCCATCCGATGTAATTCATCTATATTCGACTCAAGCCTTTGGTCCATACTCAATAGCTCTAATCGATTTAATATTGATGAATAGAAATAATGCACATAGCACCGAACCCCAATCGCATACTCTTGTATCACTGCTGTGTCTGCATCTAATCTGCTGATTTTCCCCTCCTTCAATGATTTCTCTAGAAGTTGGTGGTATTCCTCCTCAGAAGAAACTAGAAGGAATCCACGCCCTCCTTTTGCGCCGTGAAATTTAACGATGCAAAGTCTATCGATTTCGTGGGGCTCAAATTTGTTCGGTAAGCGTAGCTTGGCATCAGAAAGCCACTTCAGCTCTTGATGACGGTTGCCCTCCCAATTCAAACTCATTTTATTCCCAAAGGTAGGTACACGGAGGTCCTCTAGGATTCTTGAAGGTCCTACATATTCGACAAAAGACCCGTGAGGAACCATTATCGCGCCAGCATCAATTAATCGGTCCTGGATTTCTGACTGCAAAATTTCGGAGAAATCATCTACTAGCAAGAATTCATCTGGTGAGCCATAAGGGAATGCTTCATAGAGTTCTTTTCGTTCTGGTCTACAAATACCAATGGTCTTGAACCCCTCTTGACGTGCTCCGTGGAAAATTTGGAGAGCCGTATGACTGCATATTGTAGCTATCGATAAATCCTTGGTAGAATAGCTCTGAATCAGGTCTTCACTCACGTGACCACCTCGGTAAGCCTTGATAGTTTCAGTGCTTGATTGATTTCCATCATGCAGAGTTCAAGCGGTGAGTGTATCTCCATATTATATTTAAGAGATAATCTGTGCATCTCTGGCGAAGAGGGTCCTACGCAAGGAGAACCTGGTATTCGTGGACTCACATCGAAAACCACAAAATCTGGTGGTTGAGGTACGGCGCCTTGTAAAGAGAAGGGTCCAATTATCCCGGGAGAGAAGTATTTTCTTGATGCTTCGATGAACCGCCTACCTGCTTCATAGATTAATGGCTTCTTTGATTCTCTCATTGTCAGACCGAAATGTCCAATGGGTTCAATTATTACTGGCACATCAATTTTCAATTGCTCCTTAGCAGGAAGGGCCAGAATGCCACTGATGTTTGATTGAACTCTATCTTCAAAGCCGACAAAATCGAAACCTGGTAGCACAGTGTAGGCAATGAAGTTAGCGTGAAACCTAGGACCAACTATGAATTCCTCAATTCTCGCTGTAGTGAGATCCTCTTCACGGATAAAGCCACTGTCAACAAGTTCCTTTGCTTGAGTGTGATATTCCTCGGGCGAACTAGGGTAGAAGAAAGCCCTTTCAACACTTTCCTCCTTACGCTGGAGTTTTACAACAACAAGGCGGTCGATTTCATCAGGGCTTGTGAATTCTTGAGGTGTTCTAATACCAGCCTTTTCCAGTAGCCAGTATTGGTTCTTTTGTACGGTTCGTTCTTCGATACGTAGCATGAATCGATTTCCATACATAGGGACTAGGAACTTGTCTTCGATGTTGTCATAGCCTATATACACTGAGAAAGATCGGTTGGGGAGAAAGATAGTGTTTAGCTCACGGAGTTTTTCTTGAACATCAAGGATATCTTTGAACTGGTCTAAAACGATAATGTGATCAAACAGGTGCTTACTATATTCTGCGTAAAGGGCTTCTCGCCCCTTTTGACAAATTACAACCGTCTCTAATCCAGCGGATTTAGCAGCCATCCCAACTTCTTCTGCTGAATGCGAACCCAATACTCCAATTGTAACTTTCTGATATTTTCTCACAATTTCTTGAACTTCATCTCGCTTTATCGGCATAACATCACCGCTGGAGTTTTTCGAGTGCTTTGGGAGTTTGGATAATCATCTTAATAACTTCTCTAAGAGCTAAGGTAATTCTCTCATAACGTAGTTCAAGCTCTACTGCAATCTGTTCTACAACTTCCTCTCTTCCATCTTTTGGAGCTTCTCTGAGCTGTCGGCGAAGGAATTCTTTGTCGTAGAAATCTGGTGAGTCTTGAATATTCAACAAGGTTCTAGCCAGTGAGCTAGGAGTACAGGCGCGAAATTCATCTGGGCCAAACGAGTCGATGACATATAGTTTTCCATCCTCGTCAAGCCCGTACTCTAGTTTCCCATCTATGAAGACAAAGCCTGCTGCAGCAAATACGCGGTTCAACAAGAACCCAATTCTCTCTGTTGTTTCCTTGGTTTTATTCATCACTGTCTCTATTACTTCTCTTTGATAACCCGGTAAGTGTTTCCTTGCAATAATTGGAATCTCCTCTCCACTGACGAGCCGGTCTTGCTTTTCTAGTTTGGTCGTTATCTCAAAGAAGGGTTTGGGAAACTCATCATATTCTATTCCAGTCATTCCCTCAGGTAATTCAAGTTCCCCACGAGAATAACGTTTGAATGCGCTACCCATTAAAACGTTCCTCACTATAAACTCAAAAGGAAGGCGCACAAGTTTTTTCACAATCATCTGATTGGAGCCCCATTGAAGCAGATGGGTTGGTATATCTAACTTCTCAAATAGGGAGAATATCATTGCTGAGCACTCACAGAGTAGTTCCCCTCGTTTTGGGGTAGTTGTGCCGACAACCCCGTCAAAAGCGGAAACACGACTTGTGAAGACAAAGCCTAACCGCCCATTATCCAAAGAGTAGATGTCCTTATTCTTCCCCTTGCTAACAAGGCTCGCAGATTGTCCTAAAATTTTCAAAGAAAACGCCTCCTAGCATAATCAACCGCGTTCTTGAAGAGAGGAAGCCATCCACTAAATTCTAATTCAGACAGACGGGTCCAGAATGGATGTTGATATCTGTGGATATACTTCTCTGGATGTGGCATCAAACCGAGGATAGTACCGTGTTCATCACAAATACCTGCGATATTTGAGACTGATCCATTTGGGTTCCATGGATATCCTGCAAGTTCACCTTTAGGATTCACATACCTAAACACTATCTGGTCGCTTTCTTCTAAGCGCTGAATATCAGATTCCTTCATCACGAATTTTCCTTCACCATGATTAACTGGCACGTATAACTGGTTATCCAAGGATTTAGTGAAAATACATGTTCCCTGGTTTTCGTGTTTGAGGTAAATCCAACGATCAATGAAAAGGGCCTTATCATTGGTCGCAAGGGTTGCTTGCTGCTCACGTCGTCCGTCAAGTGCAGGTAAGAACCCCGCCTTTACTAGTGCTTGAAAGCCGTTACAAATTCCTAATATTGGTTTAGATTGGTCAATGAACTGCTCCACATCTTTGCGGAGACGATACTTCAAATCGTTAGCAAGAAGCTTTCCTGCAGCCACATAATCTCCATAAGAAAATCCTCCAGGAATAGCTAGAATGTGATATTCCTCAAGAGAGTACTTCTCCCGAATTAACTCGTTGATATGAATTCGCTCTGTTTGTGCACCAGCCTGACGAAACGCTTCCACTAGTTCAACATCGCAGTTGGTTCCATCAACTCGAAGAACAATGGTTTTTACTGTCAACACCAATTCACCACCTAAAGGTCGATTGCCAGTCCTCTTTCAATGCGTTGAGCGGCTCCTCAACAATAACCTCACCATCAACTCCATCTATTACCAGCTTTTGTGCATCTATGACTTTACCGATTTTCACGCAAACTGCACCATGCATCAGTTCCTCAAATTCAGTAGCGCGGCTTTCAGCAATCTCAACAATGAATCTACTGTTGGATTCAGAAAAGAGAATCTTATCATTCTGGGTCATTTTTGAAGGAACAGATCCCAGCTCTAGGTGAATCCCTAAATCGCCTGCAAACGCCATCTCCGCTGCTACTATACCTATACCACCTTCAGAACAATCATGACATGCTTTAACTAGCCCAGCATCTATCGCTAGAATCAACGAGTCCATGTTCGTCTTGGCAGTCTTGAACCTCACAGTAGGGACGTTATTACCTACAAACCCACGAACTGCGTAGTAATGGGATCCACCTAATTCATCAAAAGTTTCACCCACAATGTAAAGTGGATTCCCTGCTTCCTTGACATCCATGGTCACGGCATTCCTGATATCTGGAATAATTCCTACGGCAGTAATCACTAGAGTGGGAGGAATGGCGACTGCTTTTCCGTCCTCCTGAATATATTCGTTGTAGAGACTGTCTTTACCCGAGATGAATGGAGTACCGAATCCCAATGATGCATCATAACATCCTCTTACCGCATCGAACAGTTTTCCTAGCTGGTCAGGTCGTTCAGGGTTGCCCCAGCTAAAATTATCTAAAATTGCGATTCGTCGACCACCACAACAAATATTGTTTCTGAGTGCTTCGTCTATTACAGATAATGCCATATTGTAAGGGTCAATGGAATATCTTGGGTTGGCGCCGTTGGAAACCACAATCCCGCGCCAACTATCAACTACGGGTTTTAAAACACAAGCGTCACCAGGTCCATCACAATGGACTCCCTGAAGTGGGTTAATTATTGTGTTAGCCTGAACTTCGTGATCATATTGCCTTATGACCCACTCTTTACTAGCAACATTGGGTGAACTGAGAATGAGTTTGATGTACTTGCCTAAGGTTTTCTCCTTTGATTCTGGTTCAGGAAACTTCTCTCTCTCCCAATGGGCTTGCCGGGGAAGTAAAGGTACTCCGCGATGAAGGAACTCGAGGTCAATATTTCCTACGACTTCATCTTGATAATGGAGAACAAGTCTCTTGGTGTCGGTGAATTGCCCAATCGGCGTTGCTTCACAGTTCTCCTCCTCAAAAATCTTGATTATTTCTTCTACATTCTCCTTGGGAACAGCTAGCATCATCCGTTCTTGAGATTCTGAAATCCAGATTTGCCAAGGCTTCATTCCTCGGTGTTTTAAGGGTATCTTCTCTAAATTTACTACGGCACCTGAACCGCGTGCAGTTTCACCTATCGCTGAAGAGAGCCCTCCACCTCCACAATCCGTTACAGCACTATACAGTGGTTTTTCGTATTTGTCTCTTGCTCGAAGTAATCCCTCTAGCACTTTTTTCTCTTCGACTGGGTTTCCGATTTGGACTGCGCTGCCAAGGCTTTGTGTTTCTTCACTTAGTTCTGCAGATGCAAAGGTAACACCATGGATTCCGTCCATTCCTGTTTTGCCACCAACAACTAGAATAATGTCGCCTGGCTGTGGGTTTCTTACATATTTGGTTCTCGGCATGATACCCACAGAACCTGCGAATACTAAAGGGTTGTATAGATAACCTTCGTCAAAAAATATGGCGCCATTTGCGGTTGGAATACCCATTTTATTCCCATAGTCGGCAATCCCAGCTACGGCTCCTTTCATCATCCGGATTGGGTGCAAAAGTCCTTTTGGTAACTTGTTATGAGGAGTATCAAGAAGCCCGAAGAAAAGAATATTGGTAGAGAGAATGGGTTTGGCCCCTACGCCCATAATATCGCGTAGCACACCGCCTGTCCCTGTTCCTGCTCCTCCAAAGGGATCGAGTGCTGTGGGGTGGTTGTGGGTCTCGACCTTAACCGCTATTCCGTACTCTTCATCGAATTCCACGATTCCTGCGTTGTCAATAAATGTAGAGATGCACCATGGCTTGTTGAGTTCCTTGGTCGCACGCATTATGTATGTCTTGAGCAGCCCGTTTATTTTTTCATCATCGGTTTCGACTGGGATTTTGAAGGTTTTATGATAGCAGTGTTCTGACCAGGTTTGAGCGATGGTGTTTAGTTCAACGTCTGTTGGGTTTCTCCCCTCTGCAGAATAATGCTTCTGAATTGTCTTCATTTCCTCAAGGTTTAGGGAAAGCCTCCACCCTTTACTTATGCTCATCAAATCAGCGTCGCCAGCCTCGCAGATTGATATTTCTTCAGCTAAAACGTGCGATGACGCCTCAGGTTTGTCAGAAGCATCGTCAGTGGGGGCTCCGTATATCCCAAGATTGCTTTTGTTACAACGGCCTAGCTCACAAGTCGAATGGACCTGAATAACATCATTGGCTAGAACTTTCTCACAGATTGTTTCGAGTATTTGATTTGTCAGGCGACCTTTGAAAAGGTAGAGTGATGCGGTTGTAACCGAATACACACTCTCGATTCCAAGTACACGAATCCCATCTTTGATTCGTTCTTCGGAGGGGTCTGTAACGCCTGGGCGGTATTGGATTAATGCTAACCAAGTTCCGTTTTCCTCCTTATCTATGATGAGGTCGAGTAATGACCCCTCAGGTGATGTGTACCTGTGATATTGGATAAGCTGATCTACAAGGAGTTTTTTACAGATTGTCTTTATTTCTTTCTCGGTAGGTGTTCCTATTATCGCATATACTTTTATGCATTCAATCTGATCCACGCCCTGAATTCCTAGGTCATCAATTACTTTGGAGACTTCTTGGACGTGGGGGTCAATTGTCACGCCTTTGTGTCCTATACCGACTATCCACATCGCAGGTGGAGGCATGGATGAACATCGACGATGTTAATAAAAAATCTATCTGAGCTACAAACCAAAAAATGGCATGTATGTGTCAAAAATGTTTATATTTTCACAAATTTATACATGAATATGTTATATTTGAGTAAAATTTAAGAAAGAAATGAGGAAAAACGTGTATCGAAGGGTTGTTCGCCATGAAAGTTGGTGTTTTGGCGTCAGGACGCGGGTCAAACTTCCAATCAATGATAGATCATGTTGATCTAGATGTACTGCGTGGAATCGAGTTAACCGTTTTAATAAGTAATAAGCGGAAGGCTCCAGCACTTGAAATCACTCGGAAACACGATATCGAAGCGCTGTATATTCCCTATATTCGAAAACAAGGGTCCTCGAAGGAAGAATGTCGTCAGCTTCATGACCAACGAATTTTGGCGGCTCTTCAAGAAAGGAGTATTGAACTAGTAGTCCTCGCTGGTTATATGCGTTTATTGAGCCCGCAATTCATAGATACATATCCTGATCGGATAATGAACATACATCCCTCGCTTCTCCCAAAACATCCGGGTTTGGACGTTCATCAGAAGGTCATTGAAGCTGGTGACGAGTTTTCTGGATGCACTGTACACTTCGTGAATAAAGAGGTTGACGCAGGACCTATAATTCTACAAACAAAAGTTCCGGTTAGAAAAAACGATACCGAAGCGTCATTAGCAGCTAGAGTCCTTGTCCATGAACACAGAACGTTTCCCAAAGCCATCCAACTTTTTTCAGAAAAACGATTAAGTGTTGTAGGAAAAGTAGTGTTTGTCGAATATTCAGGTGATTGGGAGGAATCTTGGAACCAACGTCAAGCCGCTTACATACGCCACCAGGAAAAGATTTGGGCTGATGCAGGAAAACCACTAGCAGAGGTTCTTAGAGTTGACTAGTATTTTATCAGGGCGAGAGGTAGCAAGGGCAATTCGTAAGGAGGTAAAGCAGCAAGTTATGCTGCTTGAAAAGCCACCCACTCTAGCAATAATACTGGTAGGGGAAGATGAAGCATCCCAAATATATGTGAAAATGAAGCACCGGGCATGTCGTAAGGTAGGAATCAACGCAAAAGAATACAGATTCCCAGTGAATACACACCAAGACACTCTTGTAGCCAAGATAAGGGAATTGAACCAGAATCCTGAAATCACAGGGATAATTGTTCAATTACCATTACCTTCTACAATTAGTACATTCACTGTTATCGAGTCAGTAAGTCCGCTCAAGGACATTGATGGATTACATCCCCTAAACCAAGGACGATTACTATCAGGAGGATTCCTCGTCCCTTGTACTCCTTTAGCGGTTGTCAGAATCCTTGATTTCTACGAAATTCCAATTGCTGGGAAACATGCGGTCATCATTAACCGGACTCGGTTAGTAGGTAGGCCATTAACGCAACTCCTACTAAACAAAGATGCCACAGTAACTATCTGCCACTCAAAAACCCAAAACCTCAGTGAAATAACACGGCAGGCTGATATCCTCGTCAGTGCGGTCGGGCGCCGCCCCAAGTTCACTATAACAGGTGATATGATTAAAGACGGAGCTACAATCATCGATGTTGGTCTAAGCCGACTAGATGGGAAGGTAGTGGGGGATGTCGATTCAGGTTCTGTTGAAGGACGAGCTTCTCATCTGACTCCAGTCCCAAGAGGTGTAGGTCCAGTAACCGTTGCGACGGTTTTACAGAACGTACTAACAGCAATGAAGCTTCAGCGTGGTTGATATTGAAAAGTAAAAGCGGAATCCGACAAGAAGTTCTCCAAAAGAGGAATAAGCTTCGATTTGAGGAAGTGGAGATAAGAAGCGAACAGGTTGGTAACAATCTCTTTTCGCTCCAAGAGTTTAATCAAGGTGAAGTAATTCTCTTCTATGTCGCTAAAGGAAGTGAGGTTTCCACCCTTCCGATGATTGAAAGTGTGATAGGGTTAAAACGCGTATTCGTACCCATTTCAGTAAGAAGGAGAAGAAAGCTTGTTTACTCAGAGATTTACTCGGTTGATGAATTGGAGCTTGGAGCTTATGGCATATTACGACCACGTCGTGATAGTCGGCGGATTTTCCCTCTTGAACAGCTCGCATCAGAAGCCGATTTAGTAATAGTTCCTGGCGTGGTCTTTGATGAAAAGGGCTTCCGAACAGGATATGGAGCAGGGTTTTATGATAGATTCCTCACCACTTTAAGATATCATCATGGTAGTTCTGCTTTATTCATAGCCCTCGCCTATGAGCTACAAATCGTTGATGATACTTTCCCTGAAAAACACGATGTACCCGTTGATATGATTATTACCGAGAAGCGGATTATCAATTGCAGGAGATGAATTAATGGCTGAAATATGTATACTGGCAGGAAGTAAAAGCGACCAAGAAATCGTTGACAAGGTTCTAGCTGTTCTCAAAGAGCACGGAGTTGATTACGTATTTCATGTGGCCTCCGCTCACCGTGAGCCTCAGAAGGTCACGGAAATTGTAGCCCAGTCTGATGCGAAAGTGTTCATTTGTGTTGCTGGGCTAAGCGCCGCTCTTCCTGGTTTTGTCGCCTCCTTGACCATAAAGCCAGTAATTGGTGTTCCAGTTTCTGCAAAGCTTGGTGGGCTAGACGCCTTGCTTTCTATTTCACAAATGCCGCGCGGCGTACCTGTTGCTACAGTTGGAATCGATAACGGCGCCAATGCTGCCCACCTAGCTCTTAGGATTCTAGGATTGTCCCCGATGCAATCAGTGGACACATATGCAAAGGCTGGTGTTGACCTTGTTCATGAAGGAAAAATTATCGAAATTCTAGGAAAATACACAAAGCAGTCTTTTTCCTTCGGCAAAGTTCTAGCTGAATTCGGACATTTTGCAAATCTAGTTGAGTTCGGAGACTATGCACTAGCACTCGCAACTGATGGTGTTGGATCCAAGGTTCTCCTAGCGCAAAGGATTGGAAAATACGATACCGTCGGTATTGATTGTATTGCTATGAATGTGAACGATATTATCTGCCTTGGCGCGAAACCAATTGGATTTGTAGATTACCTAGCCTATGAGAGATTAACTCTTGAAGCCGTAGAGGGTATTGCTCAGGGTTTACTTGAAGGCGCTCGCCAAGCAAACATTCCAATACTCGGCGGAGAAACCGCAACGCTTCCTGACCTAATAAAGGGGTTCGATTTAGCTGGAACAGCTCTTGGTGTTGTACACAAGGACAAAGTGATAACAGGACAAGATCTCGCAGCTGGCGACGTTCTGCTCGGACTCCCTTCTAGCGGTATTCACTCCAATGGACTTACTCTTGCACGAAAAGTGGCCAAACTCGATGATACACTTTCCGACAATACTCCTGTTTCCGAAGCGCTTCTCACACCCACACGAATATATGTGAAGGAGATAATGCAGCTATTGGAGGAAGTACCTGTAAAGGGTCTAGCTCATATCACTGGAGGAGGCATCCGCAAGCTGAAGCAGCTCAACTCGAAGGTGGGTTACAAGTTGGATAACTGGCCCGATATTCCTCCAATCTTTACCTACCTTCAAGAAAGAGGGAATATAACTAATCAAGAAATGTTCAAGACATTCAATATGGGAATCGGTTTTGTAATCGCTGTTTCAAAGATCCAAACAAATGCCGTCCAGAAGGTTCTACCAGACGCTATTCGGTTAGGGGCAGTCACAACAGGGCGCGAAATACTTGTTGAAAAATACGGTGTGAAATACAAACTTGGCAGGTAAAGAAAAAATTGGAGATGTAGAAATATGACTGACAAGGTCTTACTAATAGGACATGGTTCACGTGAACATGCCATCGCCAAAGCTCTAGTGAAAGGTGGCGCTGAACTCTATAGTTTGATGGCACACAAAAACCCAGGCATTGTAAAGCTTTCAAAGAAAACGTTGCTTTCAAAATTAACAGACTTTGAGCATCTCAAAGAACTATCATCTAAAGTGGATTTTGCGGTCGTAGGACCAGAAGCACCTTTAGCCAAGGGGATAAGCAACGTTCTTGCGGACCAGGGTGTACCCTGTGTCGGACCAAAAACTCAAGGAGCGCAATTGGAATCAAGTAAAAGCTTTGCTCGTGAACTTCTAGAAAAACATCGGATATCTGCGAACCCTCGGTTTAAGATATTTAGCAGCATAGAAGGTATCGAAGCGTATCTAAAAGAGATTGGGGGATTCGTTGTAAAACCAGACGGCCTAACTGGGGGCAAAGGCGTGAAAGTGTTTGGCGAACATCTCCAAACCGAGGATGACGCGCTCCAATATTGTCAACAGATTCTCAAAGAACATGAACAGGTCATAATCGAAGAATGCCTCGAGGGTGAAGAATTTACGCTACAGGCATTCGTTGATGGTAAACAAGTAATACCAATGCCGCTCGTACAGGATCACAAACGTGCGTACGACGGAGATACTGGACCCAATACTGGAGGCATGGGCTCTTATAGCTGCGAAGACCACTCTCTCCCCTTCGTTGGCGAAGGGGATGTGGAGGTTGCTATACAAGTAATGCAGCAGACTGTTGCAGCAATCAAACGCGAAACAGGAGAACCCTACAAAGGCTTCCTTTATGGTCAATTCATGCTCACTAAGCAAGGACCAAAAATAATCGAATACAACGTTCGACTTGGAGATCCGGAGGCAATGAATGTCCTCCCTCTGCTTCAGGATAATTTTGTAGAAATCTGCTGGGGTATAATCAATGGCACACTAAAACGCGCTAGTTTCGAAGAGAAGGCAACAGTATGTTCGTATCTAGTTCCTGAAGGTTATCCATCAGCGCCAAAACGCGGAGAGCCAATAATTATCGGAGATGTCAAGACGGAATTATACTATGGAAGCGTTCACCAAGAGAACGGACGGATTCTAACCACCTCTTCTCGAAGCATCGCCCTTCTTGGTATAGGAAACAACCTTCAACAGGCGCACGAGCAAGTGGTCGAGTCGCTTGATAAAATTCAAGGCAAATTATTCTATCGACGAGACATAGGCACTCAAGAACTTGTTTCTAGGCGGATTCAACACATGCGGAGGATACTCCAAGCTTGAGACACGTGGATGAAATAGCAAAGCGATTGAGTGCAATAGAAATTCTCTCCACCCTGAAGCGGAGTAGAAAGTATGCTGAACTAGAAACAATCTTCGGTCTTCCTACATCTGTTCTATGCCGATATATCACACGCCGTGTACTTCCTTCACTGGAACGTGCCGAGTCTATTATCCAGCTCTTCAAAGAACGATTTCTAATCGAAGAAGTTAATCGCCGAATATCAATCCATGATGGTTTTGCTAAAATGGTAGACATTCTCTATGACACACAACTGCTCAAGTTGATTGCTGCAGTAGTGCGGGACGATTTCGTTGATATTGATGCCACCAAAGTCCTAACGATAGAAGTAAATGGAGTCCCAATTGCCACACAAATCGCAAACGAGTTTGGAGCTGCTGCGTTGTTTGCAAAAAAGACAAAATCCATCGGTGTGACAGCGTTTATTGAGGAAAAATTAATCCGCGATTCAGCACATATCGAAAGTCTATACTTGCCTAGGTACAGCATCAAGCCTAGTGACAAAGTGCTGCTGGTAGATGATATCATTCGTTCTGGAAGGACTCAATTGTGTTTGGCAGAGATTGTTTCTCGTGGTAATGCAAGAGTCGTTGGAGTATTCTCGATTCTTTCACACAAGCAGGGTCGTGTAAATGTGGAGAAAGCTCTAAAATGTCCAGTAAAATCACTCTTCGAATTACGCTAAGAAAAGAATCGCAAATCATAGGAGGTCAAAAAGGTGATCCACCCAACAGACTATAGATACAACGTAGACGAATTAGAGGAATATCTCTCTCCTGCTGCATTACTGAGGTATATGCTCCACGTAGAGTGCGCCTACATCAACGCACTAGCAAAGCAGGGTGTTTGCTCTTCTAAAATCGCTAAAGAATATGAGAAAGCAGCATCGAAAGTAACGTTTCAGAGAGTACAACAATTGGAAGCTAAATTAAAACACGATATCAAGGCAATAGTCGAAGCACTAAAAGAACAGGTTTCTCCAGAAGCCAAGCCTTTCTGTCACCTCGGGCTAACGTCTTATGATACAGTGGTTAATGCTCATGCAATGGTTCTGAAGGATGTCACTGCAAAACTGATATTGCCTGCGCTGGTTGAAACGATGAATCAGCTTATCCAAATAGCGTTGCAACACAAGTCAACGGTGCAAATAGGGCGAACCCATGGACAGCACGCAGAGCCAACCACATTCGGGTATTCTATGGCTAATTATATAGAGCGATTGGGAATGGGAATTTGGCGTATTAAGCTGGCTGCAGAAACTTTTGGAGGCAAAATAGGAGGAGCAGTCGGAACTCGAGCTAGCCTTGGATTATTAGCCAATGCGGCAAAAATTGAGACAGAAACACTCAAGTTGTTGAATCTGACACAAATCAATGCGCCAACTCAGATAACTAATCAAGAAGAGCTAGCGAATTACTACAGTCAGCTCCTTCTCAGCTTTGGTACTTTAGCCGATCTCGCCAATGACTTTCGTCAATTACAACGTACTGAGATTGCCGAGATTTCTGAGGGAACAACTGAACGTCAAGTCGGCAGTTCAACAATGCCTCAGAAACGTAATCCTATTGGTTGGGAAAACATCGTTTCCCACTACAAGGCTACACTTCCTCGACTCATCACAGCCTACCTTAACCTAATCTCAGAACATCAGAGAGACCTAACAGATTCTGCAGCCAATCGTTACCTCCTAGCAGAGATTCTAAACTCCTTTCTCTATTCTACTCGACGTTGTTCTTCTCTGTTAAAGAGATTAGAGGTAGATTCACAGCGTATGCGCAAAAACTTACAATCGAACGCAACCTTCGAACTCGCTGAACCAGCGTACATCCTCTTGGCAAGAAGCGGCGTTGCTAATGCTCATGAAGTAATAAAGCGAATAGCTCAGCAGGCCCATCAGCGTGGAATATTGTTTAGGGAAGCGCTGCTTTCAAACGAAACATTTAGAAGGTGTTTCAGAAGCCTTCCAAGTGAACAACAACAACTCTTTGAGGACTCTTCAAAATATATTGGTCGAGCTGTATTAGCAACTGAAGCGGTATGCCGATATTGGAAGCAGAAACTAAAAGTATTCAGGTCTACTTGAGAAATAGTGATCAAGGCTTACTGTATGTTTCCTCTGGTATCTTATAATAGGAGGATTGATTGTTTATGCCGGCTGTGATAATCGTAGGTACTCAATGGGGTGATGAGGGAAAGGGTAAGATTGTAGACTACTGCTCAAAACAAGCAGATTTTGTAGTTCGTTATCAGGGAGGCACGAACGCTGGACATACAATTGTATTGGGCGAAAAGGTGTTCAAACTCAGGCTTGTGCCGTCCGGTGTTTTCTATGGAAATAAGGTACTCATTGGTTCTGGAGTCGTAGTAGATCCCGAGATTCTGATAAAGGAAATCAACACTCTCACAACAAGCGGGGTTGATGTGGACCTTATTGTGAGTGGGAAAGCTCATGTTACTCTACCATATCACCCAATCCTTGATGGTAGTTGGGATAAAGCCCGAGGGAGAGGAAAGATTGGCACAACGAAACGCGGCATCGGTCCAACCTACACCGACAAAATATCGCGACGTGGGATTCGTGTACACGATCTTGTTAACAATACTTACGAAGAGAGAGTGCGCTGGAATGTCAGGCTAGCCAATAAAATCCTTCAATATGTCCTAGAGGTAGATCATAGGCTGGACGTAAAAGAGATACTCCAGCAATGTTCTCGTTGGAGTACCGGGCTTCAGAGATATGTGGGCAATGTTAGCCAGACTATCAATGACGCTATAGAAGCAAAACGGAATGTCTTATTCGAAGGAGCTCAAGCTACATTCTTAGATATTGATCATGGAACATACCCCTTTGTTACATCTTCTAACCCTATTGCTGGAGGGGCTTGTGTTGGTGTAGGAGTTGGTCCCACAAAAATAGATCAAGTATTAGGCATATGTAAGGCCTACACAACCCGAGTCGGGAAGGGTCCTTTTCCAACTGAACTTGACGATGATATAGGCATTCATTTACAAGAGATAGGAAAAGAATTTGGAACAGTAACAGGGCGGCCGCGTAGGTGTGGATGGCTAGACCTCAACATGATTCGTTACGCAAGCATGATAAATGGTTTAACATCTCTAGCACTTACCAAATTAGATGTTCTGAATGGTTTAGAGCGCTTGAGGATTTGTGTGGGTTATCGTTGGCGAGGTGAGAATATCACAAGTCTGCCGATCTATGACATGGGCTCCTGTGAACCAATCTACGTCGAGTTTGAGGGTTGGGAAACACTTCTTGATGGTGGAAAGCTTTGTTCAGAGGCGAAAGCATATATTGCCAAAATTGAAGAAGAAACGGGGCTCCAAATCGATTATATCTCAACGGGTCCTAAACGAGTTGATACTATTTGCCGAAGAAGCGTGTGGTAATAGTTGGAGGCGGACCAGCTGGACTTTTCGCTGCTTACAAGCTAGCCAGCAGCGCTGAAGTTACAATCCTAGATGTTGGCAGAATGCCCGACAAGCGCACATGTCCGTCTCAGCAAACAGCATTCTGCACAAAGTGCAACCCCTGTAATCTAACTAGTGGCTTTGGCGGCGCTGGACTCCTATCTTCTGGGCTTCTAAATCTCTCTACTGAAATCGGTTTTCCTAAGGTCACGCTCGATGCCATAGAACATGATCGAACACGTCAACTAATAGAAGAGGCTGATCAAATATTCTTGAAATTCGGTGCGCCAAAAGAATCCTTTACTCCCGACGAGCGGTTCAGAGTCTGGGAGCGAAGAGCTGCGGAAGCTGGACTCAAATTTGTTACCGCAAAACAGCGCTTAATCGGAACAGACAACGCAACCCCGATAATTCTTGCACTCATGGAATACTTAAGGAAACAAAAGGTGAAAATGCAATCCGGGATAAAGGTGGAAACCATCAAGCCAGGTTATCTCACAACACACAAAGGACGCTTCGAGTTCGATAAATGCCTCCTTGCTCCGGGGCGCTCAGGGATGAAGTGGCTGGCAAATGTTATGGGGAAATTAAATATCCAAACGCGCCATGCTCCAGTCGATTTAGGTGTTCGTGTTGAAGTACCTGCAACGCTGATGGAGAGTCTCTGTTCTATCCAGAGGGATCCGAAGATACTTATTCATACTCAAGATTATGACGATTTAGTTCGTACATTTTGTGTAAATCATAATGGCTTTGTTGTTCGCGAGCAGTACGAAACTCATGCGTGTGTGAATGGGCATTCCTTCTCAAACATCCAGTCAGGTAATACTAATTTCGCCTTCTTGGTACGTGTTCAACTTACTGAGCCTGTCGAAGATACAACTCGTTACGCGGAATCCATAGCTCAACAGGTTACTCTCTTGGGTGGTGGCAAACCAATCATTCAGCGCCTGGCCGATCTTGAGAATCATCGGCGCTCAACTCACGAGCGAATTGCTAGTGCTAATATCCAACCCACTCTAAAAGACGTCACTCCTGGAGATATCTCCATGGCACTTCCCAAAAGGCTCATTGACAACATCCTTGAGGGTCTTCAGACGTTGAATAAGATGATTCCAGGTATCTACTCTGGAACTACTCTTCTGTATGCTCCAGAAGTGAAGTATAGTGCAATGACGGTTGAAACTAACCGCCACTTCGAGACCCCGATTGAAGGGATATATGTCGCTGGAGACGGTGCGGGTCTCAGTCGTGGAATTATCCCTGCTGCTGTGACAGGGTTATGGGTCGCTGAGCACATTCAATCGAAACTATAGCTTTGAAGCTAACGAACCAAGTTATCGCAGTAAATAGAAAAATTATTTACTCCTTGTAGCGTTTCTAGAATTGTGAGTTCTAGTAACCCGCAGGCTAGACTTGGGCTTGTATTGTGCTGTAGTCTTACAATCTATGCTATACTAGTTTTCGTCTTCTTATCTTTCTTCACTATGTTACAGGCTTTCTTCAGTCTAGTTGTACTTGTTCTTCTTTTACTTGTGTTCCTCCTCCCTACAAGCTATATTTATTGGCAGAACCATATTGATGTGCGCTTAATTGGTCCAGAACCGGCTGTCGCAGAACCTGGTGAGAAACTAACCCTTACGGTGGTTACTGGTCTGCCAAAAAACGCGCCTTTGAAAGGTGTTCTTCTCGAAGTTTTTTTTGGTTCTCAAACAGTTACTGTGGAGAAGATAGAAGTTAGCCCTTACGAGTTAACTCTAGATATTCCACATTTAAGACCTGGGTATCACAAAGTAGCAGTACGGGCTCGAAAATTAGGGTATTTCGATGGAACTAGCGATTATGAATTACTAATCGCTCAGGGCGAAGTTATGGACTAATAGCGCTGCTCTAATAATCTGAATACAGAAAGGCTTAGAAAGACTGCTTCGGCTGTTCGAATGGTTTCGACACCTTGATTGGGTACTGTATTTACTTGGAAATCTGTGAGAGTGTCCAATTGGTGCCCTTCTTGCTGTAGGATTTCTCCTAATCCTTTGTTGTGACTCCCAAAGAGAACGAGAACATGCTTTGCTTTCTGCCAACGTGAATGTAATTCTTTCCATATTTCATTAATTTGTGCTGCCCTGCGAGATGTAGCTACTATAAGGTCATAAACACGATTTGTTTTGAGAAAGTCACTTAACGGTTGTTTTATATCTAGTACTTTGTAACCCCAATATACTTCGGGAGTTGGTGGTGTAGCAGGCTGAGCTGTAAGCATGCCATAGGGATTTCTCGTGATTGAGACAGTAGCTCTGCAGGGTATGCGTGAAGATACTGGCCTTAGAAAGGGAAGGGGTTTCTCAACACCGACATCAACTACTAGTTTGCCATCTTTTCGGAAAACATATCCTTCACGAATTTCGCCTTCTGATAATTTCCTTGCCCGTTTCTCCGTTGGATGGTGCGGAGTACGAAGAGGAGGAAGTAGTCCAACCCGCCTTAGATCGGGGTGTTTACCGAATAGGTGTTTCCGAAGATATTGGGGGGTATCTAGATACTCAAGAATTCGTGTTATAAGCCGTCGTTGGGGCGCTTGATTCTTGCTGGATACATCTGGGAAAACAAGAATTTCACTAACTCGATTGATAGCGGCTGCCCGGGCAATTCGACCAATCTGATCAGTTTTTTGAGATAGGTTCGAATAAACATCAATGAAGGAGGCTGGAATAGCTATGGAGAGGTTCTTTGGTAGTGTTCGAATTGATGTTCTAGATGACATTTCTCTAAGGTCAGCCTTTGACAGTGCCCATTGGAATCTGGCGCGTGACTTTCAGAGAAATTCCTGCTCCGTGGACTGCGTCAATCACCATGTGGACATCCTTGTAAGCCTTGGGCGCTTCTTCAGCGAGTAGCTTGGCGCTATGAGATTTTATCACTTTACCTGATTGCTCAAGCGAACGTTGAATCTCCCTACCATGAAATCTCCTTGTGGCTGCTTTTCGACCCATAGCGCGTCCAGCACCATGGCATGTAGAACCGTACGATTCTTTCATTGCCTGCTCTGTACCAACTAGTACATAAGAGGCTGTGCCCATAGAGCC
Organism: Candidatus Hermodarchaeota archaeon; assembly: GCA_016840065.1. Lineage (GTDB taxonomy): Archaea > Asgardarchaeota > Hermodarchaeia > Hermodarchaeales > Hermodarchaeaceae > YT-063. The sequence continues at coordinate 53,983 of JAEOTB010000037.1, read as the reverse complement.
ACCAATCAGTACTGGCTGTCCAACGGGTTGGTAGTGAGGGGGGATAAGCGGGTTGCCGGGTCCAAAAGCACGAGTAGCACCTTTTCGATGAATGTAGAGTTGCCTTTTTGCACCGTGTAACTCGTGGGTTTCTAGCTTGCATATATTATGGCAAACATCATAAACTAGGTGAAGACCTAGTTTTTCCCAGTCTCGCCCAAAGACAGTTTCAAAGCCTTCCCGAATCCAGTGAGTCATTACTTGCCGGTTGCAGAAGGCGTAGTTCACGGCTGACTTCATCGCGGAATAGTAGGCTTGCCCCTCTGGCGATGTGGTTGGAGCGCAGACGAGTTGTCTGTCTGGCAACCAAATTTTATACTTCCGCGCAGCCACCTCCATACTCTTCAGGTAATCAGTTGCCACTTGGTGACCGAAACCGCGAGATCCACAATGTAACATCACAACCACTTTCCCCTTTTCTAAACCAAAACGGGAGGCTGCCTCTTCATTAAACACCTCATCAACTACTTGGGCTTCAAGGTAGTGATTACCGGCACCGAGTGTGCCCAGCTGAGGTTTTCCACGCGTTCGTACCCGCTCTGAAAGCTCTGGCAAGCCGGTTGCGGCACCCTCCATATTGCCCCTTTCCTCACAGTGCTCTAAATCCGCGTCAACTCCGCGACCACTCTCGACTGCCCATCGAGCACCAAGCTGTAAAACACCATCCAACTCGGAATTGCTCAAGCGAATCTTACCTCTAGAGCCGACGCCAGCAGGCACGCGCCTGAACAATTCCTCCATGAGCTGACGAAGTTTGGGCTTAACTTCAGCCTGAGTTAGATTAGTACGAATTAACCGGACACCGCAGTTGATATCAAAACCGGTCATCCCAGCTGATATCACGCCCTCCTCAGCGTCAAAGGCCCCGACTGCGCCCATTGGTAAGCCATATCCCCAATGTGCGTCTGGCATGGCTAAAACTGGCTCAATAACACCTGGTAGACAGGCGACGTTGGTTAATTGTTCAACCGCGCTATCTTCTATTTGTTGTATAACTTTGCGTGAAGCAAATAACATCGCGCCTACTCTCATCTTGGGGCGGGCTGTCTTGTCGAGCCAGTAGCGAAACTCGTCTAGTTGTTTCAGTTTCTCCTTCATCTTCTATCACCATCGTGTTTGTTCGTTCAGACATCCACAACTACAGTAGCCACATACCTGTTATCAATTTTTTCCAAGCAGAATCTGTGGAAGGTGACCGCTTTGACGTGGGTTCGCCGCTCCTGAGGCGTAAGACTTCCACTTGCTAATCCAACAAGGTACAAGTTTCCTTCTTCATCACGCTCGATAGTTGTGACGTTGAAGTCTGCAAAGAACACGTACTTGACCTCGAATTCGAATAGCAGGTTAGACAGCCAATCATAAAGGAGCATCTCCTCGGAGGCTCCTGTTGCCTCTACCTCTATTTCCGCTTCGGTTTGTACTTCTTCTAAATCGAACATTATTCCAAACATTGCCATTGCAGCGTGCTTGAATACCTCTGGTAAATCCTGTCCATAGGCTCGAAACATTTGATCCGAAGTGATATCATCGAAATATTCAAACTGCAACAATCTACACCCAATCCCAGCTTAATGACTGATATTTCGCGATTAATTTGTAATTATATATTCAATGTTTAGCAGATTTGTAAACAAGCACAACGAGTCGTTGAGAGTGGCGCCGGGAGAGGGATTTGAACCCCCGAGACTATAAAGTCACGGGCTAGCAGGGGAAAAGGAGGAACTTGTTACCTTCGCCACTCAAGGCCCGCGCCGTACCACTGGGCTATCCCGGCTCATGCTTTTTGGACTGTGCTCATTTTGATTAATAATCGATGTTTAAAGCAATATTGGTCTTGGAATGGAAGGAGTATATTTGAGTAATTGCTACTCGTACAATCTCTTGAAGCAGTGTATCACTCGTTCTCTTGTCGAAAAGCTTAAATGATGTGGTCAGCTTCGAGGCAGTCACTCGGGGACTATACAATTAAACCGAGTTCTGAATGCAAAAATCAAGCACTCTAGGTGTTGGTGTCAATGGGTCATCGTAAGCAACACGCTCCGCGCCATGGAAGCCTTACCCACCGCCCTCGCAAGCGTGCAACCCGAATCACAGGGCGGATACGTACTTGGCCAAGCCAGTCGGGAGACCCTAAAATCATAGGCTTTGCAGGGTATAAGGTGGGGATGACTCACGTTATTGTTACTGATAATAGGCCAACGAGCCCTTGGTATGGGCGGGAAATCTCTCGTGCGGTGACTATTGTTGATACACCGCCTATGCTAGTAGCAGCTATCCGTGGATATCGGCTAATCGAACAGAAACTAAGAGTGGCTAGCGAATGCTGGGCGGAAAAGATGCCAAAGGATTTCCAACGACTACTTCAATGGCCAGACAAGTATGACGCTAAGGCTGCGCTTGAAAAATTCACAAAGATGCAGGACAAGTTTGATGAAATTAGGGTTCTCCTAACTACTCAGCCGCGACAAGCAGGGGTCAGTAGAAAGAAACCTGAAATTATTGAATGCGCGGTAGCTGGCGGCGAAATCCCTGAGCGGATTGAGTATGCAAAGAAGCTCTTGGGTCAAGAAATCCGGGTTCGCGACTTATTCACACCTGGGACGTATGTTGATGTGACCGCAATAACCAAAGGAAAGGGTTGGCAAGGTGTCGTAAAACGGTTCGGAGTTGCGAAACTTCCTCACAAGTCTCGGAAGCGAGTACGCGCGGTTGGTACTCTAGGTCCATGGACTCCTGGACGCATCATGTATACCTGTCCTAGAGGTGGCCAGATGGGTTACCATCAGCGAACCGAATATAACAAGTTCATCTTTAGAATCGGTGAGAAAAGCGATGACATCACACCATCTGGAGGATTCCCACATTACGGAACACTTCGTTCAGATTCCTTGATAATTGACGGGTCCATTCCAGGACCAGCAAAACGTCTTGTTCGTCTTCGTGCTCCAATACGGCCATCAGCAATTCCCGATAAGGCCCCAGACCTTCTGTACATCAGCACCAAGCCCAAGAAATAGATGAAGTGGAGGCAAGAGAAATGGCTAGCGTGAAAGTTCTCTCATTGGATGGCGAAAGTAAGGGAACAGTGAAACTCGCGTCAATATTTGAAACGCCATTAAGACGCGATATAATCCGACGTGCAGTGTTAGCACAACAATCTGCAGGCTATCAACGAAAGGGTGTTGATCCAAGGGCTGGCAAGAGAACCAGTGCTGAGAGTTGGGGGGTTGGTCATGGACGGTCACGAATTCCTCGCAGAAAAGGTGGCGGATATCAATCAGCTCAACATGCAGCATTTGCGCCATCGACCGTTGGTGGGAGGCGCACCCACCCACCTGAGTCAGCGAAGAACCCCTTAGAACGGATCAATAAAAAGGAACGGCGTTTAGCCATTCGCTCCGCTATCGCTGCTACAGCGAGAAGTGATCTAGTGAAGGCTCGGGGACATATCTTCACTTCTGAGGAACTTCCTCTCGTAGTCGAGGATAAATTACAGGGACTCCAAACAACTGTTGAGGTGAAAGCTGTCTTTGAAGCACTCGGCATTTGGGGCGATGTCCTTAGATCCAAAACTGGAGTCAAAATTCGAGGCGGCGCAGCACGAAGGAGAGGTCGGAAGTATCGGCGTCCCGTAGGACCACTTATAGTGATATCTGAAGACAAAGGGATTCGGAGGGCAGCAGGAAACCTTTCAGGTGTTAACATAGAATATGTAACAAAGTTGAATGCTGAACTGCTTGCTCCAGGCACGCATCCAGGCAGATTAACACTTTGGACGAAATCCGCCATTACACAACTAGGAAAAGGTCTCTTTGGAAGTGAATGAAAGTGGATCCGTATCGTGTAATAATTCGGATGATGATTACCGAAAGAGCGTCTGAGATTGTAGAGCGCGAGAACCGCTTGACATTCCTAGTTCGCAGAACCGCTACAAAGGGTCAAATTCGACAAGCAATTGAAGAGTTATACGAGGTAAAAGTAATCAAGGTTAACACCATGATTACGCCGCAGGGGCGGAAGAAAGCCTTGGTTAAACTCGCTCCTGAACACAATGCAGCTGACTTGGCAGTCAAGCTAGGACTCTTCTAGTAGTTGGAGGAATAAAAAATGGGTAAAAGAATATACGTGCAACGCCGGGGTCGTGGAAGTCCTACCTTTAGGGCGCTTACTCACCGCAGACGCGGCGCAGTGAAGTACCCTCCTCTCGTTTTAATGGATCGAAAGGGCTATCTCAACGCAATCGTAGAGGATCTGCAACATGAGCCTGGGCGAGGTTGTCCTATTGCCCTCCTTCGGTTAGAGAGCGGAGATACATATCTAGCTCTGGTGCCTGAAGGCACAGCAGTTGGTCAACAAATTCGCATAGGTCCAAAAGCTGGTGTACGGGCAGGTCACATACTCCCCTTGGGCAAGATTCCTGAAGGTACTCCAATCTTCAATATCGAAGGACAGCCAGGCGATGGCGGGAAATTCGTTCGGGCTGGGGGAACATACGCCACAATTATGACCCGAGGTCATGGTAAAACCTTTGTACGTCTTCCCTCCGGAAAAACTAGAGCATTTAGTTCCACTTGCCGAGCGAGTATAGGGGTAGTCTCTGGTGGTGGACGCCTCGAGAAACCCTTCGTTAAGGCAGGCAGCAAACACAAAATGAAACGAGCCAAGGGTCACACTTATCCGAAAGTTCGAGGAGTAGCAATGAACGCGTGTTCGCATCCACACGGCGGCGGGGCCAAGCAGCGCCCAGGTGGTCCGAGTTCGGTAGCGCGTACTACTCCGCCAGGTCGTAAAGTTGGGTTGATAGCTCCTAAGAGAACTGGACGTAAGAAACGCGGTTAGCCCTACTGAACCCCTTCTAATAGGTTGTATCTGCTGTTTGAGGTATTACTAGGAATTCAGCCTAACTGGGTTTTGACCTTAGCCGCTTTTGGTACATTCTCCAAGATAGTGCCATTGTACGTGGGTGAGCTGCCTTGGCCTCATGTAAGCGACTCGTTGCTGTATGCTGGGGGCTTTTGAGAATCATGGCAGGATTATCATAAGCGAGATTCGAGATTTCCTTGAGTGCTTCTATGAAGCGATCCAATTCATCCTTACTGAAGGTTTCTGTTGGTTCAATCATAAGCGCTTGATCAACAATCGCTGGGAAATAGAATGTTGGTGCATGAAGTCCGCGATCTAGGAGTGCTTTCGCTACATCACGAGCACTAACACCTGTCTCGCGTAGTAAGGGCTTTGCGCTAATCACTACTTCGTGCATTCGCCAAGTATCTGGTGCAAAAGGGATAGAGTAGCCTTTTACATTCTTTAGGCTATTCATGATATAGTTTGCATTAAGGACAGCGTGCTCTGCTACAGCTTTCAACCCTCTTCTTCCCATTTGCAGAATATAGGCATATGCTTTCACCAGTACAGGGATATTACCCAGAAACCCATGAACGCGCCCGATTGTCTTTGGACGTTCTTCATCAAGATAATACCTAGTTCCATCATAGGAAACGATTGGAATGGGTAAGAATGGTGATAATGATTCCTTAACGCCTATTGGTCCCGCACCAGGTCCGCCGCCGCCATGAGGCGTAGCAAAGGTCTTGTGGAGATTTAAGTGTACAATATCAAATCCCATGTCCCCTGGGCGCACACGTCCTAGAGTAGCATTTAGATTCGCGCCATCATAATAGAGGAGCCCTCCCGCGTCATGTATGATTTTCGCGATAGACTCGATATTTTGTTCGAAGAGACCAAGGGTGTTAGGATTAGTTAACATCAATCCAGCGGTTCTTTCGGACACGGCAGACTTGAGTGCTTGCAAATCCACCTGCCCCTCTTTGTTTGAGGGAACAACAACAACGTCAAAACCAGCCATTGCTGCACTGGCAGGATTAGTTCCATGAGCCGAGTCTGGAATAATAATTTCTCGTCTTGTTGCTAGTTCATCATGTTCCGCATGGTATGCCCTGATAATAAGAGCTCCCGCAAATTCGCCATGGGCGCCTGCTGCGGGTTGAAGAGAGATTTGATTCATTCCTGTAATCTCTCCAAGCCATTGCTGTAACTCGTAGAGAATCTGTAAAATCCCCTGAATATCCGAGTCATCTTGATGTGGGTGTAGAAGGGAGAAATTAGGATTTTGTACGATTCGCTCGTTAATTGGAGGGTTATATTTCATCGTGCAGCTGCCTAATGGATACAGCCCTAAATCCACACAGTAATTCATCTGTGAAAGACGAACAAAGTGCTGCAAGACCTCTGGTTCCGAAAGTTCTGGGAGTTCTAGCGGTGTCCGACGCCTCAAGCTCTTGGGAATAGACTCCATCGGCTTAGGTAAAGCTGCCTGCACTTCTCTTTCGACCGTGGGCAAAGAATAAGCTATGGTTCCTGGGGTCGATCGCTCGAAAATTAGTGGTTCTTTCCAACGCGCTTGACGGAACTCGGTCATTAGTTAGTTCACCTCCAGGATTTGCTGAATTGACGCGGTAAATTTATCGATGGACTCCTTAGTTTGGAGTTCAGTGACGCAAACTAGCGCGGATTCCTTCAACTTGGGGAACTCCTTGTTCAATGGAATTCCACCTTGAATTCTCTCTTGGCTAATTTTGGCCATCATTTTTTGAATAGAGAATCGCTTGGCTGTGGCTTCGTCAAGTGAAAATACGAACTCCTTGAAGTGTGAAGCCTGAAACCGTGGTGCTAGAATCCCTTCAACACGGGATAGTTTTTGTTCAGTGTAATGCCGCAACTGCATTATCCGTTCTCCTAATTTCCGAAGCCCTGTGGGTCCTAGGGTGCAAAGGTAAGCAGCTGCTGCTACAGCACAAAGGGCTTGATTTGAACAGATGTTCGATGTTGCACGCTCACGCCGTATATGTTGTTCTCGAGCTTGCAATGTCATCACAAATCCCCTTTTGTCTCCCTCTTTTGTGGTGGTCAATCCAATTAGTCTTCCAGGCATCTGGCGCAATATTTTCCGGTCATCCTTACAGGCAAATAGACCCAACAGGGATCCACCAAAGTATACGTTATTGCCTAGTGGCTGCCCCTCCCCGATTACAATATCAGCGTCATAATTGCCTGGGGGACGAATAATCCCCAATGAAATAGGATCTACACCTACAACAAACAATGCACCAGAGTCATGTGCTATTTCGGCAATTGCATCGACATCTGGCTCCAAGTATCCTAAATATGCGGGGTTCTCAATATAAATGCCCGCAACATTGCTGTTCATCTTCTCCTTTAGTTGCTCTAAATCAGTTTTACCTTGAACTGGGTCGCTGGGTACACTCTTTATTTTAATATCAGTTGGCGCTGTGTAAGTAGTTAGGACTGCTCGCCGATTAGGTGCGATGAACTCGGGGATGAGGAAGGCGGAGCGCTTTGTAAGGCGTCGCGTCATAAGCGCCGCTTCTCCTAGCGAGCTTGCCCAGTCGTACATTGAAGCATTTACTACTGGAAGATCCACAAGCTCCGCTATAAGACTCTGGTACTCAAAGAGTGCTTGTAGCATACCTTGACTTATCTCGGCCTGATATGGTGTGTAGGCTGTATAGAATTCAGTACGACCTGTGACTGAATGAACCACCTCAGGAATCATATGAGGCCAGACTCCACCCCCTAGGAAACTAAGAAAAGAAGCTGGGTTTGAATTTTTCTCTAAAAGTTTCTCAATATGGCGGCGGACCTCTGTTTCAGATAGTCCTACAGGGATTTTCATTTTTCCCTTAAACTTGAATTTCGAAGGAATATCTTTGAACAGCTCTTCGACGGTAGTTATACCCAGCTTGGCGAGCATTTCTTTCTGCTGCTCATCTGCATTGGGGAGGAATGGATGGCGAAAAGTAGGCATGGAAGTCAACCTCTCTTCAGTCGCGGGTAAACAATCAGATATAACTTTCCCTAACTCTACAAACAACTCATACACTTTGATGAGTAGCATCTCTTAAATAGGGAGAGCAAACCAAAGATAACTCTCAACGGGAGGAAACGCCATGCCAAAGCTGAAGACAGAAAGACGTCTCACATCAAAGGCAATAGCTTATATCGCGATTATGGCTGCATTAGGTACAGCTCTAGCCATCATAACTATCGAGTTCCTACCTTCTATAGCGCCAGGAATCGATCTAGACTTCTCTCATGTTGGAACGTTCCTCGCTGCGATTCCTGGTGGACCACTTGTCGGTTTAATTACAGGAGCCATTGTCGGGATTTATCCTGGATTCGCATTCGGTTTTACTCATGGACAACTAGGCGTTTTTGGTCTAATCGCTCTTCCTTTTGGGAAGGCGTTAACCGGAGGATTCTGCGGTATCATCCAGCGCTATGTAAAGCGCCCACTAGTAGCAGTAACAGTCAGCTACATCCCTGAATGCTTCTTCACCATCTGGCTCTTCGTGAATGTAATGCCATTATTCGGCTGGCCTCCAGATGCTGCCACTGGGTTTGTTATAGCTCTCGGGATTTCTCTAAAAGCATGGATTGAGATTCTTGCAATGGCATTTATGATGGAAATAGTATTTCTGTCTCGAGGAGTCGTGCAACTGCTTCGCAATATATTCCCCGATTGGGAATTTGAATCTCTTAGCGAATTGTAAACAAGAAACTGGCGTCGTGGACTATCTAATCCAAGACAACATAATGTATCGAGGGTCATTGCTAACTACTACGTACAAGATTGAAGTCTGAATTAGCATTTCCTCGTCGCAGTTACGTAAGACTTTTATTGAAGTGCAAGGATTGCCGAACCGATTCAAGCTAATTGAGGAACCATAAAAATGTCTCAGTTATCCGGAGTACCTGTAATCATACTGAAAGAAGGTACTGAAAGATCTCGCGGCCGGGATGCCCGCTATAACAACATCATGGCCATTCGCGCCTTGGCTGATGCTATCCGCTCATCACTTGGACCTCGTGGTCAAGACAAGATGCTAGTGGATAGCCTAGGAGATGTCACAATTACTAATGACGGCGCTACAATCCTCGACGAGATTGAGGTGCAGCACCCAGCAGCCAAAATGCTAGTGCAGGTCGCAAAAGCTCAAGATGCTGAAGTGGGTGATGGTACCACTACCGCTGTTATTCTCTGTGGTGAACTTCTCAAGCAAGCGCAAACAATGTTGACATTGAACATCCATTCTTCTGTAATCATCTCTGGTTACAGGAAAGCGGTTGAGAAAGCTGATGAAGTTCTTGAAAGTATGAGTATTCCCTGTTCAATGGAAGACCGGGAAAAGCTCTTACAAATTGTGAACACTTCGATGGCTAGCAAGCTAGTCTTTTCTGAGGTGGACTCTCTTAGTCCCATTGCCGTTGATGCAGTGCTGCAAATAGCTGAAAAAACTCCGAAAGGAATTGTTGCAGACATCGATCACATCAAGGTGGAGAAGAAGGAGGGTGGCTCACTCGATGAGACCCAACTTATTCGGGGTTTGATTATTGATAAAGAAGTTGTCCATTCAGAAATGCCAACGATGATTAAGGGTGCCAAGATTGCACTTCTCAACGCTTCGTTGGAAGTCGAGAAGACAGAGATGGATGCAGAAATCCGAATCACTGATCCTGAACAAATGAAGGCATTCCTCGAAGAGGAAGCAAGGATGTTGAAAAACATCGCAGATAAGATTAAGGAAACAGGTGCAAACGTGGTTTTCTGCCAGAAAGGTATTGATGATAAAGTCCAACACTACCTCGCTAAAGAAGGTATTCTAGCTGTCCGTCGCATCAAGAAAAGCGATATGGAGGCGCTTGCCCGGGCTACTGGTGGGCGTACCGTTTCTTCAGTTCTTCACCTGACTGCTCAAGATTTAGGTGAGTGCGGTCTCGTAGAGGAGCGCAAAGTCGGTGATGACAAGATGGTCTTCGTCGTTGAATGCACTGATCCAAAATCTGTGTGTATCCTCCTTCGTGGCGGTACTGAGAGAGTTGTTGACGAAGCTGAGCGAGCCTTCCGTGACGCTATCTGCGTTGTTCGAGATGCCATTGAGGATGGCAAAGTGGTACCAGGTGGTGGCGCGCCTGAAATCGAAGTAGCAACACGCCTGCGTGAGTATGCCCGTTCTCTCAAGGGACGCGATCAGATAACAGTGAGGAAATTTGCTGACGCAGTGGAAATCATTCCCAAGACATTAGCAGAGAACGCTGGGCATGATCCAATAGATATAATCGTTGAACTCCGCTCTGATCACGGTTCAAACAAGACGAATATCGGTGTGGATGTCTTCGAAGGAAAAACCAAGGATATGCTACAGGCAGGTGTCATTGAACCTTTACGAGTGAAAACACACGCGCTCCGTTCAGCTACAGAGGCAGCTGCTCTTATTCTCCGAATCGACGATGTCATAGCTTCTAAACGAAGTGCAGCTCCTCCTGGTGGTCCCGGTGGTATGCCCCCTGGAATGGGTGGTATGCCTCCAGGAATGGGTGGTATGCCTCCAGGAATGATGTAAAACCGCGCCCCTGGTGGGCGCTCCCCTCCTCTTTTTCTACCCTTTAGACCAAAATAGATGTATAAAGAATCAGTTGTGAATAGTGATGATTAAAGAGACTTTGATAGAAGTATCGGGCATCGACTTCTCGGCAGGCCATTTTGTTAGTGAAGGAGGTAAATGTGAACGACTGCATGGGCACAATTACCAAGTCTCAGTCCGGATAAGTGGTGAAATCGACTCTCAAGGAATGGTTGTTGATTTCCGTGTCGTAAAGGAGCATCTACGATTATTGTGTAAAGAATGGGACCACCGGCTCCTTCTACCAGCCCACTCCTCTCAAATTAAAATCTCAACTAGAGGAGAACATACCGAGGTTAAAACTCCTGAAAGGGAATACTCCTTTCCGACAAAGGATGTCTTAGTACTAGACGTTATTGAAACAACTGCGGAAGAGTTAGCAAAGATTCTTGCTACAAAGTTAGGGTCGGTTTTAAAACAAGAGTTCCCAAATGTACACCAACTAGCTGTATCTGTTGCTGAAAGTGCATCACAACGAGCTATTGTTGTGATTGACTTGTAGTGTCCTCTGATTGGGAATTACGTTGACGGAGACGACTGATAATAGTTGAAGCAAGAGGAAAGAGTAAGCACAAGGGTAGAAGGAGGATAATGATTTTTTCAGTAAGGAATTGGAAATCGATAGATTCTATTATGACCGAGGGAGCAATGCTCCCAATGAAGAAAAGTGGATAAAAGGACAAGTAGGCAACAACGATGATACCTGCAAAACGAAGCACGGTGGAAACAAGTGAGAGAACCGCCATTTTTGAGAGCGAGGGAGTAGCTGCACGAGCAGTTAAGGTCAACTCTGCTTCAACGTCAACTCGAAACAAATTATCTACAAAGGAATTTAATCGCCGAATTTCATGAGCCTCTTCTAATTCAATTAGCCATTCGCGGCGCAGTAATTTCCTTCCAATAACCTCCCGCATCACCCTAAAGGCTTCGGAACCCAACATCCGCTGAAGTACCTTGGGGACAGGAATCTCTTCGTCACTCCTGACTGGAACCTCTCGTTCTGCATCAGCTCGGAGCCTTGATAATTGACGTCGGAGTTGTACCTCTCTAATGGAGGGAGGCTCAAGAAGCGAGTGAAAATAAACAACCTGATATGATGCTTCAAGATAGATGTAACAAATTATCGATACAAGGAAAATTGTGGAAGTAAAGAATGCTCCGGGATCTAAGAAGATGCTCGAATCTGCACTCCAGTTGGCTCCAAAGAAGCTGGTGGAGGTTTCTAGAAATGTTAGTGAGGGGGCAGCAGCTCCGAGCATGGCTAGCCCTATCATTGAGACAAAGCACATTGATGTGAGCCGCCCGCTGATTCGGAATAGGGATAATATGCCTGCAAGGATCGCTGCCAGAAAGAGTAGCTGAAAACCGAGGTAGTAGAGGCTGCTGAGAAATGCTGGGATGGCTTGGTCAAGGGTTCGAACACTACCAAACCCCAGTGCTGCGAAGTATGCATTGGTCGCCTCATAAATCTGTGTCAGCTCTTCATGTCCAAGACCAAATAACCATCCAAGTAATTGTCCAAATAACCAGGAAAGAATTGAGATTAGAGTGCTTATGAAGTTCCGGGCCTCTATGGCAAACGTAACTAGAACCTGCGAACTCCAGACTTGAGTATCGATGTTCAAGAAAATAATCATAGTAAAGACTATGAACGATACGACAGCTACACCCCGAAGCGCCAAAAGAGTTATTCGCGAAATGCTGTTTTCACCTCCATGCTAACCACCTATCTAGATTTGTGCAACTCCCTTCTTCTTTGCCTTCAGGTATTCACTTAGTAGTGTCGGTAAAATGTCACCAGGACCCACATCAATAATTGGAACTCCTACGCGTCGGAAGCTCTGTGAGAGGGCACGGCGCTCTTCAAGTAATTTGTATACTATTGCCTCACCCAATGCACGTTCAACTGGTGAAAGGTATACATCCTCTATTTCGAACCATGGACCGAAAGGCGCGATAATTATAGCGTGGTGCTTGTGACCGCGAATCAATCTGACACCCTTCTCAAGCTGGGCTCTATTTGCTTCACAATCTGAAAGGATGATGAAGAAGCTCTGCTGTGTTACATGCGCTGCGACGAATTGTACTGCAGCAGCTAAATCAAACTCTCCTCCTGCTTCTATAGCAGCCAAGATGTCGAGGAGTCGATAATAATGGCCCTCCCCAAGACTAGGTTTAAGATAGGTATCTTGGCTGGTAGACCAGGCCAGTAGCCCCACCTTGTCCTTACGCTCCATCGCAGCTTTCGCAAGGAGAAGTGCTGCACGAATCGCATACTCAAGTTTACTGTTCTCAGCCTTTCCCGCACTCATCGTATCTCCACAATCCAAAATTATGAAGACTCTCATGTTTCGCTCTGTTTCGTACTCGCGCACCATTAATTTGTGAGTACGCGCTACTGCTTTCCAATCTATCCTTCTAGATTCATCACCACTCACAAAACGACGAATACCTACAAAATCCTCTGAACCCATTTTCTGCCGAGTTTTATGAATACCAAATGCGTAACCTACCCTTCGCCGTGCAGCAAGGGATTCCATAATCCGCGCGTCTTGGTAACTTGGGTAAATCAATATCTCATCTAGGTTTTCTGCCGATAGCTCTTCGAACCTGAACTCAAGCCTGTCATGTATCTGGAACTTCGTGGGTCCAATTGTATATTTTCCCCGGAGTGTTCCCTGCATAATATAGGAAAACTTTATTGTTTGTCCTGCGTCGATTCGTGTGACTAGCTCGTTTTTCCCCAGAACTAGTCTGAAAATATCAGGATATACATCGAAGATACGTATGGAGTCAATCCGACTTCGTCCAGTGTTTCTTATTGCGAGTTTGATGTGGATGAAGTCTCCCTGAAAGAAGTTAGCCTTGTCTATTTCCCGTGTGACCTGTAAACTTTCTAAGGGCATTGTAAGTTGGAAATATGGTGAGGTTACAACTGATCCTACAATTAGGAAGATACCTAGGAGTGTCAGGAAGTAGTTTGTGAAGGCGAAACCCCCGACTAGTACGAATATTCCGATGAGAAGAACAGTACGGCCTCTCTCGCTGAACATTTGGGTCTATGCTCCCGGTACTCCAATCTGACGGAGTATGCGATCGATTACAGAGTGGACCGAAGCGCCCTCAAGTTCTGCTTCAGGTTTCAGAATTAAGCGATGGTTCAAGGTATGGCGTACTAGCATCTTTATGTCGTCTGGTGTTACAAAGTCTCTGCCTTGTAACGCGGCGTGGGCTTTCGAGGTTTCTAAGAGAACAATTGAGGCACGTGGGGAGCCGCCGATGAGGATTTGAGGGTCATTCCGAGTCCGCACGACTATGTCTCTTATGTAGTTCAAAATGTGCGGTTCGACAAACACTTCTCTTATTGTACTCTGCATCCGTAAAATGATGTTCGGGTTTACTACAGCGTCTACCCGACTTCCTACTCCGATATGTCTCCGACGAAGAATTTCTACCTCCTCTGTTTCAGAAGGATAATCGACGTGAAGTTTGAAGAGAAAACGGTCAACTTGCGCTTCGGGAAGAGGATAGGTCCCCTCAAGTTCGATTGGATTTTGTGTCGCTAGAACCATAAATGGGTGGGGCAGGGGGAGTGTCGTTCCCTCGATAGTAACTTGCTTTTCCTGCATAGCTTCAAGTAGAGACGATTGGGTTTTTGGCGGGGAGCGGTTAATCTCGTCAGCTAAGAGAACGTTTGTAAAGACTGGACCTTTTCGGAGAGAAAACTCACCGGAGCTAGGATTAAAGATTGAATGCCCAGTCACGTCAACAGGTAAGAGGTCTGGAGTGAATTGGACTCGTTTGAACAAACAACCAACAGCTTGCGCGAATGTATTAGCTGCATACGTCTTGGCAATACCGGGAACACCTTTTTGCCGAGCGTTCCTTAAACGCCCTCTAGCAGGATGTGCCCGCCGCTGAGCAGACCAATCAGTATATTCTGAAGTAAGTGGCGCTTCCCGACTACTAGTTTGTTTACTTCGTCGAGTATTCGTGTAGCGTGGCTACGGACTTCGGCTATTGTCATTCCAGATGATTCTACTGGAGGGGGTGCAGGTTCTGCTGGAGGAGGGGGAGTTGGGGTTGATGGAGGTTCACTCATATTCTTACATCCTTCATTACTTCTCTATTCAATACACAAAAACTTCTCGTTATTTTTTTCAATGATAATCAGTTTTCATTGTGATATTTCAGTTGTTCTCAGTATTTTTCTCTAATTCGTTTTATTCTCCAAAATAGGTCGAGGAACTTGCTGCGGTCAATGCGCCGCCTTGCTCCTGTTGCTTTTTCCAAAGCTTCCAAATCGTCTTTCAGGAGTGATAATTCTCGTTCAGGGAGAGAACCTGACCTCGCCGCTAGAAGTCTTGATATATCGAATCCTCGAAGACTGTGCCGCCGTACAAGTTCTCGTTTTAGTTGAGTATACATCACCTGAATTGCATCATCATATTGCTCGCTTTGAAGATAGCGATTTAACTCAGCTCTGAACGCTGTCTGTCCCCTGAGCCTGTACACCTCGCTAGGTTCCTCCTCCTTCGGTCGCCCAAATGTAACCCACTTTCTCACCATCCAAATCGCCATTATCGGTGCCAAAGGTGCTAGCAGCCAATTCGTTGACAAATAGGTTATCTGACCCATCACTAGACCAACATAAAGTACAGGTGATAGAGGACTCCAAGACAAATGATTATGATCGATTATAATCGTGTTCGTGTTTGTCTGTTCGGCAAGGTAGGTGAATAATTCCAACGCGAAACTTCTGTTATCAGCACGATCTATCATATCATTGATGAAGATACTAGGATCACTAACAAGTACAATTAATCCATTAGCAACACTCAGAACCCCTATCAGAGTAAAGGGCCCTGCAGTGTCACCTCTTTCAGGGTCATATGCTGGATTGTTCCAATCAGAGGTGACCCAAGAGTTAGGAGAGGAAGTGGCGATTACTGTGAAGTTCCCTCCGATTCCTTGGATTCCTGTGGCGTAATTCATTACCACTCTTTGTGTTGTTTGGAAAATGGCTCCACCGTCGTTGAAGCTTGTGATCGCAGGTAGCAGAGGTTTCCCATCATCATTTGATCCTGCGTCAAGAAGAAGACGCTGCTCAAAACGAACAGCAGACCTTAAAGTGAACCCAAACGGTTCTGAGGGAAAATATTGTGGAGGGATAAGAAGTGCTAGGTTATCAAGAATTCGGTTTCCACTACCGAAGTCATCAGCGATGATTAGACATGAGCCACTCACAAAGAAGTCGATGAGCGCGGACGCCTCAATAATCGAGAAGTCGAGTGTTGGGCCTAAAACGCAGAGGACACTATTTCGGTTAATCCCATTAACAACACTAAGTGAGCTGATTAAGGGATGAACCTCAAATCCTCCTGTTCCTTGGAGGGTATTTCTAAGTTGGGAGCAGCCATTGTAGCCATCGCTGTACATGGAGTAGCTCATAGTATCGACATCACCGACACCAGTTATACTGATCACCAGTGGCATCCAAGCAATGATGAACACGAAACAAAACACGATGATTGTCGTGGTTTTTCCTTTCTTTTTCACTTCTGCTACTGGTGGACCAGAACTGTCATCGCTACTCTCTGACAACTACAAGTTGCCTCCAACTAGCTTGTTTTCTACATCTTATTGCGGCGTCTCTTGACTTGTAACAAAGCGGAGAGAACCGCCAGTAAGTACATTATAGTTGTTCGCAAACGCATTGAGCGTCGTTAAACATGTTTGGTAGGATATTTGGTGATCGCTGAACTTGGCTTCTTCCACTCCTCTGATAAAGACCTGCATGCTTGTCGTATCTAACCCTCCTTGGGCAGTCGTCAGGTTGGCAAATTCGCGCAGCGTCATGTTTGGATCTCGGAAAATTCCAAGTTTACCCTGAACGATTGTTTCAAACATCCGGAAGGCGTAGAGGATGCTCTCCCGGTACTTCTGGTCGCTGAGGAGTTGGCGGAGTTCAGTTAACATTGATGCCGCGTCAACTGAGGGGCCTCCTCTAGACCCTCGGGGACCTCGACCTCTAAGCCGACGATAGATAATAACTGCTATAATAGCTCCGATGATTAAAATTGCTAAGAGTATGATATATCCGATAGGGATTGGAAATTGCATTATTATTTCTGCCTCGACTAAGATTAATTCTTGATTTGATTCAATTAGTATGACTGTATTGTGCTGAAGCTGAACGGGATAGCTACTAACTTGAGGTAACCCTGATGGTAGTTGAAGTGTAAAGCTTACTCTTCCTTGATTGTTTGTACTCCCTGAAAATACTACTTCTCCGCTGAATATTAAGAGAATTTCACGGTTTGACAGGGATCGTCCAAAACTGTCCCTCAAGGTTCCGTTAACACTGATACTGGTTCTTCCTGGGTGAGGTCCATTATCTACGTCAATTATCAATGTAACATTCACGAAAACATCCAGCGTTTGGGACGCATTACTGGTTCCGTAAAAGACATCACCATTAAAACTTGCACTGAAGTTTACAGACGAAACAGTTGCAGGGATGCTTGCTGGCAGTGTAGAAATGAATTGAAAAACACCATTAGCCTGAGTGAGAGTCCAGCCTAATGAGATGACTGTAGTGTCATAAGATAGTTCAGCAGATATATTTGCACCAGAAATTTGCCCGAGTTGATCGTCTACAAGGTGACCTGTGAAAACGATACCCTCCTCAACACGGGCTTGGCTCGCATTGAATTGGAGGCTAATCAGCTGGGTTGTCGAGTTGATACTCAAATAGTCTAGTGTGCTCACAACCTGCAAGGTAGAACTGACCACATCACCAGTTACTTCTAATAATCCAACTGGCTGACTTGTTGGTACTTGATACCAGTAATCAATACCGCCACTCGCATTCGTTGTGGTCGTGACGATGAAGCTCCCGTTGAAGAAGAGGTTGACAGTGACACCTCCTTGAGGCTGTCCAGTCGAGTTCTCAACCCAACCAGTAAACTGAACCCAGTTTCCGCGCTGTGTTAAGTCGTCCCCGTCATCGTCGTCAACGAAGACTACGATTGTGCCATCGTCATGGATAACAACTGGAACGGTTCCTCTTGAGCCAAAAACATTCGCCCCACCAAGGTATTGTGCCTCAACGGTCACCTGACCAAGAGATGTCGCATTATGTTCATAGAGAAAGTTCCCACTACCATCTGTGATGACTCCTCCTAGAGGTGTTCCGTTCCAAAATATCTGAACAGTGACTCCAGGTATCGCTGTATCATTTTCGAAAAGTAATTGCCCAGAAATGCTCACATTACTATTTGCGCGCGCAGCATTGGGTACTGCTTGAATGGAGAGTTTGGACCGAGCTGTGATGTTCAGCACCTGAGGAAGACTCACAACTGGATCAATCACGCCGGGCACACTAAATGAAGCAAAGGCAGTTGCCACTCCAAGCGGATGGTGGTCCTGGGGGATAGAATAGAAAGTGGTGTATATTCCATCTTGATCAGTGAATTCGCTAGCAGCTATTTGAGCGTTGATGTAGATATCGACTTCAGTCAACATTGTCTCATATTGAGAGACTCCCCTTCCATTCACTGCATCCGTAAGGGTGCCATTAAACAGGATTTGCGAAGTGCGGTTAAGCTCTAGGGGTGAAGCAAAGAAAGTGAGATTAGCGGCACCATGAAGCCCGATTCCACCATAGTCGTTCTTTCCGTGTGAATATGCGCGAAGAATGTGTACCCCCACAATCGCCGAGTTATTGTAAGTGAATGTAACTGAAGCATCTCCTGTTGCAGATGTGGTGTTGGTGCCTAGAAGCCAATTTTCTGTATCATCCCAGAACTCTACAGTCTCACCTGGAGCTGGCAAGCCATCCTTTGTGAGTGTGGCCTGTACTTGGAACTGGACGCCTCGGTCCACGATGGGAGTAGGAACATCAATGGCAAGATCGTAATATGTGCTAACAACATAAGGGTCTCTTGCCGGGGGGGTTCCTGTGATAAAACCTGGCAGAGGAGTAGGGTCAAACTGTAGCCAATAACCCTCTGAGCTACTAATCGGGATGTAAACTTCCACCCAGAAATGTAAATGCATGAACTGTAAACTCCGCTGACTACCATCTAGGACTCCCAGAGCGGCTCCAAAAACAGGGCGTGCAGCTATGCCCTGTTTCCGAAGAAACATGGTGTAGGCTGTTGCGAAATCCTGACCGATTCCTGTCCCTCCTGATAGAAACCATTCGACACATTCAGAAGATCCAGGTCTCTCCGCAGAAAGATCAAAGGTGAAGGTTTCCTTGAAGTATTCTAGGATGGCGAATGCCTCTTCAAAGGCATTGTCTGGAACCCCAGCTAGAATAGCGTCAAGCCTGTTCTGAATATCATTTGAAGTAGGCGTACTTAGCTGATCTAATCCTTGGGTTTGGTAAAGGCTAAAGCTAGAGGGTGTGTTGCTGGCTGACACTGCCTGTGGTCTAATTTCAGTCCAGTTAAGCGTGGAATCGTAGGTAACTTGATAGGTTAGCTCAGAAGTACCATTGGAATCGAACCGTCCATTAAGTATCGTGCTACCATACTGATCTGTTTCAAGAGTGTAGGGGAGTTGTAAGTAGGGGGAAGTCACAGAATCAGGAATAATCCAAGGGTTAGGCCAAAGAGAATATAGTTCCAAGTCTCCACCGAGACCATGTGTTATGTTCATCGAGACAGTGTAGACTGTATCACCTGCACTTGCACGTTCTGCTAATGGAACCCTTGTGGAGTTATCCTTTCCCCAGCTTGAGCCTGAGCCCGAGATGTAGGAGTATGTGTCGTAGGCGGTCCTTTTCCAGTATCGGGGTGGGTCATTTGGGGAGACCAATGCAAAGGTTTCAAAGGGGTTAATATCCCACGGTAAATCAAAGGGAACATCATCAATAGTGATGTTAATGAGTAGGGCGTCATCGCCTGTGGTGTTTACTACTACACCCGCTCCGAATGGTGGGACATCCTCGTAGGGTTCATCCCTGGGAATTGGGGGCAGTAATAGCGGCGGAATTATAAATGAGAGAACCAAAATAGCAATAACCGTCAAGGAAAGAATCGAGAAGATGGTTTTCTTTGAAACCATTATACAAACGCCACCTGGTTTTAGTTAATGAGCCAACAAAAAGGTTTGGTTAACTCCTGCCTTTGTGATAATTCTTTGAGGATTTCCCCTTTTTAAGAGCAAAAAATCAATATATAATACGGTTAGAAGATAACGGGGTTTTTCCTCTGCAAGCATTCTGGAGTGAGTTATGGCAAAAAATCAATAATCAGCAGCAGTCCTATGTCTCCGAAGCTGAGTTGCGACTTAGAGGTTTGTTGTCTTCACCGACTTCAGAAGTGGCTTATTCGAAACTAGGGAAATATCTACAGGACAGCCGGCGTCTCCGAAACGTGAGTAAGCTATCAGATGCGTTGGTCGCCACTCTTGTAAGCGCCGAGTTCTATTGGCGTGAAGAACGATACACACGAGCTGCTGGGTTACTACTAGAAGCTAGCGACCTATTTTACCTCCTAGACAAAAGAGCTACTAGCCAGCTATGCATAACAAACTCCCTCCACCTAGCTGTGCAAGGACAACCTACGCATTGGTGGGAATTTGACATAATGGCAAATACAATATTATTCTCTGCTTGCTTGTCCCTAATCGAGAACCCGGACAATCTTTCAGAACAATTCCGTGTTGCAAGGTCTTCTGTGCCTGAAAGAATCAGGAAGAGGCTTGGTCGAGAAGACGCATATAGAGCGACTCTCTTTCTTCGCCGAGCAGCACGTCTTCAAACACTAACACCAATAAACGCCCTAGACGCCATATCAACACTCCGCACAAGTTCTGACTTCTCCACGCTGCATGATTATCTAACTGGTCATGCTAAACGATATGCGTTGATTCGAGATGGTCTAATTGCATTGCGGCGAATAGCACAAACATGAGGAAGGCGCACTCTTCTCTATCCTTTTCTGGTGAAACATAGAAAAAACTGTTAAACCTCCCTTGCCTGTCAAAGCAACATAAGGAGTCAAACGGCTTGTGCGGAATCTTTGCTATTACCTCTAATCGACGTAAAGATATTGGTCAGATTCTAGTTGAAGGGGCTGAAAAGCTCACATATCGGGGGTATGACACAGTTGGTATTGCAACAGTCCACAAAAGTAGAATTCTACTAAGAAAAGATAAGGGAAGAATCGAGGAGGTTGCAGAGAAGTTACGTCTTGCAGAGATGCCTGGTCACAAAGGAATCGCCCAACTGCGTTGGGCCACCTTTGGTGCACCAAGTAAAATCAATGCTCAACCTCACTTCGATTGTGATAAAGATTTAGCAGGTGCACATAACGGTAACATTGTAAATTACCTACCACTGCGTGAGCAGTATACTGATGAGGGACATAACATCCGGAGCATGAATGATGGCGAAATATGTGTGCATGCTGTTGAACGGTATTATGATAAAATCGGTGATATGGTCGAGGCGATTCGAAAGGGTTGTAGTGACTTGCGAGGGGATTACGCCTTCGCTATTATGCACAAGGATGATGACAAAGTCTATGCGGTAAAAATGGGTTCAAGCCTTTTTGCGGGCATTGGTGAGGGGGAAACGTGTGTAAGTAGTGATCTCCCTAGTATTTTACCAGTCACTCGCAACATCCTTAACGTCCACGACGGTGAATTATTGATCCTAAGCCCTGAAAGCATCGAAATCCGAAAGATTAGCGACAACTCTGTTGTGGAACGGAAACCCTATGTTTCAGATGCAGATATTCGAGTAGCCCAGAAGGGCGGCTATCCTCATTTTATGCTTAAAGAAATTCATGAGCAGGTGAGTAGTGTTCGAAGTCTTTTTAACGCGGTTCGTGAACCTTATATCACGAATTTCGAGAATGCACTTATTGATGCCAAGCGTGTATTCTTTGTAGGGTGTGGTTCTAGCTTTCATGCCACATCAGTAGGAAGTTACTATTTCAACGATTTAGCTGGCATACCTGCGATTCCAGTTGTTGGAGGTCAGTTCATCTCCCAATTTGGAAATACTGTTGGTGAGGGAGATGTTGTTGTATGTGTAAGTCAGAGTGGAGAAACCAAAGACATAGTCGACGTGGTACATCATTGTAAAGCGCGCAAAGCACGAATCCTTAGCATAATCAATGTCTTGGGATCAACACTAACACATCTTAGTGATATCTATCTCCCCTTAGGCTGCGGCTTTGAGATTAGTGTCCCTGCCACCAAGACATACACAAGCCAAGTTACCCTCTTCGCATTCCTCGCTACAAGGATTGGAATGCGGCAGGGTACACTCGCAAAAGATAAGGGTAATGTGCTTCTTGATGAACTCCAAACCAAGCTACCTACTCTTCTGGAACAGACTATCGCCACAACAACTGTGAATGCTCGCAGTCTCGCACCTTATCTAGACCGATTTCCGCACTTCTATGTATTAGGGTATGGTCTCACTCATGGTGTGGCACTAGAGGGTGCCCTAAAAATCAAGGAAGTCTGCTATATCGTAGCTGATGGTATGTATTCCAGTGAATTCAAGCACGGCCCACTTAGCATTGTTAGTCAAGGATATCCTATCATTTTTACAGTTGCACCCAATGATGCAGAGCATCTCGTCAATCATCTTTCCGAGGTTGAGTGCCGTGGGGCAAGGATAATCCTTACGGCAGAGGAAAATTCGTTGCTTCGTCGTTATGTCGCTGATACTGATTACCTTACCGTCCCCTCTTCTAGCCAATATCTAAGTCCTATTCTTCAAGCTGTTCCTCTACAACTATTAGCTTATCACTTGGCGGTCTTCAAAAAAATTGATCCTGATTACCCTCGAAATATAAGCAAAACATTAACTGTACGTTAGCGACGCTGAACCTTGCCTTCGTGAACCTCCAGGCGGAAAAACTCTAGTGCGTTTTCCGTGGTAATTTTGGCAACAGACTCTTCTGTTGTTCCTTGGAGTTCTGCGATTTTTGTTACTGCAAATTGAAGATTGGCGGGTTCGTTTTGTTGACGAAATTCTGGTGCGAGCCATGGCGCGTCAGTCTCTAGTAGCATATTTGCTAGTGGCATCGCTTCAGCTATTTGCTGCATTCTCCGTCTAGAAACCACACTAGTAGGCACGCTCATGAACCAATTTTGGGAAGCCGCTTCAGCAACAAGACTTAGGTTGTTGAAACAATGAAGTTGCACTCTTGTCGCATGCTCTTGTTTTAGTATGTGGATTGCATCGGCTTCAGCTTCGCGAGAATGGACTACTAAGGGGAGCTCCAGTTCCTTGGATAACCGTATAAATTCAACGAAGTGGCGTCGCTGGAACTCGCGTTTGTTTTCTTCCTTAACCCAATAATAATCCAGCCCAACTTCTCCAATGGCTAGAATACGCTCGGAATGTTCGCGGATTAGGCGTATACATTGTTTGACTGTTCTAGGGGTTGTCCTTGGTGGATGAAGACCGAGTGTGGTCCATATGAACCCTGGAAACCGTTCTGTTAAATCAAGTGCCTTCGAGAAGAATTTTGGCTCGATTGGACTTACTACGACACTGATAACTCCCGCTTCTCTTGCGCGCTTCACAATTGCTGCAGCTGTAGGATAAAGCCTTGGCATTTCAATATGTGAGTGAGTATCGAAGAGTTCCATGTTGAATGCACCTTCAACTATTAGCGAGTCTGCGAACGATTGAAAAGGTTTTTCCTATTATTACGGTATGCTTCGATGTGAATTATATTGGTTAGAACAAAACCGATTGTAACGGTGCGTCTATTCACAGTTCTCCGTATGCTTGCAGGGGAAAGGGAAATACAAGTAGAAGCTCTGAATATAGAAGAATTAATCGAATTTCTTGTGGAACGTTTCGATGACGAATTCCGGAAAATGCTCCTTGAAGAAGATGGGTCACTCAAACACTATTTTCATGTTCTCGTGAATGGACGCCATATCAGGTTAATAGATGGTGTACACACTACACTTGAAAACGGTGATGTTGTAGCAATATTTCCCCCACTAGGTGGTGGGTAATCAAATAAGCCAACGCTCTTTCTTAATCTATTGCGATGCTATTGTTTTTCTTTTGCTTTACGAATAGCTTTGATTGTATTGGATAAGGACTTACCACCATCTTTTCGAAGGGTTTTCTCAACAATAGTTCCCTGAACAATGATATCCGCTCCCGCTGTAGCCACTGCCGCAGCCTCTTCAGCTGTAGTAATTCCACCCCCTACAGCAAGTGGGATATCAATATACTTAGAAACAGTCTTCACTATAGGAAGAGGAACGGCATTATCAGCACCAGAACCCGCTTCAAGGTATATAAAACTGAAGCCCATGTATTGAGCGGCAAGCGCGTAGCCAAGGGCAATTTCGGGTTTATGTCGAGGTAATAGTCGAGCGTCTCCAACAAATCCTGCAGTTCCGCCAGGGTCTACAATCAAGTAGGCCATAGATATCGGTTCAAGGTCGAATTCCTTGATGTATCGGGCCCCTAAAGTCTGTACATCGGTAATCCAGTATGTGTTTCGGGAATTTAGCAGGCTCATAAAGAAAACTGCATCAGCGAAGCGTGAGAGCCCTGAGACATTTCCAGGAAATAGGATGACAGGAATCTGTACCTGTTGTTTAATCGATTGAAGTGTCTCATCAATTATGCCAAAGGCAGTGGAGCCTCCAACCATAATTCCATTCGATCCTGCTTGCTCGGCTAGTTTAGCAATATTGGCAGCATCTTCGGGTGTTTGTTTGTGAGGATCAGGATCTATGAGCGTTAGATGAACAATCCCCTGCTCGTTTATGACTCTGAGCAGAGTATCCCATGTTGTGCTTGTGGTGGTCATGTAAAATCTAATTTTGTGTTTGATACTCTGATGATTTATAAGTTTACTAGACCGATTGCCCAAGAAGCTTGGTTATACCCGACGGTAGCTTCACAATCCCTTTCTCCCAGTCTATAGCAACCATTTTTCTAAGTTCAAACCAGCGTAAATAACTTCGTAGTTTTTTCTCCTTTATCCCTAAGCGCTTTGTTAATGCCGCGAACCCCTTTCCGCCCGCCTCCTCAAAGGCACGTAGTAGGGGGCTCCACTCATAAACCACGAGCATCACTATCGATGCCAAAACCCTCTCGACATTGACACCTTCTAAAGCACTAGTCGGGATGACAGGAATCCCTACCATGAAACTCAAATCATCACGAAGCCTGTCTGGAGCTCTTGCCTTTCTCAAATCAAGTTTATTCGCTGTGATGATACAGGGGACTGTAGGCATCATATCGCTAATTTCTGTCCAGATATAACGTGCCTCTGCATCGTCGTCTGGATTGCTTGCATCTACTACAAAGAGTAAACCATCAGCACCCTCCGAGAGAATACGACGGAGCGTTTTAAATCGGGCTAATCCGGGAGTTCCAAAAAGCCTTATTGGTATCCCAAGAACTTCTGCAATTCCATGATCAAGCCCTACGGTCGCGCCATCGACTTCGACGCTGATTACATTGCCTTTGACTAGCTGCTGAATTAGAGTGCTTTTTCCTGACAGATGAGGTCCTGTTACTAAAATCTTCAAGCGGTTCTCTCCTTAATTCCATATTTTCTGACTCGTCTCCTGTTCACTCTTACTAGTTTAAATTTAAACCTTCCTTCTTCCACACGAGTTCTGAAACTATTCTTGCATAATTCAAAATTAGTGAAAAAGAGTCAATATCCATTATTATAAGAAAGATACTGATAAAAGGCGAAGGCAGGATGATAGATAGTATGGCACAGGCAGAGCAGACGCGAGTTATTGTATTTGATGTTGACGGGGTCATCATCAGAGGGTTTTGGCTTTCCCAAATAATGGCCCGTCTTGGTATTATCAAATCCTTCGCCCTCGGTATTCTTATCATCCTATATGAGGCACGAATTATGGAGGTCACCTCCTTAATGAGATATTCCTATCGGTTGTTGCGCGGTGTTCCCAAGGAATGGTTGCTACGTATGACTGGCCAGTCTGATCTAGTTCGGGGAGCCCTTGAAACAATAAAACTTCTGAGGCAGCAAGGTCATGTTATTGTGTTAATAAGCTCTGGAATTCCTGATTTTGTGGTCAGTCGTCTATCAAGAATCGTTGGTGCCCAATTCGCCTTTGGGTTACGTCTAGAGATTCAGGATAACCTCCTTACTGGTCACATCTCAGCTCTTGGTTCCAGAGGGCAAACCAAAGTCGAATACATCAAGCATCTAATCAAAGCGCAACAATTCACTGATTACGAGCTTGTTGCGATAGCAAACGATCGAAATAACATTCCGCTTTTCAAGTACTCTCATCTGCCTGTTGGTTTTCGCCCAGATAGGGTGGCACGACGTCATGTGCAGCATGTAGTAACTACGCCTGATCTCCGAGCATTAATTCCTATTATTACTAGCCCCTCAGTTGGCGTCTATATCCCTCGACGGCTAGGACAAGAAATCGTCCGACAACTATTCCACGCAAGTGCTGTGGTTATCCCCTTTCTCTGGCTTAGCGATATCTCTTGGCATCTGCCAATACTCTCGGTAATAGCAAGTGGTTCTTTATTGTTTTTTGCCTCTGAATTGCTCAGAAGCTATGGGATTCGTATTCCATTAATTTCCAAAGTTGTCCACGCAGCAGGACGAGAGGATGAAATCGGGGGCTTTGTTCTATCCCCACTCTTTTTCGCTGCAGGTGTTGCAGTTCCTCTTGTTTTGTTTTCTTTCCTTTTTCCCTTCCCCCTCATCGCATCCGCTAGTGTTATCGCTTTCTTAATAGGGGATTCTTTCTCAACAGTTGCTGGCCTTCTTTTTGGCCGCCATAAGTGGCGTTTTAATCAGAAGAAAACCGTGGAGGGCAGCTTAACTGGTTTCTCACTCGCCTTTTTGGTTCTTCTCTTTATCATTACTCCTCTTTCCGCTCTGCTTTGTACTGTTCTTGCTTGTTTCATTGAACTATTCCCATTCCATCTTGTTGATGATAATCTTAGTGTTAGTATTTTGACTGCAACATGTTTCAGTGTTCTCCAATTCTTCGGCTTCTACATCTTCTTTTAAGGAGATTTGCACTCAAGGCGAACTTTTTAGCCTTGTTTTCTGCAAGTATCGATTAGAACTGTTCAGGGATGAGTGATATGCCAAGACGTACTTGTGATCATTGCGGGCGAAGACTCAAATCACGTGCCAAGTTCTGCTCCTATTGTGGAGAACCGATAAGTGGTTCTCCGAAATCTCCGATATCTAATGAAAGTTTTACTCCGTCAACCAGCAGACAATCTTCACGTGAAGCGGAACCTGAAACCCAGCCCGCAATTGAGCCGATGCCTCAAGTAGTAGAAGCAGCACTAATTCTTCGAGGAAAAATGGCAAAACTACTTTCTGAAAGGGATATGCTTGAAGAAGAGATGGAAACAGTACGAGTAAAGCAGTTAGTCGGAGAGTTGCTTGAAGCTGCTGCCAAGAAGAGGTTAGAGAAAATCAAGGCAAAAATAGAGCGCCTTACTAAAGAAATTAAGGAGTTTGAGGGCAAAGCAAGCACACCTCTTGAACAGCTAGAACAAGAGCACATAACTCACGCTGAACGTCTTCAAAAGCTTGAAACCCTGTATCAGTCAGGAGAAGTAGAACAATCAGTTTATGACCGCTTGGTAGCTGAATACCGGGACAAACTTGCCGATATTGTTCAGAAATTAGAGGTAGAGCGTGTTAAAGCACAACACTGGCTAAGTGAGCTAGAAGCTCGTCAACAGCAACTTGAGTTTGATAAGGAAACATTCGGGGTTCGAGCAAAACTAGATGAACTTCCTCAAAGTCGGGTCACTAGACGGCAACAAAATCTCGAACAGGAGTTATCAAAGATAAGCCAAGTAGTAGCTGGGCTTCGCGCACTTCTAGGCGTATCCTCCACCTCCATTAGTAGGGAGGCTTCTCCAAAATCGTCAAGGGTTACTCGTTCCTCTTCTAAAGTCACACATCCAGGAAAATGTCCGAACTGTGGTGGTAGCGTTCCTCCTCGAAGTAAATGGTGCTACCACTGCGGGAACATGATTAACTAGTACGAGCCAGTTCTTATCACCCTATGTTTCTTCTCCTTCATGGAATATTGGGAGATAGAAACTCGAAACTCACCTCTTCGTATCCACCAACGACATCTCCTTTTCTCGACCAGACGAGAAGAAGTGGTCCTCGTATCTCGAAATCCATAGGGGTTACAACTTTATTGATTTGGGTTTCTGGTGGCCAAAGATATAGTACTTCTATATCGTATTCAGAGACTTCCTCCTCAACATCACTGGCAAGAGTGTTTATACCTGGTTGAACCTGGCCTTGGAAGAAAATCACCCACTTGAGGTAGGGTACATCAGCAGCGCCGCGCAACCCAATGTCCACGTGAAGAATTTTCTGCTCAACGCGCTGACCATTGATGAACACCTGCTCTGCATCAAGAAATCCTTGCATGTTTGTACAGAGGTTCTCTACTTCCTGTTTGAATGCGTCTGAATCTTGTAATATCCGTTCGTAGTATCCATCTGGATCAGCATAGTCATAACAAACTACCTGATATACCTGGAGTGTATTAGAGATTGCAAAGTAGGATGAAGCGAAAAGTGGCTTGACTCTAGAATCCATTATTCGCCGCCTACACTACACACCGAAACAAGCCTTAAGTAACTTGTTTCATAACTATATTCGGCAGCAATGAGGAAAACCTGAGTACCACGGACGTAAAAGAATGATGGTCGACGGGCGAACTGAGCTGCTGCTTCTTTGTTTCTTATTCGTAATAATTGAATATTAGAAGCTAGAGCTGAACAGCTATCAACCTTGCAGTACTTTTTCAATCTCTTTACTGAAACGCTTCAAAGCTAGAAAAACCATCCCTAGATTGGCGGTCTTCTTCACTAGAGAAGTTAGAATTGCATTGTCTCCTGCGCCCTTCAATATGATGTAGCCTTGCTCTGCCTCGATTGTGACTTGCTGAAGCTTCCCCCTGGGAATCTCGGTTAGGGCTCGTTCCGCGACACCAAGAAGAGCTGCAGTCATAGCAGCTACTATCGCCTCATTAACAGTTTGAGGCATTGCAGCCACTATTGGTAGGCCTTGTGTGGTAACTATGGCGCTTGCCTCAATTCCTGGTGCTGTTCCTTCCATTTGTCGAAGGAGATCTTGTAGCTGTTTGGCTGTTGCAGACATAGCATCCTCGATACTTTCTATATTCGCAAACACCTAAAATTGTTCTGGTCAAAGAATGAGAAAATGCGCATTTTGATTCGTGCATTATTTTCTTAGAAGTAACCTTTAAGAGTCGTGCCTTATTTTGCTCAGCGAGAAAGAAGCTGAGAGATTACAATGACAAGACCTTTGCCCTCCGAAGAAGAAACAACTAGTTCCTCTGCAGGATCTAGTGAAAAACAAACCGATACCGAAACTAAACCTGCTGCGCAAGAACCAGAAGAAGCGGAAGAAGTCGTTCCAGAAGAAAAATACAAGCAAGCAGGAAAGATAGCTAGTCAAGTCAGAGATGAGATAGCTTCAGCAATAAAAATCGGTGCTAGAGCCTTTGATTTGTGTGAAGCTGCAGAGACACGAATCCTCGAACTAGGTGGAGGTATCGCATTCCCGACAAACATCTCGATAAACGAGGTCGCTGCGCATTACTCAAGTCCTGAGATTGATGAAACAGTTATCAAAGAAGGTGACATCGTAAAACTTGACGTTGGGGTTCACATCGACGGGTACATCGCTGACACAGCGTTAACCATCTGCTTCAATCCTGAATTAGAAAAACTTCTTGAAGCAAGTAGGGAAGCACTCAACAAGGCCCTTGAACTCGTTAGACCAAAGACTAACTCGAAGGATTTAGGGAAAATAATCGAAGACACCATTCGAGGATACGGATACAGACCTATCCGTGAACTTAGTGGACATCAACTAGACGAGTATGTCCTTCATGGTCAAAAGACACTTCCGAATATAGCAGTTCCACACGGTACGACCTTGGAAGAAGGTGAAGCCTATGCTCTGGAAACCTTTGCTAGTACAGGTACGGGAAGTGTTCACGACACTGGACAATACTACATCTTTAGTCTCCAGCCTGTACGTAAACCCATCCGAAATCTTTGTGCTCGTGAAATTGTAAAACTCGTGGCTCGTGAATTCAAGAGCCTTCCATTCAGCCGCCGCTATCTCTCCAAACAGATTCAACGCCCTCTTGCTCTGGGGTTACGAGAACTCACACAGAAGGGGGTTCTACGCCAATACAGTGTTCTTGCAGATTCAAAGGGGTGCCATGTATCACAAGCAGAACACACATTCCTTGTCACCAAAGATGGTGCAGAAATCACAACTGACAAGTAAATAGTTGAAGTGAATAGTATCCCTCAATTTAATCCCCAACGAGAGGTCTAGGTAATAAGATTTAAAAGTCTGGAAAGCCGCATTCAATGTGAGAGACTTATAAAAGTTTCGCCAAAAAAGCGGGGAAAAAATCCATCATTAACAGCTCATTCTTGTTCCAGTATTCGATAAAAGAAGGAACAGAGAAGGCAAGAAAAAACGCTTGCCAGACACAGGGACTCAGTTCTCTAATTAGTGATAATTCCAACCCCGCGTCTTAAGGAAGACGCAATAAAAAGAAGGATTGATAGATTGGTTGAAGAAACTCCCTTTGAAGAAGTTGGTCCTGATTCATTAGCCCATCTTGAAGCAACTCGTCGTTGTCCGGACTGCGGTGATAGTGATGTCATCCGTGATCCAACTCGCGGCGAAATCATCTGTACCAGCTGCGGCCTCGTCCTCGACACTCGCCTTCTCGACCAAGGACCTGAGTGGCGTGCATTCACCAGCCAAGAACGTGACAAACGAAGCCGGGTTGGCAGTCCTATGACATACACAGTTCATGACAAGGGTCTTAGTACTGTGATTGACTGGCGTAATCGAGACGCCTATGGAAAGAAACTTGCCCCCCACAGAAGAGCTCAAATATATCGCCTTAGGAAATGGCAAATTCGTACGCGTGTACATTCTAGTATCGACCGAAACCTTGCATATGCAATGAGTGAACTAGACCGCCTCACCAGCCAGCTAGGCGTGCCACGTCCAGTAAAAGAGGCGTCTGCTATTCTTTACCGCCGCGCCATCGAACAACGCTTAATCCGTGGTCGAAGTATTGAAGCCATGATCGCCTCTTGCGTGTACGCAGCATGTCGACTCCGACATGTTCCAAGAACATTGGACGAAGTCGCCCTCCATTCTCGAATAAACCGTAAGGAACTTGGTCGTTGCTATCGGCTTCTACTACGTGAATTAGAAGTACGTATCCCAATCGCCTCTCCAACTGATTTCATCCCACGTTTTTCACAAGCACTAGGTCTAAGCAGTGTCGTTCAACAGCATGCCGCAGAAATTATCAAAGCAGCAAGAGCCAAAGGCATTACTGCTGGTAAGGACCCCACAGGTCTTGCCGCAGCATCCCTCTACATCGCGTCTATTAAGGAAGGCGAACGGCGCACCCAACGAGAAATTGCTGAGATTAGCCACGTAACTGAAGTTACTGTACGAAATCGATACAAAGAACTAGTGAGAGAACTTGATCTTCAAGTTGAGATCTGAGCAATTGCTCAGGTCTCCTCTTTCTTATTTTCAAAGATAGTATAGCATTAGAGTAGTCGTATTTATTTTATTTATAGTACAAATGCTTGTATTATGGTGGACAATTTCGTACAAGTACTTGTCAACGACCTTAAGAATCAAGGAAGCTCCGCACAAGCTGATGTTGTCAGACGGTACCTGAAAACCTCCAATCTAGAGTTCTATGGTGTTAGGCTGCCAGTGATTCGACGAATTGCCAAACAGTATTCAAAGCAAGTCCACCAAGACAACTTCTCACGATTTTTGTTAGCGCTATGGAATTTTCATGTTTTTGATGTCCGGAGAGCGGCTGAAGAGGCACTTCTACAGTTCATAAAACGCGGAATGCCAGAACATGATACTTTGCAACTAATCGATTCATGGATTAATGATATCGATACTTGGGCATTAACAGACCCTCTAGCCTGGGGTGTAAGCAAACTTCTCATCAGCAACCCAAAACTAAAGCGAATCCTTAGTTTCTGGGGAGAAAGTGAACACATCTGGCGGCGCCGTATGGCAATAGTGCCATACGTAGACTTGTGTCTAAAGGGACAGTATCGGAAAGAGTACGCATCTTGGATTCTAGAAGCAATAAGACCACACATCGGGGATAAGGAATTCTACATTCAACGCGCGGTAGGCTGGGCGCTGCGTCAACTGAGTTATCATGAACCCGATCTTGTCCGCTGCTTCATAGATGAATATCAATCACAAATGTCTCGTCTAGTCATCCGAGAGGGAAGCCGAAGACTAGAATTACTACCGCGGCGGTGAAAAACTGGTCTTCAGCTAGTGAAATCATGATTTTCTGTTAACGCCAAAAGGTAAATCAACAAGAAGTTTACAATAAGAACCTACTTTCTGCTTTACAATAATCAAAAAAATATGGAGCAAAGGATAACATGAAAGAACAACTATGGCATAAACACAAATGGCCAAAACAGGTCAGAAAAACAATAGACTACCCATCAAAGCCCCTCTTCCATCTCCTCGACACAGCAGCTGACAAATCGCCAGATAATCCCTACACAATCTACGGACCACCAAGAACATACGCGCAAGTCCGCGAGGCCGCGGATAAAATCGCCAATTACCTCCACAGCATTGGTATCAAAAAAGGTGATAAAGTCGCGATGTTTCTACCGAACACACCCCATTATCCACCAATTTTCTTCGGTATCCTGAAAGCTGGCGCTGTCTGCGTAACGGCGAATCCACAGTATACCGCCCCTGAGCTTAAGCATCAACTCAAGGACTCTGGAGCAAAAGCTGTCTTTGTCTTCGACCACCCCAAGTTCACTCCCGCATGCTATGAAGCAATCAAAGGTACCAAAGTCAAGAAAGTCATAGTGTGCAACATCAAGCCATTCCTCTCAGGAGCTAAAGGCCTCATAGGCGGTCTTTTCGGAAAGATACCAAAGTCTCCATTCTACGAGGAAGACAAAACAATCTTCTACAAGGAGATAATGGAAAAGTACGAGGCCAAACCTCCCAAAGTGAGCATCAGGCCTAAAACCGATTTGGCTTTAATCCTCTATACAGGAGGAACCACAGGAGTTCCCAAGGGCGCAAGCCTGACCCACTACAACATGTACTCCAACGTCATCCAGATACATGAATGGGTGTGGCTTAAACCAAAGGGTGGTGGGAAAGCCAAACAGCTAGAGTACGGTAACGAGGTCTTCATCGGAGCTCTCCCATGGTATCATAGCTACGGGTTAACCTTGACGATGGTTGCTTCTGTCTACTATGCTGCTAAGCTGGTCTGCATCCCTGACCCCCGCGCTGGTAAACCTCCTCTTACTGATCTACTCAAGGCTATTGAGAAAAACAAAGGTACAATATTGCATGCTGTTCCGACACTTTACGCAGGCATTGCATATCATGCCAATATCTCGAAGTTTGATTTGAGTTGCATCAAGGCATGTGGTTCTGGTGCAGCACCTCTTCCACCCGCTACTGCAAGGGAGTTTGAGAAGGCGACAGGCGCTATCCTCTTCGAAGGATACGGTTTGACAGAGACGGCTCCGATGGCTACTGCTAACCCATCTAATCTGCGAGACCGGAAATTCGGGAGTATCGGCTTCCCAATCAGCGACACAATTCTCAAGATCATGGATATCGAGAAAGGCAAGACCGAGTTGAAGCAAGGCGAAACAGGTGAGATTGCCATCCATGGTCCACAAGTCATGAAAGGCTACTTTGGCATGGAGAAAGAAACGAAGGCGGTCATGCGCACAATCGGAGGTAAACGCTTCTTCCTAACTGGCGACATTGGACACATGGATAAACAAGGCTATTTTGTCATAACTGATCGCAAGAAGGACATGATTATTTCTGGGGGCTTCAAGATTTATCCTCGGGAGGTCGAGGACATTCTTATCGAGCATCCAAAAATCATCTTAGCAGCGGTCATCGGCATTCCAGTGAAGGACAAGCCTGGTAGTGAGACCATCAAGGCTTATGTGGTTTTGGCGCCTGGCACTACAGCTAAACCTGCGGAATTAGTTGCCTGGGCTGAGAAACGACTGACGCGATACAAGCGACCGAAGGAAATCGAGATCCGCACCGAACTGCCCCAAACGTCTGTCGGAAAGGTTCTACGGCGTGTGCTGCGGGCTGAGGAACTCGCCAAGCGGGGTCTAGCCTAATCCTTTCTTCTCTTGTGGGATTCCTCTCGCGTTTCGCGGGAGGCTCTCCTCTTTTTTTTACTTATCGACTTTTAGAATTGTGTCTTTCTAATCCTCTCTGGGTAGGTACGACCTTAGTCTAGGGTACTTTTCTAGCATTTCTCTAGTCAGTTTTAGATGACCGCATTTTATGGCGGTTTCAACTGCTGGCGGGATAGTGCCAGATAGCCATCTGCTTAGTAGCCTGCTTATTTGAGTAGATGGATGTAGTTCTGGGTGTTTGGCTCGGAAGCTGTTTAGTATTTGGTGTGTCCTGAAGGTTATGATAATCCGTTTTTAAAAGCATGTTGATATCTAGGACATCTTCGAGGTCTGGGGTTGTTGTCGCTTGGAACCGTTCTTGATAATAGAGATTAATGTCATTGGCTGATGGTTTAATGAGTCTACACTAGGAGTAAAGGCCAAAGGTAAACGATTTCAACGATTGGGGTTACATGAATCTGGTCTGCGGCCACCCCTACCAAGTCCTGCCAAACTGATTCAGGTAATACAACTTCAAATGTAGTATTAACTGCGAACATGGAATTGTGGAGATCTATTCGCTGCGAATACAGTACACTATCTTCAGTCCAAGAATGTAGGAGCGAAGCTGTTACATCTAATTGCTCATCTACACGATCCGCGTGGAGATATAGTGAATAGCTCTCTCGCCTTAGTGACGAGCTAGCATAGAATAATGCCTGCGAAAGCGAATTCAGGGTTGCTTGAGGGAAACGCTGGTATGCCGCTGAGTAATTCCCCTGTAAGGCGAACATCAGAGACAGGCAGTCGCCAAAGCGAGATAAAGTAAACGACTGGGGCACTAGAGGTCTAGGAGGCGTACAATTATAGAGTATCTGAAGCTTGGTGAGCTCCTCCCAATCCTCTGGAAAACCATCTATCAAAGGTGTTGTTGTTGCAGGTGGCAGGTTGCCTGTAAGATAGAAGTCATTTGAACTATATGTTTCATAACCTGATTCGACAGATAATATCTCGAAATTCTCGACTGATTCGGGTGGTTCTGGACCTTCTGTATCTGGTACTACTCCAACAATCACTGTGTAATCATCACCTGTCTTGTAGACCTGCCTCAGATTCCATAGAAACTCGACTTCAGCAGTTGTGAAAGGAAACTGACCGACCACGATTTCGTACTCCTCCGAGGGAGTCTGCATCTGAACGTAAACGTATCTCTGTTCATAGTAAGACACATTCTTTTGCACAACCCCTTCTGATCCCGTATAAGTATCCGAAGACCCAAGTATTTGCCGAAGGTTCTGACGCGACTCGTTCCACACTGCTCGAATGAAGAAGACTCCATCTCGGGTTCCTCTGTAGACATAGGCTGCTTGCTCCCATCCTTCGCACCCTAGGTCAGGCTGACCAACTGTTATTAAGGTCCACTCGTCTGGGGGCAGCACGGGATTTGTAGGTTGAAAGTACCAGTACATCTGAATTGTCGCGAATATGAGGAAAATCACCAAAACGACGGTGATTGGAATCGTTACTATTTTTCGTCTATTCAATCTCATGTTGCTCGCCTATCAAGAATAGATTCAACTTATACCTAAAAAAAGAAAGGGTGAGCCGAGTTCTAATCGAAAACGGCTCTTGCTTTCTAATAATGATGCTTCTGTGTTCATGTTTTAGAGATTGCGTTGTTGCCTTCAATGAAGAAGAAAAACCCGACGATATCTAATCCACTTGGGGCTACAAACTGTAAGTCAATAACCTCACTGACTCCGTTGTTGTGGTCAGCACCCAAGGCGTCTACGCGGATATCATCTTCCAAGAGCAGTAGTTGTTTTACGTTACCGTGTGCTGAATGCACTGCTGAAACTAATGACATCTTATGAAGTTGTCCATTTGATAATACTGCTACTAGTTGCACTTGATCGATGTGAGAAATGGTCTGTGGGTGCTCGGTTAATCGGAGTAGATAGCAGTTGTCTATACGTTCTGGGGTAGTCTTTAGATAGTGTCCTAGGAAGACATCATCAGCTGCGTGGATATCCAGTAAACCCTCTGAGATGTAGTTGTTCCCATCGTTTACAGAGAGAATCGGACAGCCGCCTCCGCCGGGTGGTGGACGTGGCGGGTCATCGCCGGGTGGTGGAGGTGGTGGAGGGGGTGGAACTGGTTCGTCTTCCACCCAGAGTGCTTCTGCTTCTGGGTGCATAGATCCACCGTTCAGTATGTATTGTCACTGAAATATACTGGAAATGATGGTATACCCGACACTGAGCAGTGCCAAATTGATGTTCCCCATTTTGTGGCAATAACCCCTGTGTCAGTGAAGTAGTTAAACATGTAGCCGCCGTTACCGACCCAAGAGTCTCGCTGATGCGCAATGAGGTCCAAGTGGATTTTGGCAATTAATCCTAGTGCGACAAATAAAGCCATTGCAACTGCACAGAGTACCGCAAATATCGCACCTAATGGACCAGAAAGAACACCGAGTATACTCATTACTGCTGCAAACCCAGCCGCAGCCCACACATCACCAGTGGCGTCGGCTGCCATAGCATCAAGCAAAGATTGAGGTTGAAAATATGCGCCGCAATAACCCGCCCCGTGAGTTTCGAACCCTGGCATTGTATCTGTAGTAGTAGGATCGATGACGAATTCGTCGTCGAGGTTTCGTCCTTGATCCCAGAAATATTCTTGTTTTGACGGTTGGTCGTAATTTCGTTTATGTGTGTAATAGTCTCTTAAGTCCCAAAGAATCCCAAACATTTCGTATTGTTCATCAACAGGCTCGTAATGACCTGATAGTGGTTCAACTGGGGCAATTCCATAACTGCGCATAAATGATTCTTTCAAAGTTAGGACATGATAGGTAAACTTGCGCTTCATGTCACCATTCAAAGTGGCGTGACCGTAGAGCATCCCGTAGGCTGCGACGGTGGCATCGATTTCGTCGTTGTATGTGACGATGGGTTTGTTTTCTACGAGGGCGTTTGTAGAGTAACAGGCCGCGATGTAGTGTTCTGTTCCTCTATGGCTTTCTGCAATTTCGGTTTTCAGGATATCCCAGTCCACCAGTTCTTCTCCTAGTTGGAAGCCTTCTGGTGTTCCGTGAGCTACATAGAAGATTTCCTGGCGGGATAGCCAAAGCTGGTGGTCTAACTCTGCCCGCGTTTCAACTATTTCGACGCGGACATCTTCAATGTTTTCTTCAAGTATGGTTGTCGTCTTGCTGAGTGTGGTGTCTTCTCCGAATTGGAGTATCACAGGTTGAAGCCCCAATTGCAGTAGATGCTGTCCCAGACTGATGCTGTAGACTGAAGGCATCCACGAAGCGAAGAAAACTCCAACAAACAGTAGAGCTATTGCTTGTTTTGATTTATTTTTTCCTATTTTCTCCACTCACGTATAGGTGAATGTAATCAGCTCGGTTCCCATTCCGTTTCCCCGAAACTGACCAGAAAATATAACATACTGCTCCTATTTAAAAGCTCTTATTTCTGGTGTCAGTATTATTGCTTACTCCATTCTTTGTTAAGTCAAATGAATTGTATCATGTGAGATGGTAGGAATTGAGTACAAGATTGGTGGGGTTTGTGTTAGGTGCCTTTCTGGGCTTTTTCTTGCCGCTCGGTTCCGATTTTGATATAGAGGTCAGTACCAGTTGCTGGTGGGACTGTTAATTCACTCTCTTCTTTCTGCTTCATAGTGATTGCTTCGCTTGGACAAGTGGTCACACACAGTCCGCAGCCAATGCATCGGTCCAAGTCAACTACTGCCGTGTCAGGAACAGTAATAGCGTCCATTTGACAGCGGTCAATACAGGTCTCACAAGATGAACAAGAGTCTGCGTCTATTTGGGCATAATAGTTACTGGCAACCATCTCACTGGGCTTGGGGAATTTCTTGAGGTTCTTTAGGATCTCGCAGCAATCTCCGCAGCAGGCGCAGATATTGAATGTTTTCTGGGCATTACCTGGTTGCAATACAAGACCTGCTTCCTCGGCTTTGTCTATAATTTCTAGTGCTTCTTCTTGGGATATCTCCCGTCCTAGTCCATTCTCTAGGTAGTAGAAAGCCCCTGTGCTAAAGACGAGGCAGGTTTCTAGGGGTTTGCCGCACCCCTCGCCCTTTAGCTTGCTACCCTTACGGCATATACATTCAGCCACGACCAGTTTTGATTGCTGTTTGATGAGTTCTCTGACAGAGTCGTATGGGGCTATTTCCATCTTGGAGTCAAAGCTTGTTTCCACGGGTACCACGCGCAGTTGTGGTGTTTGAGCTGAGACTATTTCATCACGTAAGCCTTCTTCGATATACTGCTCGACATCTTGATAGAATTCCTTTGTCAATCGAGTAACTTGGTGTTCGAATATTCCGATTGCAAACCAAGCCGCTCGATAGGTACTCTTTCCTCCTTTGCGTGAGGTGAAGATGAGGCCCTTTCGTCCCATCTGCTCTAACAGCTTCTCCGCTTCAGCAGGAGTGTGTCCACTTTTCTGAGCGATTTGTTCAGCTGAAGCTGCGAAGGGTGTAAGGTGGCATGCCATCCTTGCTTCTTCTTCAGTGAAAAGATGGCGTAAGATTCGTATCTCTACTCCAGATTTTGTTGCGGGAAATCCTACGGGCAGGCTGTCGAGATGTTCCTGAAGTTTTCTATAAACATCCTTTTCTGTCATAGAATCCACGGCAGGATAGTTTACTTGTTTGGGTATTAATTATCCCCTAGCACCACAATTGTCACAGGTACGTTCTCCTGGAGGCATTACTGAACCACAGTTATCACAATAGTTCATTGTGTCTCTGCCTGGTACTTGACTAGAGTCTTGCCCCTGAGTTGGTTTGGTTTCGGTGTCTGGTTTTTGAATTTCCTCTAATGCTTCAAAATGATAGAAGTATATTATTGCTGTGAAGACAGCACCAATTATGTCGGCGATTATATCACGAATGATGTTCCCTATATCGTAAGCGAAGAAGCCTAACCATGGCAGTCCAACCTCAATCATTTCCCAAATTATCCCTAAAAAGAGTGTAATGATGACTGCAGGTATTATGGTCAGCAAGATTAAGGGCAGTATTGCAATGTACCTCTTTCTAGATCGGCTGACGTTGAAGTTTAGGAAAAAAGCGCAAATGGCTGCCCCTGATAGTGCGTGAGGAATCATATCCCAGAGGAGTTCAGGGCGGTAGCCATCAATACTCGCGACCCAAAACAAGGAAACGACTGCACTGATTGTTAGGACT
The DNA here is from genome assembly GCA_016840065.1 of Candidatus Hermodarchaeota archaeon. Classification (GTDB taxonomy): domain Archaea; phylum Asgardarchaeota; class Hermodarchaeia; order Hermodarchaeales; family Hermodarchaeaceae; genus YT-063. The sequence continues at coordinate 14,959 of JAEOTB010000037.1, read as the reverse complement.
ATGGTGATTAATGCCCAAAGCCAGTCTGTTCGAAATAGTCTACGCGGGCTCATTTTTTGAATCCCTCCTAGGATGATAAGTACAACCTTGAAATAAGCCTTTGCAATTAGAAGTCTGGAATGGGAATCTTTCCCTTGAAGAAGAAACTATTATTCTTGATGGTTTGAAGGTAGGTTCTAATCTCTTTTCGGATTCTAGCCTTTGACCAGCCGAGTATCTTCCCCATTCGTAATGCTGTTTTTACAGCAATTTGTCCTTGGTAATCAGGGCGAACAAGCCAACTGATTTCCATTCGGCGGCAAAGCACATCTTCTAGATGGAGCGGCGCCTCGTGTCGAACCACATAATCCACTTCACAGATAATCCAAGGACTCACTTCTACAGGGTAAGCAGGGTCGTCCAGAATTCGTTTACCTAGTTCAGGTTCTTGTTGTACTCGTTGAAGAATCTCCAATCCACCACGACCATATTGCTCAAAGAGGTGGTGAATGATTCGTGGATGCAACTTAGAGCATGTAACCTCAGGCGCTTCCTGCCATTCCTCCTTGGTTATGGCAATAGTGTAAACAATCTTGGTTAGATTCTTTTGAGAGGAGAACTTTGGTAGACCCACATCTTTCCTTATTTTTCGTATATGTTTGAGGAGTAGGTCTTCAGCCATTTTTCGAAAAGTCGTGAGCTTTCCTCCAAGGAGGCTAAACAATCCATCATCACGTTCTAATATCACATGTTTACGAGAAACCTTGCTTTCTGGTTTACCTGGTTCTGCAACAAGCGGGCGCAGTCCAGCGTATGAACCCTGTAGCTGCGCATCTCTAATTTTTGCGTCCGGAAAAAGTGCTGAAATCGTGTTACATAGATAATCCGCATCCTCTCGGTCACAAAAACACTCAGTTGGGTCTCCAGAGAAATCAGTATCAGTTGTGCCTACGACAACCCAATCGTTGCGAGGTAAAACGAAAAAGAAGCGGCCATCATCAATTGATCTCAGACCGAATGCGCGATTTACTGGTAAATCGCTGCGATGAAAGGTAATATGAACACCCTTTGTGGGGCGAATCACCTTTGGTTGAGAGTCCTGATTCAGAGATAAGATGTCGTCAGCCCAGACTCCAGTAGTGTTGACCACTACTCTTCCCCTAACAAAAATTTTCTCTTCTTTGAGGCTAGCTCTGTCAATAGCATGCACTCCATTAACTCTGCCTGAAGAGTCATAGGATAGTTCGACTACCTTCAAATAATTCAGCGCTATGGCTTGCCCCTTTTGCATTACTTCCTTGAGGGTCTCTACAACTAGTCGTGCGTCGTCGATATTACAGTCATAATAGAAAGCAGCTCCCTTTAGGCGCGTAGCTTCAAGAGCAGGCTCCATCTCTTTGATTTTCTCAACGTCCTTAATGATTTGGCGTTTCCCGTAATTCTTGAAGCCACATAACAAATCGTATAAGAAAGTTGCAAAACGCATCTTCCCGAGTCCATCTTTGCTCTTGGGAAGTTCCCGATCACCGACCTTCCCCGCCCTGAATGCAGGAACGATGAACTGCTGCGCCCGGGTCAAATGTGGTAAACCCTTGTCTCGAAGCCAATTACGTTCTGTGGTTGCCTCTCTAACGAGTCCCAATTCGAACTGAGCAATATACCGGATTCCACCATGAGCTAACTTGCTGGAAAGACTGGAGGTTCCAGAGGCAAAGTCGCGCGCCTCAAGAATAGCAACACTCAATCCCCGAGCCGCAGCCTCCAAAGCGACACCAGCCCCGGTCACGCCACCACCGATTACAACAACATCCCAAAGATTGTTTCGCAGACCCTGAATAATCTGTCCTCGCTGTGTTTGACAAAACTCTACTGTTCTAAACGCGTCCCTACTCACAGTGGACACCTCTGCATACTCGATATGTGTTTGCGGTTCTTCAGCTTTTGGTTGAGATAGCTCGAGATTGAAAAAACAGGAACTTTATTTATTAAGGATGTCTTAAAGAAGACAGTCAGACGTGTTCTGACTAGATAGGAGGGCAAAACATTGGATGGATAATAATGTGTCCTTCAGAGTCATTTATTGAAAAAGAAGCTGCACAAAGGCGCCCTTGGACTCATGTCGCCAAGGTAACCGTTATTGGAAACGCAGAAGTGGGTAAAACCAGTCTCACAGTACGATTTGTAGAAGGTTACTACAATCCTCGGTATTTAATGACAATCGGAACCAACTTCTTTGTGAAGGATATCGAGATGGGTGATAGGGTCTTAAGGCTCCAAATCTGGGACACCGCAGGTCAGGAGCGGTTTGGACCAATCCGAAAGTTGTACTACCGTGGTGTAAAAGGCACTCTTCTTGTCTATGACCAATCTAATCCTCTCTCTTTTGAACGTCTTGGATCTTGGGTTGAGGAGGTGAAACAGGCTTGTGACAATATACCAATCGTCCTTGTGGGGAACAAAGCAGACCTTCCTGCAAAGGTGGCCCCCGAGCAAGGCGCACAATTTGCCAAAGAACATCGTATGACATTTATTGAAAGCAGTGCAAAAACTGGTTTGAATGTAGGACTCGCATTTGAACGCCTAGCTCAACTAGTCCTCTCTCACCTTGGTAGTGATACCCCTTCATCAGAAGACTAGATTTGTGAGACTTTCTTGTTTAAGGTCACACCGGTGAGATGTATGGATACATCATCAGCAACACAAGGGCGATAGCCAATATGATTCCGCCTGCTAAAAGGAGCGCACCCTTGCTCAGTGCTTGTTCATGCCACCGAGAAGCAGCGTGTCGTCTTGTATCACGCGTGACTGGAGGGTTCGTTCCAAATCGGCGATAACTGACGCCTTCAACAAAACTCGTACCTAGGAGCGCTCCGAAAATCAGTAATATTGCTCCCTCACAAAAGAGGGCTAAGATGATGTTCCAGAGGGTCCACCCGCCGAGGAGAAACGGGATAATGAGTAGCGCCCCTACTGTAAAAACAATCGAGAAGACCAATAGCCGCTTGATGAAATATCTCCATCCCATTTCGTTTCACTAGAAAAAAGGCAACACAACCTAATAAATCTGAGCTTGAGTAGGTAGACACTACACATCCAATAGTGTAATCGATGCTGCGAGTGTACCTAGTCTCGCTATGACCCAAGAGGGGCCGCTTCCAATTAGTAGCACATCCTTTTCTCTAAGGCTATAGGGTTCAAGTAATGAGATTGCTTCTGCCCGAGAAACAGGATGTTCTACAGGCATAATCAAGGTTTCAGGGTCTGGTCCTTGAACTAGGGTCGTGGCTCCACTTGCACCAGCTCGCAGGGCAGCGTCCCGCTGGCGTACTCCATCAGTCACTAAATGGGCTCTGTCTCTAAGGTGGCAACCGAAATTATACTGATCCACCGTGAACTCACTTTGAGGTGCTTTCACTATCTTGATTAGCACTTGGGATAGCTCATTGATGTATTTCTGCCCCTCACTAGATAATTGGTGCCCACGTCGCCGTACTGGCTGAATGAAATCGCGCTTGCGAAGGAACTTGACAAGTGACCGAACACTCCCTCCACCTAATCCCAGCTCATTACCTAGTTGATATCGCCCAATTGGCGGTTCAGCTTTCCAGTACAAAAGGATGGCTGCTAGCAAATGCCAAGACTTGAATTGTGTTGGTGGTCCTGGTCTACTATCCACATCAAGGGCTGATAACAGTTTCAGTGGAATTTCCTCCAAGTCACTTCAATACTCCAATCTTATGACCTACTCTTAGTTTTTGCCTGTTTGTCGAGGTTATTAATTCTTAAATTGAGATTTCCGACAATCTTGACAATTGGTGGGGTCAGCATACCAAATAGTATTCCATTGCTTATTACATGAATTAACATGAATGGGAGCCCGAATACCAATACTGTGCTGAAAGACATTCCCCAGGTGGCACTTGAAGCGAAGTTTGTGACAAGGTCATACAATAGGGTTAAGGTTACACCTATTATACCTGGTCCTAAAACCCACTTAGAGCCATATAATTCCTCGTAATACAGATTTTTTCCTGTAATACCACCAATAATTCCGATGAGAATTGTACAACCAATTACTGCCACCCCAATAGATGGAATAAATGGGCCCCAAGGATTCCATACCTCAAAGATGGTCATTGATATTAAACCTGTGAGGGCACCGATTATCGAGCCGAAAAGAAAGCCGCTTAGAAACACCATCACTGAGGAAATTTCTACGTTAGGCACCCCAGCTAGTGCATAATTTCCGCCTACTGCTACTGCTGCAAACACAGCTGTCAGTGCAATGGTTGTTGAATCATTCCGTTGTGTTGGGGGCTTTCCTTCTTCGATATTAGTCAAAACTCTCAGTCCCTTATCTTCGCCAGCGAACAACAACCATAACGACGAATCCGATGATTCCGAATCCTGCCAAAATGATTAGTGCAAGAGGTGTCAAGTACAATGAAGTTTGTGCGAGTTGTAGCCCTAGATGGTAATCCTCCGCAAGGAAAAACTCTGTATAGGCGGCTTGTAAGACTCCTGTATTCTTATCGTAGACAAGTGTCGTGTTCTGATTTCCAAAACTACCTTGGTGGTAAGTGTAAGTCTTTTCTGTGGCTGAAGTATGAATCTCGATATTGCCTTCCATCCAGCCTGTTGCTGAATCGGTGGCGGCTTGGTCCACGGCTGCCCAGTCAAGGTGAGATACAAGACCTGTAAACCAAGGCCAAATACTGAACATCAATTCTCCCGCGATTCGGGAATCGTTAGTGGGAAGTGTCAGATTGCCAATAGTGAATAATCCATGTAATTCATCGTCACGAAACTCATAGATCTCAAATACGACTAGCTGCCCGGGCTGGGCTTGCCAGAAGAGATCGCCACCCCATCCCCATCCCACAGCTCTTTCAGTGACATTAGTTATGGTCCATTTCAGAACAGGTGTAACGAAAGGCGAAGGAGTCACATTGACCGAATATTGTGCCGTACTCTGGGCAGAGGCTGACATTATATTACCACCTAGAAGTAGGAGTAAGAAACCACAGCTTAGTATGATGAATGGTTTTGACCGCATTATTTTCACCTTAATTTCCGATTGACAAAAAACGCTATACCAATCACCAGACCGACGAAACATGTGATTAGTAATAATCCAATCCATAAGCTGGAGTTGTTAAATGGAGAACCTGTGAAAGCGTTTTCTGGAGAACAATACTTCCAAAGTATTCGGTCACCATCAGCAAGCTCGTAGAAATCAGTTGCTATTGGAGATAATTCATCATTTACCCAGAATTGCCAATAACGCCCATTAGCATTAGCATTGTTGACGACTCCGTTGATTGCAGTCACGAATCTACCGAAGCCATGTTCAAGGTAGACTATGCTTGCTGAATTGTTGAGTACATCGAATGCAGTCAAACCCGAAAGTCCAGTGAAGACTTGTTGTGTCGAATTCCCGTAGTCGATAATTAACGCGATATTTCCAGCAGTCCTTTCTGAAGATATTGTTGATGTTGTAAAGAGTATGTTTGGACATTGAGCAAGTAGAATGTAAGTGGTGAATGTGATTGCAATCAATAATGATTTGTTGCGCAAAGAACCTGCTTCCTGCCAATCAAGTGTAGGATAAGATATCCTACGCTTATTAAAGTGTTCTTCTCTCCCTACCAAACTTCATTCACAAAATCAGCGAACCAGGTAACCTTTCACAAATCTGGATAATTCATCGATTTTTACCTGTCGTTCTTCGCCTGAGATCATATCGCGAACGTTGACAGCCTCGTTAGCTAGTTCACGGGGTCCAACTATTGCGACTAGGGGGATATTTCGTTTGCCAGCAGCATCTAGGTGTTTGGATAAGGACCAAGAGTATCCGTTTAACAGAGTAGGTATTCCTTTTTGGCGTAACTGGCTTGCTAGCTCGCGGCATTTAGGCAGTTGCTTTGTAGAGACAGGTGCAAGGTATATCGAGGCTGGAGGCTTTGCTGGAGGAAGAATTCCTTTCTCCTCCGCAAGGGCTAAGATGACTGTTTCACCAAAACCAAAACCAGTTCCTGGAAGACGTTGACCTCCAAAAACATCAACTAGGTCGTCGTACCGGCCACCACCAGCGATGGCGCGCGGTATGTTTGCACTTCTATCCCAGGCCTCAAAAACTATTCCTGTGTAGTAGTCTAGTCCACGAGCGATGCTGGCATCAAATTCACAGCAATCATCAATATTTAGTTCTTCTAGGTGTGAAGCCAATTGACGGAGTGGCTCAAGGCTTTGCAGCGTTTCTGGGTTGAGGTTTAACTCATTCATGAATCGAAGGACGTCTCTTGGATTACCACAAATGGTAGAGAACTCGAAGAGCTTCAAAGCCAATTCTCTGGATAAACCTATGTCCTCTAACGCCTCAATCATCGCCTTCTGAATGATACTAGGTAGATTCTTCGCTAATTCTCTTATCTTCTTCTTGCGCGGTAATTTTGTTAGCGCTTCTTTGTCACCCTTTGCGTAGCGACGCAGTAAAAGAGCGACCTCTGTTACTTGCCTAGCCTTCATCTTTTCTTTACTAAGACTATCCTCAATCAATTCTTGCAGAATCCTATCCCGGCGATCCAACGTGCGGATAATACCAGTAAAGTTTGTGAGCCCAAGGGATTTGATATAACTCTCCACGAGGCGGCGGTCATTGATACGAATCACAAAATCCGTCGAAGAAAAACCGATAGCCTTGATGATATCAGCAAGGACATTGATTACTTCAGCATCAGCAGCCACATCTTCAATCCCTAATAAATCAACATTAAGCTGCCAGAACTCCTTTACACGGCCACGCTGCTGTGTCTCATCACGGAAAACACGTGAAATGGAGAACCACCTAATGGGTCGTGGGTAAAACTGTTGCTGTGCAGCTAACATCCTAGCAAGAGATGGAGTTGTTTCAGGGCGAAGTACGAGTTCCCGCTCCTTTCGGTCGGTAACTCTAAAGGACTCTGCAATCAAACCTTCGCCCGATTTCAGCTGATATAATTTCAAGGGTTCAACCGTGGGACATTCGTACTCCACATACCCGAACAACTTAGGAATTCGGCGGAAAACGTCAAGAATCATTTCGATTTTACCATAGAGTTCAGGATAGAAATCCCGGAATCCTCCGATCGCAAATTCCCTGTCTCGCCTAATCCCAGCCATTTCAGACACCATCAAAGCATAAGAGTTCAGTAGCCACTGCGGCAAAAGTGGTGCCGGGACTGAGATTTGAACTCAAACCTAAAGCTCCACAGGCTTCAATGCTGCCAGTGCGCCTGGTGTTTTCCAGTTTACACCATCCCGGCACGGATTCACGTTGAGGATAATTCTAACACAAAAAGGTTTCCTCTGACTTGCATAGAGTAGGTTGATTCAGGTTCACCCTAGCAGGTGCATAGTACTGGATTAGAAGCCTAGATATGCAGAGTTGAAGGATTAACTTATGTCGATATTATCACTTGGGAAACCAAGCTCCGCAAGAACTTCCCTAAGTCTATGACGGTGATCACCCATCAGGAGAATCACGCCATCCTTAGCGCTCCCGCCACAAGCAAGTTTATTCTTCAACTTAGTCACTAATTCGGACAGGGAAATCTCTCGGGAATCAATACCAGACACCAAAGTTACCTCCCTACCCCACTTTCTACGCTCTGTATGCACCTTAATCCGCTGCTCGCTTTTTGCTAGCTCTTGGCAGCGGCAGATGTCTTTGGGTAGACTACAAATAGAACAAATCTCGTCGAAAGACATGTTTGACCTCAATTGGTTAGGTAATTAGGGATTTAGACTTAAACCTTTAAAAGCTTACGCCCAGAATCAAAAGGGTTGCATGGTTTTTCGCTTAGGTTGGTCGAAGTTTCTTAACGATCTGGGGCCTAACTTTCATCATGATTCTGGCTCCACAGCTTGGGCATTTGGAGCTGGGTAGGATTGTGGCAAATGGTTTTCCACAGACTACACAACGGTTTGTGGGCTGCATACTGGCAATAGGCGTTGAGCAGTAGGGGCATGTTAGTTCTTTGCCGCATTTTGTGCATCTAAACGTCAATTTAGGTTCCTCTGTCTAGCTTCTTTGATGGTTAGGTGCTCTTTGTGTTGCCTAATAAGTTTTGTTGTGTTCTTGGTCTAGGGGATAAGGGCTGGGGGCATGGTGAAGGCGATTAGGGCTACGGTGACGAAGAGGCTCCCTATAATTAGGAACATTAGGAAGAACATCAGGATTTGTTTCTCTTTTCGTTTCATGGTTATTCACCAAGTTCAGGTAGTGTACCAGTGGCTAAGAGTTCACCAAGGCGTCGAAGTGTTGGGAGCCCACGGACCTCATGGGTAAATAGGGGAACCTCTGTGATTGTGAAATCATCGTAGATTTCCCTAATCTGGTCTAGGTATTTTTCCTGCATTTCTTTACGGGATTTACAGAAGGTACAATCAGGTACTTCAGGGAAAACCATGTTTGTGATTATATGGCTACTCGGTATTTGAAACTCGTAAAGTGCTTGAAGTAGCCGTTCTGTTTCGGCAACAGCCATCGCCTCTGGAATCATGACAATGACGAAGCGAGTTCGGTCAGGGTCGCTTAACTCAATTCGTGCCGCAGAAATGTTTTCCTTCAACTTCTCCATTTGCTCAAGAGAATTATCTTGTTCGGAGTCACCACGACCAAAAGCGGATTTTATTCTGCCAAAGATGTTACCCATGCGCAAGCGAAACTTGATGAGCTTCCCAAAGAAGCTGTCCAGCATTTCAGGAAGACCAAGCAGACGGAGTGTGTGACCGGTAGGCGCAGTGTCAAAGACCACGAGATCGTACTCGCATTCTTGAATATATTCAAGAACTTTGGAGAATGCTAGCGCTTCGTCTGCACCTGGGGCGGTCATATCTGTCAAGTCGCCTAGACCCATCATTCCGCCCATCTCACCCATTCCTTCCATCTCTGGTTGCTGGGCCATTTGCTGGTATTCTGCATAGGCTTTCCGCGGATCAATCTCAAGCCCGAAAAGGTTCTTCACGCCTTTGATTTGGACTGCCTCGCCACCGCTAAGGTCTTGGGCAAAGCTATCACCTAGGCTGTGGGCTGGGTCAGTGCTTAACACAAGTACCTCTCTGCCGTGTTCGGCTGCCCAAAGGGCTGCTGCAGCTGCGTTACTTGTTTTACCAACGCCGCCTTTCCCGCCGAAGAGCAGAAAACGCAGCGAATCCTTATCCAAGAGTTCTGCTAATGTCAATGATATTTGCTCCCGTTCATTCTTCGGTAGCGGTGGTTGTTTTTAGTTTTATCGTCTTGTGGTTAGCTAGAGCATTGGGGCTGATAGGAAGGTGAAGAAAAACATTGTGAAGAAGGTGATAATAAAGACCGCGACAAGTAAAACAATACCTACTAGAATTATCGAATAGCGCATTTTAACAAGACCGCCGATTAATGACAAGAACATAATCGTTAGTAGGGAGAGGACAGTGATGGCCGCATCCCATGTCGGGATGAACCAAACAGCATTCATTACTGGCATCCACGGATATAGCCCTACCATGCTGGCAGTGAGTAGATATCCCAAGCTTCCAACGAATATCACGAAAAGAATCGTCGCGATTGGATCGGTAATATGTGCCAGGGGCTCTTCTGTATCTTGTTTATCAGTTTTAGCTGTCATTGTACATCAACCTACTGATCCCTTGTAAATAACTAAGCAGATAGGCAGGTTAGCCTTCGCCCACTGCTCATACTTGTCCTCGTATTTTATCCCATAATCTCTTTGTCCTTTGTTTCCGAGGACAAGAAAGAGTGTGTTTGGAACTGCTTGTTTGTAGAATCCTAGGAGCCATCGGTCAGTTCTGTGCAGGAGTTTCTGAGCTAATTCCAGAGGTGGACGAGTTGAATGCTGTTGAAGGAGTTTATCGTAGTCAAGAAAGTGAATGAGGAGCAAATCCGACCTATTCAACAGCTTGGCAGTTTCAATGTAGACCCGCATATCGGTGTCGGCAGGTGTGAATGTAGCGGTTCCTGCGGTGCTTCGCTGTTCCTCCCGATCTACAACCACTGCATTCTTTCCCTGCTGTACTACAAACGAAAGCAGATTAAATGGCTCAGTTAAATTCCCATGAACTAGTTCTTTTGTTACGTTTGCAGCATAACCGTTTGTTGTTTCTAGAGCAAGCATTGTTTTGCTTTCCTTCAACAGGAATTGAGGTTTGTGCATCGCAACTTCAAGCAACCCAAAGTTATCTAGGTGAACAATAACTACTTGCTTGCAGGGATTGTACTTAGTCAAATCCAAACCAGGGGATAGATTAGCTGGAGCTGGTAAACCCAGGCGGTTTAGGATGGTTGAAGCCATCTGAACCAAGCTACCCTGAATAGTCTCTAAAGACACAAGCTTTCCCCTAAGAAACGGTTAATTACTAGACTGGATTTCCCATGAACTCATTTTAAGGTTTTGCCGAATTAGCTTGCAACGTATTTTCATAAATTCAAATGGGAGTTAGGATTAAGACGAAAACGAAGGCTTGCATTAGTAAAATCATCACGCCTTCGAAGATATCTACTCGCTGATCATCTGTCATTGCTCGTTTTAGGAACCATAGACTCCCTGCTGCTGTTGCGAATTGTAGAAGAACCGCTGCGGAGAGAGGTAGGCCACCGAACGGATATAGGGCAAGAGAAACCCCGCCAATGATAAGGAGAAGCACTTGAGTTGTGCCTCCAAGGGTGTTCCCAATGGCGATACCTGCTTTATCCTTTGCAGCAGCAATAAGGGCAATACCGTGTTCAGGAATCGCGCCAGCCGCTCCTATAATCATCGCCATTATTGCTAGTTCTTGTTCGTGACCTACACCGTATGCGCTGAAGGGCACAAAGTGAAATATTCGCTCAATCGCGTCCGTTAAAATGAAACCTGCGATGAAAATCCCAACAAAGCCGATCACAGCTAATAGCACTGAAGTCCGTTTACTGCGATGTGGCTGAATGATATCCTGTGTACTTGGAGACTTTTTTGAGACAGAATATGCCGCATAGATGACATATGAGAGAACCATCATAAAACCTGCTATTGCAGGAAGAGGGATGCTAACTACCGGTGTTGCAGTTTCGATTGCTATGATAATGGCGTTGATGTAGTGGAGCAAGCCTAACGCAAAGAGTAACGCCATTGCTACGATAGTCCATCTGATGAGATCTGCATCATCCTTTATGACTTCTATTGGTACTTTCAGAAGCCCTTCCTTCCGGGCAGCGATTACTACAACACATCCGAGGAGAATGATATTGAACCCTGCGGCCATAACAACACTTAGCACTGCAATAGTAACTAGATCAGGTTGAACAGTGACGATACCGCGTAACGCTGTTAGAGCGCTTATGACTGCCTCAGGTGTATTAGAGGCTAGACTTGAAAGGACACCAATCGTGTATGCACTGATTCCTGCGTAAATACCTAGTGTCTCTAGTCCGTCAATAGCCCAGTGTGAAGCCCGAAATGTTAACCATAATGAGAAGCTCATTCCGGCAACAATTAGCAAAAGAACATTGTCGCTGAGAAAGAGAAGTGTAACAATATAGAAGGCTAGTAGCACTCCTGCGAAAGCAACTTCTTTCTTAGAAATGTGAAAAACTTTGTGGAGTTCCTCATCAGCGACTTCAATACGGGTTTGAGTAGGACTTTTACTTGGTGTCATTTTCAATCCCGCCATTATATCATTTGTCTCATAGCTATTATGCTAGAACAGTTTATTTCTTGAATTGCCCTATGGACAGCGTCTTAAGCTCATAATATATGATTGGATTTATTCGGTTTTCGCTGTTTGAATTGCCATCAGAAGGGCGTCTTCACCATCGCGATAATATGAGCGGATAGTGCGAATACAACTGAACTTGAGCTTGTTATAAATCGCAATGGCTGCAACATTAGAAACCCGCACCTCTAGTATGACCTCCTTTGCATCATAGCAATCTGTCATTGCCATGACTGCATGGGTTATCAACTGGGAACCCACACCTCGCCGCCGATATAGAGGTAAAACCGTCACACTAACTATGTGACCTTTCCTAACCCAGCTAATGCCGAAATTAGAGATGCCTCCCTCCATCCGGCACATTATATATCCGACGAGTTTACCCTCTAATTCAGCAACGATAAAGGCTTCAGGGAATTTGTTGAGGAGGTCTCTAAAGAAGAATTCAGGATAGTTCTCTGGTAATGTTTCTAGATTAATTTGCATTACCTGAGGGATATCCGAGTCATCCGCCTTTCTTACATTGAAGCCGCGCAACTGAGTCATATGAACCAGTATATTCAGAATTCGTCTGAATCACCTAAAAATCTACCTTCATACTCCTCAAAACATAGGTGTCGATTTGGAAAACTTTATGAGGAATATTCACAGCTGAGCATCTAAGCGCTGTCGGTGAATCACTGTGTTCGAAGAGAACGGTCAGTCAGGTTCGAATCAGGCCCCAGAAACATCAGAAGAACCCAAAACAATGTCCTCAAGTCTGGATACAATACTTCTAGAGCTCCGAGATATTGTCAAAGAAGAGTTCACAGTCAGTCATGTCTACGTCGATCCACGCGATAATATACCACGATTCATCATAGAGAAAGACGCTGACATCAAACAACGCTCAGCCCGATTATCTGAACGGCTTAAACCATACAAAATGCTTGCTGTCTTTCGTCGAATGGAACTCTTTGAGGGAACTGGCGAGTACGAGACAGTCATTATTCTGGTGCCAGCACCTCCACCACGAAAAAAGGGGAGCTACCGTGTGAACCTAGCGCTCTTCTTAGCCACAGTTGTAACTGTTCTTTTAGCCGGTTGGTCTTTCGCCAGTAGCCCTGCTCAACTGTACACATTGGGTTTTCCTACCAACCTTTTCCCAATAATACTTGTAATGGTTCTTTATACTACAGCTATCCTATCAATCATTGGAATTCATGAATTAGGGCATATCTTCTCTAGCCGCAGACACGGTATGGAAACATCTCTTCCATATTTCATCCCAGGATTATTCTACGGAACCTTTGGTGCCATCATCATCCAACGAACTCCTCCTCCCACAAGGGACAGCCTCTTCGACCTCGGTATTGGTGGTCCTGTTGTGGGGCTTCTGATTTCTTTTGTTGCTGTTGTCGTTGGTCTGATGCTTAGCCCTCCTGTATCCCCGGGGCTGGAGGCGTATTTGGGAACACTGGGTCTTGGATTATCGGCTATCCCCGATCCACTGCTTATCACATTCATCGCCTCATTCATAGGCATAAATGGTAAAATTCTAGCACACCCTATCTTCATCGCAGGTTGGCTTGGATTCTTAATAACTGGATTTAACTACTGCCCCATCGGGCAATTTGATGGAGGTCATGTCGCCCGTGCCTTGTTCGGTCATAAGTATCACAAAATAGTATCCTACATTGCTATCGCGATTCTTTTCTTGGTTGGGCAGGTATTCATGGCATTGCTAGCTTGGTTCTTTTCCTATGGTCGACACCCAGGGCCCATCGACGATGTATCTCCCCTTAGTACGAGTAGGAAAATCATTGGTGTTCTCTCGTTTATTCTGCCAGTACTGCTTATCCCACCGTTCGGCTTCCTTTTCTAGTTTAGCACAGAAGTTTTCTAACCTGGTTATGTTTGGTGTCAGGTAGCGGTGGGAAGAACTTGGGTTCCGTGAGGCATCGCCCAGACGGTCGCATCTCGCCCCATCTCATTAAAGGCAGCCTGTAGTGCATCATTCGCGGTCTTGAATGGTGTCATGTAGTAGTATTCTTGGGTCTCTTTCGGATCAAGCGCTGAAACTAGAAAGAGCTTCACTCGCGATGCTGCTTGAGCCACATAGAATATCTTGTGGCCGCCCATAATGAAGTTGTTCTGAACCTGTTGGGTCAGCTCCTCCAGCGAGCGATATTTATGCGCCCATTCTTCAAAGACCTTATGCCCAATACCCTCACGGCATTCTAATAGGCTAATGATGATACCACCATCGCGAACAGCCCCCAAGGCATGTACCTGTGCTTTCGTCGCTTGGTAAAGGTCAATGTCTTTTGGATAACCTGAGCTAGTGATGACGATGTCTGCTTTTTCTTTGACAGGAACGCGTCCCATTTTATCTACCTGTTCTACTCCCCGCATGAACGCTTGCTCAAGGTCACCAGCATAAGCAGCAACTACTTCTTTCTGCGAGTTGCGGACAAAGTTCACTATGAAATCAACCCGTGCTAGCCGGGCAGCCTCCATCATGTCCAAATGAATGGGATTACCTTCAAGGTTTCCTGTTGTAGCCTTAGGATGTGTTAGCATCCCATGGTTCTTGTTAATAGTCTGACGACCACTCACTGCAGGTAGAACACTCTTCCGTCCACCGCCAAAGCCCGCATAATAGTGGAAACCAACATCACCAGTTAGTAGATGAAGGTCAGCATCGTGAAATGCTCTGCTAATTTCCACCTCTGTTCCGAAGGTAGTGTTCCCAACTTGTACCAAGTCGCCGCTGTCGCAATCGTGTACTTCAACCTTCAATGTTCTGCAACTAACGTCGCAAAGTAGTTTCTCTTGTTCCTCAGGCGTTGTGGCACGATGTGTTCCAGTACCAAATACGATAGAAATATCCTCTTCCTTGATACCTGCCTTCTGAAGTTGCTCAAGTAAAGGATTTACCAGAATTGAGCATGGCAGCCCCCTTGTGTGGTCGTCGACGACAATCGCCACAGTTTGACCTTGTTCTGCAATCTCTACTAGAGGTTGTGTTCCAATGGGATTCAAAACGGCTTCTCTAACTGCTTGGGCGGGATTTGGTATTCCCGAGACAGGTTTTGCGTCTAAAATACCTAACAGGTTTCGCTCTGGAATTCCTAGTTGAATTTCGTCTGAGCCATAGGGAAACTTCACCTTTGTCACATGATCACACTCACATAATGTAATCTTACAATGGATAGCAACCTTTGTCTTCGACTAAAAAGAATTCTGTTATACTCAAATCCTATTGGTTGGG
>JAEOTB010000036.1 GCA_016840065.1 Candidatus Hermodarchaeota archaeon | reverse complement strand
AGGCTGCGAATCCGAGAAACGCTTTCCATGATTTCTCGCATTCCCTTTCTTTCGATTTCAACAATGAGGTCATAAACTCCGAAGAGCTTGTGTGCCTCGGTGATTGCGGGAACTTTGCTGAGTTCTCTCAGGATTTTATCTTCTGCGTGTGGGACGACCTTAATCAAAACGTATGCTTTGTACATTTTCATTTTCTCCTTGTTTTTAGTGTAGAGCTGACATAGTTATAGGCTGTTTCCAACGTGCTAACCGCTCGATGAGGATTAGAATAGACAGGGATTTGGAGTTGCTCAAGAGACTGGACTAATAGATTGTCAGGCTCGGTTGCAGGGATGACTCCAATCATCGTTTTGGGAGTTTTTATTCTAGCAAGGCGCTGGCGAAGCATTATACCTAGATAATCTGAATCGATAAACGGCGAAGTGGGGAGTAAGCAGAGCATTACTGTATGAACGGATGGGTCAGGAAACACGATTTGTAGAGCAGTGTCGAGACGGATTTCGTCAGCATTGGTGTAAAGACAGGTGGGATTATTCGCCCTGCAATACGGAGGGAGTTTGTCTTGTAATTGACGGAGGGTTTCTGCAGCAAGATGTGCCACGTTCATTTTGGAATCTTGAAGGCTACTGGCAGCATTGACACAGTAAGGTCCGAAATTCGAGATGACTGCTATGCCTGGACCCTTTGGGAGAGGCTGCCACTGACAGAGCTTGGCTAAATCCACGGCTCTCCCCCAGGAACTGGTTTGTATCAGCCCAAGTTCATCAACTAGCTCTTTTGTGATATCAGATACTCCATTGTCAGTTCGTCGGTGGAGTCCGAGCATACCGACTATTTCCTCAGAGAACTGTGGAACGATTATCGGTTTCTTGGCACGTTTGGCGCTTCGAATAGCTGTTTTGAATTTCCTCAGCCTTGCTATCTGCCCACTTGCTAGCAGAATAACCCGAGTGCTTGGATTGCCAGCGAAGTAGGAAAGCACATCAGATTCATCGACGCCAATAGCATCGCCAAGATCTATTACTTGAGAAACACCGCACCGATATTTGCTCAGGAGTTCTAGTAACCCGAATGCGACATCCCGATTATCAGTAAGGGCGCCTGTGGCACCTGAAGGTGGCCGCTGAATCATATCTTTGGGAAGTGTTATTGTGTCGAGCATTGTGGCTGTATCAAGGTAGCCAGCGCTCCGAGGACCAATAATTGGGCATTTAATCCCCGTAAGAACCTTCAATGCTTCTGATTCGATATGACTAGGAATTTCCATTAATAACATTAGAGCCGCGGGGGTTCTTTCACCTATCTGCTGAAGAAGGACTGGGAAATCCTTCGTCACTGCTGCGAAAATCCAGAGATGTTGCCCTTGGGGGATTTCTTCAATTCTAGCAAAGGTGGGAGAACCTAAAACCTTGGCTTCTGTTGGGCTTAGATAGTAGACTGGCCCTTCGAATTGTTGGAGGAGAGCACGGGCGACAGTAAAACCCAAGGATTGGGGATTCGAGCTTGCACCTACTAGTACAATGGATTTGGGAGCGAAAAGACCCGTCAACTCCTGATGTGACGTCTTTGAGCACATCCCTAGCACCAGATTATAATTGATACCGTGTTACTTTATTTTAAATAGGCAGTGAGGTTGTTTGGGCAGCCGCTTCAACTCTTTTTCGAGTTTCTCACGCTCTGCCTTAGAATCGCTTGTTGCCGCCTTTCCGGTCTTTGCAATTTTGTACTCAAGTCTTGCGCGTTCTAAGTGCATTAAGCGTAAACTGGTTTCCACCGATACTTCAGAAGCTCCAGTTGCTTGTAGTAATGGTGTACAAGCGAACTCTTCGCAGCGATAGGCGTATTCTAGACCTCTTTCTTTTATTCGGTCCCAGATTGGGCATTTCGTGATATGGATAGTGTTTCCCTGAACCTGAACGGTTTTACCTAACATCTCAAGGATCTTCTCTGCTGTTTCTTGGGGTGTTAAACCGTCAACCTGAGCTAATTTGCTGATTTCAATACTCGCTGCCCGCCATGATTCGACCCAACATTCAATCATCGATAATGCTCCGACGCGATCACGCATACTCCACCAAAGTTGATCCATCCAACTCGTGAAGAATTTCTGTAGTGTAGTTAATGAGTTCATCTTCTAATCCTCCCGCATCAATCACGTTTTGGTTGCCAGTTCGCTCCCCATTTGTCCACGAATGTGATTTCCTCAGGTGTTTGTCGTGGTGGTCCACGAGTCCGTGGGTATTTCGCATAGCCGATGGCAAGACATAGAATCGGGACCCAGTGAGGATGTGGAATCCCCAGCAACTCAGATATTTCGCGGACATCGTCAAAATGGTCAAGTTGGACACTGGAAACACAACTCCCAAGCCCCAAGGCGGTAGCGGCTAACATCATGTTTTCCATTAGCATGCTGCCAGCGATGACCGCGTGTCGATAGCTGCTCCAACCATATACACCGCCAGTTCCTCGGAGTGTGGGTTGAGAATTACCGACATGTGTTGACTCGACAGCTAATACCAGTAGTATTGGGGCGCCGTCAGTCTCAGGTTCACCTTTGATGTATTCGAAGCGCCTTCCTGTAATCAGCCAGTCGATGGTTCGTTCACGGCTTGGTATCGCCTGAACGTAATCAAGCCGGCGTTCCAATTCCTGTCGAGGAGTGATACGACCGAAGAGTTCGATGGTACGGTCAACGGCGATTTCACCGATTCGCCTTTGTTTGGCGCGATCACGAACAATGATTAACCGCCAAGGTTGCTGGTTTTCCGCGCTAGGGGCATAACCACCTGCTTCAATTATTTGATAGAGGAGCTCGTCACTTACCATTCTTTTTGTATCATAATCACGGATGGCGTGGCGCTCCTTAATGAGTTTGAGCAATAATCTGCTTTCTGATTCGTTCGCTCCTGGCATTTCCAAATTCACCGTGAATAGTTTTTCTCCTGAGAGGAAAGTATGCTACTGAATCCACCTAATAGCATTAACGCATGCTATATAAAAAATAGGAAAAAAGAGGAGAGACAGACGCGTTCCTAACCGGTGTTTGCCGGTGTTGTTACGCGCCTGTTTTTGTGTTCGACTGAGATGTTGGCTAGCTTTCGCCCTCTTCGAGGGTCATGATGACTGCTTCTTGTTCAGCCTTGGAGAGAGTGCTTAGCTGTGCTAGGATTGCCTGCTTCTCTTCTGGGCCGAGTGTCTTGAGGGCCTCCACCCGCGCTGCGATGGCGGGATCAACCCCTGATGGTGCAACAGTCTCTGGTGGTGCCTCGCGAGCTGCGTCTGCTGTTGTGTGGGCGAAGCGTGTGCCGTCGGCTAGCTGGCGTTTGAGGTCTTCTAGGAACCAGACTCGGTCCTTTGCAGGGATGCGGCGCATCTCCTCGAAGAGTTCTCGTTTCTGCTCAGGGCCAAGACCCTCCAGTGCTTCTAGCTCTCGCCAGATGACATCATCTTCTGCCTCCCGCTCCTCAAGGGCGAGGGCGGCAGGAATCATCGCTGCTGTGACTTTGACTCCGATTGTGTCGTAGCTGTCGTCCACGATGTCTATCATCTGGACCGGTCGCTGGGGTAGGCGCTGGCGGTCGCGGTCAGAGAGGTGGGGGTGCTTGCCTCGACCAATGGTGCGAGCCATGCTCCGGCATTTGCGGACGAACCATGGAATAGCGAAGAGTCGGGTGTAGATGAGCCATCCGATGATTATCATCAACCCAATCAGCGCGATTAGGAGTCCGCTCTGGAAGCCAAGGGCCACAAGTGGGTGAGTCTTGACTACCAGTGTTATGGTCATTTGTCCTTGAGCGTGTTTTGTTTCACCCTGAGCCGAGATGTCTATACGATAGGATCCATCAATAGCGACGCTTAGACCGCTAGCAGTGTAATATCCGTTGCCGCTGTCTGTCATATCCGTTTGAGCCCAGAGATTGGTACTTTCGAATCTGACTAGAGCTTCGGAGATAGGTATGTCGTGGTGGGTATCCCAGTAGATGACTTTGAAGTCGAAAGGTGTTCCAGTAAATACTTCTATTGTGTTATTTGTAGTAGCGATTTCAAGAGATGTATCAAGTCGAACCTGTGTTGGCACTTCAATCACACGGAAGTCTATGTCCATCGAACCCGTTTCGTGGTTGGGAACAACGAAGAGTACATTGAGGGTGTAGAGTCCTACTGGTACTCCTGTGAGATCGATTTTGGCGCACCAGAATAATTCAGTCGCGTTATATTCGAGGTTACCGGTGTCGAAGGTACAGTAGTAGGTAGCTGCACCAGTTGTAACTGGGTCTCCGTTTTCATAGCTGAAGTTGTAGTAGACGTGAAGTTCATCACCGATTGGAGCCTCGTATATGGGCTCAAGGTCTATGTAGCCTGTTGGTCCGTAGTAGGATTGGGCGTATTCTTCGTCGAGTAGCGTTGGCGTCGCGATAACACTGACGTCTATGGCAACCTTGGTGTATTGCATACCTGGATGGTCGACTTCAACAACCAATGAATATCCTTCACCCACAGTCATTTGGTCTGTTTGGAGTGTGATGTAATAGTCGCCAGCAGCTGGTGGTATTGAGCCAGGTGATGGGGGTACCCCTTCAATGAAGTATCCCATTTCACCATCCCAGTGCCAGATTATTAACGCACCAGTTACGGGTGAGTTACTGTAGGTATTGTTGAAGTAGACTTCAATAGTGAAGTTTTCACCCCAGGGGACATCAAGGTGTGGAAAGTCTATCTCGAGACTGACAGGCATTGCAATTACGTTTACTGAAATTACATCGAACCCATCCACGTGGTTGGGGCAGAGTCCAATGACAGTGACAATGTACGTTACGCCATAGGAGAGACCGGTACTGTTTAGCGTTGCATTGTACATCCCGTTGTAGGCGCTGCCTAGAATATCACCAAGATGAGTGAAGTATTCTGTCGGTTTGTCAGCCCAGGTGAAGAACATGGTTACATCACTAGTGAGTGGAGTACCGTGTTCATCAGTGAAGTTCGCCATGATTTGGAAGGTGTCTCCAACAAGGATAGTAATAGTGCCGTTTAGGATGGTCAATGTTGTGCCGATTGGTAAGATGTTCAATGTGACGGAGCCTATAGCTGTCTGGTGGTAAGTTTTACTTGTTTCTACAATAACAATGTAGGTGCCTATAGTTTCGTTCGCGGTAAAGGTCACGTTCCAAACACCATTGCCGATAAAGGACATAGCTACATCTGCATGGCCTCCCCAGCGGAATACTGTCGTGGAATCGTTGATACGGTATCCGTGATGGTCAGTGATTTGAACGGTGACAACGACGTCACCTCCATAATCAACAGTCACGGGTGAAGTAGAGAGTACTGCCACAAAGAGCGGTCGGGGGATGATGACTATCTGGACTGTGACCGTAGCGTTAGCATAGTGGTTTCGGTAGAGTACGAATTCGACCGAGTAGATTCCTAAACCTTTACAAGTTGTATCGAGTTCCATCGCGTAGGAACCATTAAGATACCAGTAGAAGGTGAAGTAACCAGGATCCCAGTCCGTTTCAATTTCGGCAAGAGTGATGTTCCCACCGTGGTCGAGGTCCAAGTACACTAGGGTGAATGTGATGTTGTCACCCCACGGGTGAGCTCCAACATATACTGGATCAACAGTAAAGCCTGTCTGTATTTCACGGATTACAAAGGACTGGATGGTCATTCCAGTTGTGTAGTGATCACAATTGGCATAGATGTGTAGGGAGTAACTGCCTTCGTTTTGACTCGCTGTATTGATTGTTAGTATGTAGGTCTGGTCTGTAGCGTTGTACGCAAAGCTCCAATAGAATGTGTCCCAATCACAGCTAATCACAGCGCCAATAATTGGTATGTAACTGTGTTCTGTGTCATTGTAGGTCAAGACGATTGTCATAGTGTCGCCCCAAGGTACAGACGTACCTGGTTCGATGGATACAATGTAGAGGGCTGATAGTATATCTCGGACTTGGAAGGATACCATTGCCGTAGCGTTTTCGTAGTGAGTTTTTGATGATTCGAACGTTATCAGGAAGTTCTGTGTGCCTGATGCTACCTTCAATGTGCTCAATAAGATAGTGTAGGTACCGTCGTTGTTGTCAGTTATCCAGTAGTCAACTCCAGCGATATCATCTTGCCATGTGAAGGAGATTGTAGCTCCATCAATGCCTGCATAGCTGTGGTCAGTGTCGTTGTAATTTAATGTGATGCTAACATTGTCACCCCAAGCTACAGAGGCGGGATCGGCAGAGCCGTAGCTTGTTGTGTACACTTCACGAATTGTGATTTCGAAGTATTGACTCTGACCAGTGTGATTGGTTCGAGTGAAGGCTATGGTTACATAGTAGGTAGTTTCTGTGAGGTTGCCGAAGAATGTCACTGTGTAGGTTCCATCGCCGTGGCCTTGAATGGTGTAGTAGCCCGTGATATATCCTGTAACAGTGCATCCCACTTCTCCTGTAGCGTTTTCAAGAGGATCGGGTACTGTAGGAACGCTATCCTGGTAGGTGAAGACTATGGCGAAATCCTCGTCGTAGGGTAATGTCTTGGTTGAACCTGGTTGGTCCTTGGTTAGTGTTGTCGCGCGCGCTACAACAATGAGTCGAATCTTTATGGTCTGAGTTGCATGTTCAGCGCGAGTAGCGTTCACATACAAATCTGTTGAACCGATGCCGACAGTTGATGTATTCAAGGAGTAGTAGTAATATCCTCCACCTACGTTTGACATACTGGACATACTTGTGTCAATTGTGAGGTTTGCACTTGCATCACCAATACCTTGACCAGTCGATTCATTGGTATAGTATACTGTGATGTTGAGCTTCTCCCTCCAGTAGACATTGACTTCGTAGCCATCAGAGGCGGCGTCGTATTGGGTCCATCCATCGCCAGTACCAGTTGGAGGATAGGTTACTGTTGTGCGTATCGCATCAAGATTGGTCTGGAATTGTACAATCCAGATTATTATGGTAAAGTTCTGCTGTTCATAATCCCAAGTGGAGGGATTGGTGATTGTCATGTTGCACTCGTACTTAACTCGAGCTACACCAGTATAGGAGGTGTCGTTCCTTTCGTACAACGTAGGATCAGCTGCATCGGGGATGAAACTACCTGTAGAGATTACACCACCGAAACCGCTTCCGGTATCCTCGTAGTAGTTGTAAACAACTTCAGTATTTATCCAGATTGATGCGTTCTGAACATAGTCTTCTTGATAGGTGTCATAGAACCTGACTTGGCTAACATATCCTGCAACAGACGTGGTTTCGGCTTCGTAGTTCTCACCAACCTTCTGAGTAGGTTTGACCATGATTAAATCAAGGTCGTTGACGAGGTTGATGGTGTAGGAGAGGTGTGTTCCTTCGTCGTAACTAACATTGACATAGCCATACCCGAACATTTCCACTTGGAATTGGGCAGTACGGTCAGGAGTCATAAGGTCGGTTGCTAAGTCCGTTGAGTATGAGCCGTAACCGTTGGGGGACATCACAACGTACTGGATTTGCGAGTAGCGGTCGATGAACCGAATACGTGCAAGTGAGGCGTCTGTGATGTTTACGCTGTTGTCCTGGTTTGTCCAAGTTGCATTTACGGTGATGGTGTCTCCCCAGATAACCCGTAGTCCATCGTTAGGCGCAATCTTTGTGCCATATGTTTCGATGGCTGCAGTCATGCTTTTTTCTCGCATGCCTGACTGTTTGTTTGTGTTAAAGGTAGCCGTTATTAGCCAATCACTCCCAGCGGTTCTACCGGCATCGCTCGCATTCACAAGCTGAGGTATTTGCCAACCGCCAGCAACAAAGCTATTGCTATAAGTGTCGTATACTGGTGTATTATTACTCATCCAAAGGTCTCTGTTCGGATAGAAGACCGAAACATTTGCATATTTTGTCTCTGCCCCAATATCATTTAGTAGGACCAAGACTCGCATCCAATCACCCTTGATATAGTAGTCACCCGATGTGAGGTTGGTCCACGGTCCTGAAGATGACGCGGCCTTTTGCGGTATCATCTCTAAGATGTAATTGGAACTTGAGGCGTATATTGAGAAGGTTTCGTCGGCAGAGGGTACATCTTCGTCTAACTTGACAAAGTAGCTTGTTGTATTGTAAGTATAGGTGGAGATTGCGTGCCCCGTGTGATTCCTTACTGATGTTAGTGTCCACGCAGTATCTAGAAATATTCCATAGCAGTAGCCAGTATATTCTATCGGTGTTGTAGGTGGACTTCCTGTAGTAGGAATAGTGTAGTTGATTTCCCATGTGGGATCTTCATCCACAGGAGCCGTAAAGGTTGAGGTCGCTGCATCAGCGTCCAAGCTCTTAACGTACATTGTGTAGTTGTAATCGTAATGGATGCTAGTGTCGTTTGTGGTGAATTGGAAGAGTTGGTCAGTTTCCCAAGTGTTGGTCATTGGAGCCTCTGTCATGTTTGCTGGATCAGCGTAGATGTCGACTGAACCATCGTTGAGGAGTCCGTCTTGCAGGGCTGTTCCGTTTAGGGCTAATTGCACTTCGGTGGGTGTGCAATCTGTGAGGAGTGTGTATTTGAAGTTATCAAAGTACACATGACCCTTAACAGCACCGTTGTCGTGTACTTTCAAGACCTTAATTCGGAGAAGGATGGGACCTGAGATACCATAAGTGTCTGTTGTGAAGGATTCGTTGTGCCAGACGTCATAGCCATGGGTAGGAGCCCATGGAGTACTGATGTCTAAGACCCACTCATTCAGAAGGGTGCTTGGAGATACAATAGGGCTGTAGAGTTGGACACTGAATTCTAGCTTCCCTGTCAAATCAGAGCCGTACTTGATGCTAAATGAACAAGTGGCGAGACTTGGTTCGAGGCTAGGCATGTAGTAGAACCAGTCGTCTATCTCATTGTATTTACCCCAGCGGACGTTGCCTCCCTTCATTTCGAGGGCGAGACATTGATCAGGGCTGCCACCGGAAGTGTTGTAGATACTCGTCACGACACCCTGGTCAGTTGTTTCCGTCCAGTTGCCACCGAGTTCAGCCCAACCCGCATCGAAGTCGCCATTGAACCCCTGCAAAGCATCGAAGGTTCGGCCCAGTCCGGATACCATTGTGTGCATTCGGTATCCTTCGTATCCTGTGGGGTAGTTAGCACTGTTGAATGTGAAATCGGTTTCGTTGTCACCATCTGTGTAGAGTGCGCTTACGTTTTTAGCGAACTCGTATACATCGAAGGTGATTCCAGACCCTGTGTGGGGCGAGTTGGGCGCGGGTAAGCCCCGCGTTAACCCCTGTCCACTTGGGGCCTGGGTCCCCATGCACATCACAGTACAAAGGAAGAATATTATTGTTAGGATTTTTGTGGTGTTTCGCATGTAGAGACCACCATAGATGGAGAATTCTAGTCTTCTCCCATCTGGCCTATCATGTAGAGTAATGAAGAATGCGAGGGCTCACTTTATATACATTTCCAGAATAGTGTGTCTAGTCTAATATCTCTTGGCTTAATGTACTCTAGAGCCTCTAGACGCAGGTTAGGAGCCTTCTACTCCTCATTCTAACCTTAGCGGTCAACAATTTTTGGCTTGCGTTTTTCGATAAAGGCCTTTACGCCCTCTTTGCCATCTTCGGAGGCGAAGGTCTCTCCGAAATAGCGAGCCTCCAGCTTTAACCCCTCCTCTAGTGGCAGGTACAAGGCCTGTTTCATCGCCATCTTCGCGAGTTTAACAGCTACTAGCCCATGAGAGGCGATGCGTTGAGCCAACTCTTTTGCCGTGGGAAGGAGCTGATCGGGGGTAACCACCTTGTAGCAGAAGGATCCCATCTCCGAGGCGGGAACAATCTCGCCCGTTAGTATCAGTTCTCG
Organism: Candidatus Hermodarchaeota archaeon; assembly: GCA_016840065.1. GTDB lineage: Archaea > Asgardarchaeota > Hermodarchaeia > Hermodarchaeales > Hermodarchaeaceae > YT-063. The sequence continues at coordinate 8,597 of JAEOTB010000036.1, read as the reverse complement.
GGCACGCTGTGGGTCCATCCAGCGGAGAAGGCGTTGGGTGCCACCCCACCCAGGTATGATGCCGAGTTTGATTTCGGTTTGACCGAATTTTGCCTTTTCTGATGCTATTATGAAGTCGCAGGCCTGGGAGATTTCCATGCCACCCCCAAGGCAGAACCCGTTAACCGCGACGATTATGACCTTGCTTAGCTGTTCAATGAAGAGGGTGAATTCCTGTCCCTTGCGGGCAAGCTTCTCAGCAGTCTTGGCGTCAAGACCTGTGAATTGTTTGATGTCAGCGCCGCCGATGAAGAATCGGTCACCTGCACCAGTAAGGATGATGACCTTTGTGTCATCCTGGTCAAGTTCTGTAAACATCTCACGGAGAGTCTTGAAGATCTCGGTGTTGAGGGCGTTCGCTGGCGGGTTATTGATTGTGATTACTGCAACTTGATTCTCTTTCTCCAGTTCTACAAGAGGCATATTTTTCCTACTCCTGATTCAATGTGAAGGTTAGCAGGTATAGGTTCCTTTTACATTTTCTGTTTGTATGTTTGGTTAAAGAGCTACGTTAATGACCTTGAATTTCATAGCTTCCTTACTGTTAAAATAGAAAGCTTGGGGCGTCTTGATAATGCGTTTTGGAATTACACCGCTTGAGCTAGCGAATGTCATCGAGATAGCGGGGAGCGAATGCGCATTAGATTTCGGCCGGTTTAACTTCGCAGATATTCTTCGTGCAACTCACCAGCAGGGTTTCTCTTTAATGGAGCTGTCAATGGATGTTAGGTACGTATTACCAGGAGGGCTAACTGAGGAATCCGTGGCACGTATTCTAGCAGTCAAAGAGGAGCTGGGGTTAACCTTTACAGCGCACCTGCCCCTGTGGGCGATAGAGCTGTCTTGTCCCAACGAATACATACGCCAAGCATCAGTAGATTGTCTGGTAGATGCGGTGAACCTTGTGAAACCCCTTGAACCAGAGGTTTACGTAGTGCATGCGACAGGTTCGCTGGCTGCAGAATTTAGCCGCCTCAAACTGCCAAAACTCTTCAAGAGCATCATCGCCGGATATTTTGTAAGTGTGGCAGAGAGAAGCATCCGTGAATTATTAAAGCGGACGAAAATCCCTCCACGTCGTCTTGCCTTGGAAAACGTCGAGTTTCCCTTTGACGTGACCTGGAAGATTGCTGAACGACTTGATACTTCCATCTGTCTTGATACTGGGCATCTGATTTCTGGTCAATCTGGTTCTATCGAAACGCTAGAGTTTGTGAAGCGATACTATGACCGAATCGCCGAGATTCATTTACATGACGGGAGTTATCAGGTGATTGAAGGAGGACTCGTGAAGCGTGTAGATCATAAGGCTCTAGGAAAGGGGCAACTACCAACCACTGAGTTACTCACTCATCTGCAGGAGAAAAATTACAAGGGCGCTATCATCTTTGAATTAACCATGAAGGAGGCGCAGGAGTCGCTCCAGTTTATCCGTCAACACCTCCCCACACTCTCCTTCGAATAGTAATAAGGATTGAATAATTTGACATCTTTTGTAGACCTCCATATTCATACTACCGCTTCTGATGGCTCGGATACTCCTTCGCAAGTATTAGAGACAGCCCACCATCTAGGTCTTCGAGCAGTGGGAATCACAGATCATGATACTGTGTCAGGGATAGCGGAGGCCTTGGAAGCGAGTTCAAAGATTGGTATAACGGTGGTGCCCGGTGTGGAAATTAGCTGTCAGTGGGAGCGGAAAAGCATTCACTTACTGGGCTACTACTTTGACCTCGCAAACCCCGGCATCACTCGGTTACTCAAGGGTATGCGAAGAGGGCGAACTGAACGGCTACCTAAGATGCTGGCAAAGCTGCGACAGTTGGGAATCGACATCGACCAAAAAGAGGTGGAAGCGGAAGTTTGCGGGGAGGCTATCGGTCGCCCACACCTAGCACAAGTTATGATCCGCAAGGGCTATGTATCCTCCTTCGAAGAAGCGTTCGACAAGTACCTCGGATATGGACGCCCCGCCTATGCACAGCGTCCAAGACCAACCATCGCTGAAGGGATTCGAACTATTCTAGATGCTAGTGGACTTCCTGTCATTGCTCACCCTTTCACCATTAAAGCACCAATCGAGGAATTGCTAATAAAACTCTGTCCAATGGGTCTTCAGGGTGTTGAGCATCTTTATCCTTACAAGTACGTGGCAGGGCGTTCTAAGGAGTGGTATGATAATATTCCACAGCGACTCGCGCAGCTGAAACAGTTAGCCGATCAGTACGATTTAGTCTTGACAGGAGGCTCTGATTACCACGGAGCAATAGAAGGTAAAGCCCCCCTTGGCTCAGCCCAAGTACCCTACAAGATTCTACAAGGACTGCAGGACCGCTACCAAGATCTTTTTGGTCATTTCCCATGCATTAGCACAGCCTGAAAAAATAGGAATGTTTAAGTGCGCGCATATCTGAGGAGGCTTAGAGTGAATAAACGGAATTACCTAGCTTCCTCCTATCAGTTTCTAATTTTAGTTACAATTTGGGATTGAATCTAGAGACAACGTGATTTCACCCGTCCTGCAAGAGGCGAACACCTAGCGCTATGATTCCCATTATAGTGTCTCGCGTCTGGGTAGACGACTCGTTTGAGGCAGGTGCGGAAAACAAGAAAACATAGGAAATAGAAATATTGCAAATTAAGACTAATCAAAATACCCTAGTCGATTCTGCATATCAGCAGACGACGCTTTCACACTTTAAATCAGGGAGGGATTACTAGATGACCCAAATTACATTTCTAGGCGGATGCCAACAGGTAGGCGCCTCAGCAGTGCTAATCGAACACAAGGGCGCCCGAGTCCTCATGGATTATGGCGTCGCGTTCAAGGGAGAACACCGTACCCCATTACCTACATCTACCCGGAACTTGACCGCGGTTCTAAGCCACGCTCACCTAGATCATAGTGGGAGCCTTCCACTCCTCGCGGGAAGCCACACACAGCCAGTTCCTGTCTACACTACAGCGCTTACTCGCGCCTTATCGAAATTACTGTTAAAGGATATGCTCCGGATTGGTGGTGCTAGCCTGTCCTTTGAGCGACAAGAAGTAGAACACTTACTAAAGAACACACAAGCCTTAGCCTATGGCCAAAGGCACCAAGTTAGCGATAAGGTTGGGGTCACCCTACTGGATGCCGGACATATACCAGGTAGTGCTTCGATCCTCGTGGAAATCGAAGGGAATGGAAGCGGCTCCACCCGCATTCTCTATACTGGTGACCTAAACACAAGAGCTACCCAGTTAGTGCAAGGTGCACCTAGCCTACAAGAGATAGGCGAACTTGATTTCGTCATAGTGGAAAGCACATACGCTCTGTCTGAGCATCCACCAAGGAAAGAGGTTGAGCAGACCTTTGTAGAAACCGTGCGCGCTACCCTTGAGGAAAGGGGAACCGTCTTGATTCCCGCCTTCGCAGTGGGGCGCTCTCAGGAGGTACTAAGTGTACTCCACAAATACCGCAGCCATGGTCTTGACTATCCCATCTATATCGACGGTATGGCTAAATCTGTCACCAGTGTGATGCAACGCTATACTCAATCCTTCACTGGTGGCCCTCAACTCCAACGGGCAGCTAAGCGCGTCACTTTTGTGCGAAATGCTTCAGATCGAAGACGGGCGCTAGAAGACCCCGCGATTATCATAGCACCAGCTGGTATGCTCAAAGGAGGCTCCGCGTTGCATTACCTCCGAGCTGTTGCTGATGACCGTAGAAGCAGCGTGTTGCTGGTAGGTAAACAACTGCAAGGTACTCCAGGTGCAGAACTTCTAGATACAGGAAGCCTAACCTTACACTCCAGAGACGGTTCTAGTCAGAGGCTACATGTTAGGGCGAAGGTCAAGTCCTTCAACTTCTCATGTCATGTTGATCGTGGGGAAGTTCTGGACTTCCTCCGCAATGCTAGGGGGAATCCCCAGATACTGACGATGCATGGCGATACTGTTGCCTGTAACAGCCTCGCAGAGACACTTCGAAGCGAATATGGGTTCACAGCAGAAGCTGCCACTAAGGGACAAACCCTAATTCTCAACTAGAGTAGTTGAATCAATTAAACACCTGTACCATGGTACCTTAAGCCTTTTTGAGTCGGAAGAACAATACCTATTCGACTCAAATCGGTTTGAGGAAGATAAGATGTACGAGACTGTTTTACTGAAGAGGGAGCCTGAACACAAGACTGCGTGGCTCGTATTAAATCGCCCCGAAAAACTGAATACATTCAATCTTCAACTAATCGAAGATATAGGTAAGGCACTCACTGAGATTGAGAAGGACAGGGAAATCTGGGTCTTGATCTTAACTGGCGCAGGAGAAAAGGCGTTTTCTGCCGGTGCAGACCTAACAGCATATGGTGCTGGAACAACACCAGAGAAAGCGCAGGAACTAGCCACAATGGCTCACAAACTATTCCATCGGATTGAGAAGCTACCTCAACCAGTGATAGCTGCAATAAATGGCTACGCTTTTGGTGGAGGATGTGAAATCGCCCTAGCCTGTGACTTCCGGATAGCTGCAGAGAGAGTGAAGATGGGACTAACAGAGGTCCGATTATCTCTGCTCCCCGCGGGAGGTGGCACCCAGCGACTACCTCGCATCATTGGCATAGCCAGGGCAAAGGAAGCCATAATGCTATCAAAGCGGTACTCCGCGAAGGAAGCACTGGAAATAGGGTTAGTTCACAAGGTAGTGCCCAATGAATCCTTCGAGGAAGATGTCTTGAACTTCGCCAAAGAGCTTGCTTCAGAGTCCCCAATAGCTTTACAGCTAGCCAAGCAGTGCATCAATCAGAGCCTATATGGCTCATTTGAGAAAGGGCTTGAACTAGAAGCCAAATCATTCGGCAAACTTTTCTCTACAAAAGACTTCATTGAAGGGGTCTCTGCATTTCTACAGAAGCGGAAACCGAAATACTCAGGCGAATAACCTCAAGGAGAAAAATACATCATGAAAGAGCTTCGTGAAGCTGTAATCGTAGACGCTATACGTACACCAATTGGTAAACGGGGAAAGGCCTTTGCCAAGGTCCGCCCCGACGAGTTGGCTTCTCATGTCCTACGGGAAATAGTCAAACGAAACGAGGTCGACCCAAAGCAAGTCGATGACGTTATGATGGGATGTAACACTCAGACAGCACAGCAAGGCGCGAATATCGGGAGGCTAGCCTTGCTAGGCGCAGACTTTCCCTACACAGTTCCGGGAATGACAATGAATCGAGCTTGTGGTTCCTCCCAGCAGGCTCTGAATTTTGCTGCACAATCCATTGCCACAGACAACGCAGACATCGTTATCGCAGCGGGCGTTGAGCATATGTCATTGCTGCCAATAGGTGCTGATTTTGGTGAAGGATATTTATGTTTCAATCCGAAATTGATTCAGAAATACCAGTTCATCCCGATGCCCATGAGTGCCGAAAAGATAGCGGAAAAGTATGAAATCACGCGGGAGGAGATGGACAAGTTTGCCCTATGGAGTCATCAGAAAGGCGTTGCAGCCTGGGATGCAGGCAAATTCGATAAAGAAGTAGTACCGATTGAAGCTCCCCAAGAGGATGGGGGCGTCAAACTCGTCAAACAAGACGAGAGCCCACGCCGTAACACCTCAATGGAGAAACTAGCATCACTACCACCTCTCTTTGGTGGAGTGGTTACTGCTGGAAACAGCTGCCCTGTCAATGATGGTGCGGCAGCAGTGATGCTAATGTCCCGAGAAAAAGCGGATGAGCTAGGATTGAAAGCTCGTGCACTTGTCAAAGCGCAGGCTGTTGTAGGCGTCGAACCGGTTATCTGTCTGGAAGGACCTATCTACGCTACTCCCCCCTGCCTTGAACGAGCCAGCCTTGCCTTAGAGGATATGGACATCTTAGAGGTGAACGAAGCGTTCAGCAGTGTACCGATTGCCACAGGAAAGATGCTAGGCTTCGATCCACTAACCGACCCACGCCTATCAGCCCATGGAGGCTCCATCGCCTTAGGACACCCCCTTGGAGCTTCTGGTGTACGCTTAATCACCACCGCCCTCAACGCACTGGAGGACCGCAATCTCCGCTTCGGTCTCGTGACAATGTGCTGCGGCTTAGGTCTGGGAACCGCTACAATAATCGAAAGAGAAAAGTAATCAACCAACGTTACCGACCGCTACACAGGAGAACGCTAGGAACAGAGGAGATTATTTATTGCCTTACATTATGGAACCGCAGCGTCTATCCGAGCCCATCGAGCTAATCGATGTGCAAGGCTGGAAAAGCCCACGCACAACCGGGATACTTCTCGTACAAGGTTCTGACACTGCCGTTGTGGAGACAGGTCATTCAAGTTGTGGTCCCCGCATTCTTTCTGAACTAGAGAAGCGAAAGATACCACCTGATGAGGTTCGATACGTGCTTGTCACACACCGACATGGAGACCACTGCGGCGGCACAACACCCCTCGTAAAAGGACTCCCAGAGGCGGTCGTCGCTGGTCACAAATACGCCTTAGCCACACTACATAATCCTGAACGATTGAATGCTGGTGCACGACAACTCTTTGGACCATTTGCTGAGGATATCATACCCTTGCCCTCAACTGCGTCGACAGAGGAATTGAAAGGCGGTGAAGTGATTGATTTGGGACGGGGAGTGGAAATCGAGGCAGTGAGCACACCGGGACACACCTCAGATCACCTAGCGTATTTTGAGCGGAAGTCAAGAACCCTCTACACTGGCGATGCAGCAGGCCTCCTAGGCCCTCAGAGGTATACTGTGCTGCCAACGGCTTTTCCACCCTCCTTCAAATATGACATCTACCGGACATCTTTGGAGAAGCTGAAAGGATATGAGCCTGACTATCTAGTGTTTTCGCATTTCGGCGTTGCAACAGGTCCCGAAGTAAACAAGACCTTTGACCGTGCCTTAGCAACACTTGATACTTGGCGTGATACTATTGTTGACGCCTGGCAAGGAGAAGCACCAGAAACTGCGGTATTAAATGCTGTTAGAGACCGCTTCTTACATGAAATCGAGGTGTTTCCTCACGAATCCCGTACTTCTATTATCCAAGTTCTGGCTTTGGGCTTTTCGAGAAGCCTGTTCCCTGACCCAAAATAACCGTTTCTTGGTCTTTGTAAAACCAAAACCTTCTATAAGGCAAATTATTAGATGCGAACATCATGCATGATCTTCCAGAGACCATACGCCACGCTATTGCTAGCTTTAACCGATACAGAAGCCCTGAGGCCACAGCAGAGTTCATCCGCTTTGACAACAACGAGCTAGTCGTGCGCTTCTCTGGATCATTCTGCCACACCTGCGGAGTATATGATTACTTCGAAGATTTGATTTTCGAGCTAAACCCTACAGGACCCATTAGCCTCGACATGGTCGATTTTGAACGGGAAGAGGGAGATTCCTTTCTGGTGCGGTATCAGCTCACCTACCGACGACCTCGCTGCGCTGGAGGCTAGAAGAAGGGATACGGAGTTCTAGCTAGTGAGCTAGGCTCTTTGATTATCACTGCCATCCTTTGTAGGGATAGGAGAGACTAGACTGGCTTGAAGTGTTTGATGTCGGTGAGTGCACCTGTTCTTTTAGATTTACTCTGAAATACAGCTTCTACACGCATACCGATTCTCAAGGCTTCAGGCTTTACGCCGCCAATCTCATGAACAAGCCCACCATCAGTATTGTCGATTCGGATAAAGGCCAGAGTTATCGGCTTGGGGAGAGGCTCACCATTATTGTCCATGTGTACGGTCGTGAAGGTCTGGATAGTCCCTGTCTTGGGCACCTCAAACCAATCATCTAACGAAGATTGGCACCGTTCACAGTAGATTCGAGGCGGCAAGTAGGTAATCTTACACTTTCCACAGCGAACGGCGAGGAGCTTTCCCTTATCCCTAATTGTGGCAAGAAACTTCTCACCCGCAACTCCTGCTGTGTAGATATAGTCTACTTCCATATCGCCTTTCCAGTGTCGAATTCGTCTTGGATCACGGATTTTCTCAAAAGACATATGTCATATCCTCCTAGATGGGCTCCCAATATTTGATGTCGGTAACCGACCCTTCACGCTGCTTGGCAGGCTTCCACACTGCGCGGACCCGCATCCCAATGTGAATCCGTTTGGGGTCGACATTCCCGAGCTTGTGCAGAATGCCAATACCAGGACTCGCACCATCGAGATCAATCACAGCTACAGGGATTGGCGTCTTAATCCTCCTTGCATCAGCATCGAGGTATGAAAGCGAGAACGTGTTGATTACTCCAGTGTCCTTGACAAAGACCCACTCGTCAGTAGGTCGGAAACACTGCTCACAAAACATCCGCGGAGGAACAAGAATTCTCTCGCACTCGCGGCAACGCCTACCGATAATCTTGCCGTTCTTCAACTCCTCGAGGAAACGTCCATAAGCAATACCAACGCTCCACGCATACTTCGCATTTGGACGCCACTTGAACGTGATAACCTTACCTGACTTGATGTCACGTGATGACAAAGGCGTACCAGAGTATTCCTTGTATTTCTCAGTCATTTCTATCACTCATCCATTGCAAATATTATCGCCTGAATACCGTCACAGT
>JAEOTB010000122.1 GCA_016840065.1 Candidatus Hermodarchaeota archaeon | reverse complement strand
GAAAGCGTGGCGAGCCGCATTTCCGCTTGGGACCGCCTGAAATTCCTGAGCACCACAGAGGATGAGCAGGAAGAAAAGGATCTGAAACAGCGCATCAGATTCCTCAAAAAGGAGCTAAAGCTTTACAACGAAAACCTCGACGCCCGTCTGATGGACCAGTTTCTGCAACTCTGTATGACTCGCGATGATTTTCGCATGCTCCGGCTCTGGGATTACGCCCTAGAGATAAAACGGGATATCAGAGGTATCAGCTGCAATTGCGACGAAGGCTTCGGCACAGTGATGTGGGATGGACGTGCCCTTGATACAGTTTCTCGACTACAGGACTTCCTACAATTTCCTGCTGGTGAATCTGTAACCGTGGGATTTGTCATTGAAGAAGTAAAGAGGGCTCTACTAGAAACCAAATAGCATCTCATTTCAGGGTCTTGAGTGGAAGAAGAGTTTTTATCCAATAGATATATTAGGTATGCCTAAATATCAGCTGCTCTTGGGTGAAACCTTTGACTGAAGACTTATTCTTCAATATCCTCCTAATCCTCCTCTGGGCAGGATTGGCCTGTGTGAGAATCTACTACAGAACAAGACCCCTCGCCTCCCAGAACGCGGAGGAGGAACAACCCGAGGGAAAGGAGAGGGTTGGGGGTTGGATCGGTGTCATCTTGAGCATAGGGATTCTAGGAATGATAACTACCGTCGTCCTCTACCTCATCGCCCTCTACGTCATCCCCCTTCCCTTCATACTAGACTTCCAGTTACCTTTACCATCAATCATCAGGTGGATTGGAGTTTTAACCGGGTTCATCTCGATACCCTTCCTAATATGGATTCATCGTACTCTTGGTAAATACTTTGCCGCCCAGCTGGAATTAAAGGAAAAACACAAACTAATCACAGTAGGCCCCTACTCTCGGGTACGCCACCCCATGTATACTGTATTCATCTTGTTCACCTCATCCATGGCTCTCATCACCGTAAATTTACTAATAGTCATTTTCTGTCTGGCGGTGGTACTCTCGTTTCCGTTCATAGCTAGAAAGGAGGAGGCGATGCTGACGAGGCTCTTTGGTGATGAATACCGTCAATATCTGGGGCGGACAGGTCGGTTCTTTCCTCGATTACGTCGACCTAAGAAAGAGGCTTGAGGCTCTTCTCTTTTCCTCTATCATAAGGCTTAAATATCCAGTCTCCAAACTAGTTTGTAGTTCAAACTGATTTGAAATCATAACTCAGAAGTGAAGAAAATGGAATCGACAAGAGAATTAGATAATCTCGCACGAAGGGTCCAACAAACCTACTACGAGGACGGGCTAGCTGACTTGTTCATGGGGGCCTTCATGCTGTTATTCGCTGTTGTTCTCCTAGCTGTGTCAGAGTTACATGCTTCTCCCTCCTCCCCCTCCGTCGCCATCATAATCTTACCTCCGATATTCTCTTCTTTTGCCTTATCGTGCCTGTTCGCCTATTTGATTGAAGCCGCCAAAAAACGGTTTGTATATCCGCGAGCAGGATATGTGAAGGTAAAACCCCTCCAGGAAGGCACAAGACGAGACAACATTGCGGGACTAATCCTGATACTCACAATACTCCTCGGGCCAATAATCGTAGCTGTGGTCCTAGCTGGTCTACCCGGAATGATTTTTTGGCTGAACTGGGTAGCACCTGTGTCGTTGGGCATTCTCCTTGGGATTGGTCCGATGATCGTTGCCCGAAAATATCATCTGAAACGCTATTATCTCTTCGCGGTCTTGCCCGCGATAATCGGGCTATTGGCTCCATGGGTGCCTACAGGTATTCCGTCAATCTATGCGGTGTTCTTCTTGACCTTCGGCATCGAACTTGCTGCGGTTGGATCTCTAGCCGCAATATCTGGGCTGGTACTGTTCCTCCGCTTCCTCCTACGCTACCCCATTGAACCAGTAGACATAGAAGAGGGTGATAACCCAAGTGCCATCCTCTAAACCAGAGCCCTCTGGTCAAGGCAAGGCGAACTCTGTCGATGTGACCATCCATTCACCTGCTCGTCTAAAGATTCTCACCGTTCTCAAGGAAGTAGAAAAAGCGGATTTCCTGTTCATCCTCAGACAGACGGGCCTTACCAAGGGAAACCTGTCCTCCCATCTCAGTAAACTCGAAACCGCAGGATACGTTATCGTCACAAAGGAATTCGTTGGAAAACTCCCTCATACGGTTATCCACTTAACAACTAAGGGACGAAATGCCCTGGAAACCTATCGCCGACAGATGCAGGGAATCCTCGATCGACTCAAATAACAAGGCACAACTAGCCTGTAACTAACCCTTAACATTCAAAGGGAGTCTAGGTAATCGGAAAAAAAGAGAGTTGCGACGTCGCAAGATTATGGGCCCATAATGATGATGAGACGCTAGTCTCACTCTTCTTTCTCTTTCTGGACTTCCTTGATATGCTTGTCGATCTCCTTGATGCTGTCTTGGAGGTGGGACTTCATCGCTTCAAGCCGCTTGATGCGGGTCTCTTTGCTTGCAGTCATTGGGCCGCAACCGCAGAGGTCTTTGAATAAGCCCATCTTTCCACCGAACAGGGGACCGAACATGTGCATTCGTGGTCTATGTCCTGTATCACACACTTTCTCTTTCACCTCCCTTTCATGTTTCTTCCGAGTCCTTCAATGAAGCTAGGCGCTTATCGACCCACTCTAGCTCTCGCTCAAGATAGGTCTTGTAGCGTTTCAGAAACTCTAGATGAACTGGGCCATGGCATCTCCCTTCGCAGTGGCGTTTCATGACGACGAAACCCATGGGGCTCTGCCGTCGCATACTGGCTCGGAACAGGCCTGTTGCCGCCTCGCCATTCACCGCAGCGCCTAGGAAGCGCCAGATGCTGTCTTGGCGGTGGAGTTCAGAGCCGAGGCTTTCAAAGGCTTCCTTCAGGACGAGTTTTCCCTTCTCTGTCAGTTGGTATTGGACAGCGTCAGGGCGCTCTTCCTGAAATACCTTCTCGCCGACTATGAGGTCTTGTTCTGCGAGTCGGTGGAGTGCAGGGTAGACAGTTCCGCTCTTAAGAGGCCAGCCGCCGATTCGTTGGCGAAGTCGTTGGAGGATGGAGTAGCCGTGGGTGGGTCCATCGTTCAGTAGGGCTAGTAGCATTAGCTGGACTGGGCTGAGTGTGGCTTTGCTGGTTTTGATTCTGCCTGTGAACGCCATTATGTAGCCTCCTAGCTATGTAGGGCTCTACTTAGCTAGGTAGAGGTCTACATATAAAAATGTTTCCAAAACCCAAAACCACTCTGATAAAATCCCCCTCTTAATCCATTTCAGAGATATCTAAACCAAAAGCCAGACAGATATCCTTAATGATTTTAACGCAGCGTGCGGCACGTTCTTGATAAGCCTGTGTTCCACGTTTGATAAGATCCTCTGACTGCCGGATGAAGTGCAGGTCTTCAGCGAACTTCTTTCTGAATCCGTTCAATAGGTCCGCATTCCGTTCAATGCGCGCTTCCTTGTAGCTGTTCGGGAGAGATTTGCCGGGAAACTGAAACTGATCGACAACTTCCATAATGTGGTTAGCGACGAGACTGGCATCAAGGATTGCGTAATTCCAACTACTGGATTCCAGGTTGTCAAGGGCGGCGCTGAGCTTGAAAAGAAGAAATCCTCTGTCACAGCGCTCCGATACGATTCGGCGTAACACATGCGTAGAGGGAGGTGTCCGCGCAGCTTCTGTCAATTCGAATGTTCCCAGCCATGTCATTCAAAGTTCTGATTGATTGATTAGTCCTAGCCTTACTAAATCAGCGCATTTTGATGAATTTATAAGCCTTTCCTTAATTCATAATACCATATTTTTCTCTCTCCTTTAATCATATTAAAGTGGGTAATACCACTAAACTGACTAGAATGGAGGTAGACGATTGACCAAAAGACCAGTAAAACCCCAGAGACCAGAAATCAACCTAGATGCACTGCTAGCAACCGTAGGACTCCTCCTCGGCTTTCTCTTCGTCGTCGTGATATACTTTCTAGAGAATCCTCTTGAGGTGCTGACAATGTGGGGCGTTTCGCTAGCAGGGTTCTTGATTTTCTGTTACATCATGGGGCTCGCCTTCATCGGCTTTATGATTCGTTTCGAAATCGGCTTCTTCCTGATTAACCGGGCATCCCAGCTAGACCCAAGTAGATATCCCCAAGAAAAGCACAAGGCCCTCCGAGGAACACTGAATAACTCCCTGAAAAGGGGCATACAAAGTCTGCTACTCTTTTTCTTCAGCTTTGGATTATTTCTGATTAACCTAGCCGGCTTCTCAGTCACCAAGATTTTCTATATCCCTTTCAGCCAGTTAGATGCCCAGGTAGCTCTCCTCTTCGGGGAAACAGCCAGGCTTCTCGTACACATGGCTGTGATGTTCTTTACCCAACTAATCCTCATCATCCCCTTCTCCATGTTCATTGGGGGAATATGGGAATCATACACCACAATTCTTAACCTTGAAAACAATAAGGAATAGGATTGATTATGAGTTCAGATCTAAAAGCATTAATTCAGGCAATCAATGCCTTCACCCTTGATCTCTACTCCGTGCTGAAAGAGGAGCAGGGAAACCTGTTTCTTTCACCATTTAACATTGCCACGGCGCTTGCCATGCTCCAAGCAGGTGCACGGGGAGAAACTGAGAAGCAGATAAGTCAGGTCCTCCATTCAAAGCTGAGCCAAAGCCAACTGCACAAAGCCTTTGCAGACCTGGTCATTAAACTGAAGGCCCAGGAACAGGAGGCAGGCTATCAGCTTCAGGCTGCCAATGCCGTCTGGGGATCAGCAGCAGAAGAGTTCCTCGCCCTCCTCAAAGACCATTATAAAATAGAATTACCTGAGGTTGACTTCAGCGATTCAGCCGCAGCTGCCCGCACCATCAACGCCTGGATAGCAGAACATACTGGCGGAAAAATCACGGACCTTGTCAAAGAGAACATGCTGGCAGAACTGGTAGGGATTCTCCTGACCAGCTGCATCTACTTCAAGGCAAACTGGCACCGACAGTTCCCCAAGGACCGAACACGGGACTCCTCCTTCACACTACTGAACGGAGAACAGGTCACGGTTCCAACGATGCGCAATAAAGGACACTACAAGTACACAAAGACTGGCTCCTTCAAAGCGCTCGAGCTACCCTATACAGGCGAAAACCTCTCCATGATAATTCTCCTGCCCCTAGACCCAAAGGGCTTACCTGCTCTAGAGGAAAACCTCACCAAGGAGAACCTAGAGAAGTGGCTGTCCCGCCTATCCAAACACAAACTCGACGCTGTTGCCCTACCCCGCTTCAAGATCACCACTAGGGTTGACCTGGGAAACGTTCTTCAGTCGATGGGCATGACTCATGCCTTTAGTGCAGGACAAGCAGACTTGTCTGGCATCACCGGACGACGAGGACCATACATCACCCAAGCCATCCACCAAGCATACGTGGACGTCAATGAAGAGGGAACCGAGGCTGCAGCAGCAACCGTCATCGCTGTACTATTGAATGGCAACCCAACCTTCTACGCCAGCCATCCCTTCCTCTTCCTCATCCGAGACACACACACGGGCTGTATCCTGTTTCTGGGAAGACTGATGAACCCGAAAAGTGAATAGACCTAATGGGTGAAAAGAAGTCCTGTATGGTGAATACCTATCTCAAATTATCCTTATCTCTGATGGTACAAGATCCTAATTTCTTGTGGTCAGTGCCGTGGAGCATTTGATTTAGAATCACTTCATCAGAGAGTTCGCCAATCGATAAGAGGGTTATTGTGGAGGCGAGTCGGATAATGCTATTATTGTCCTGGGTGGCAAGTCTTAGTGCTTCGACAGCTGGTTCGCCAAACTCCTTTAGTACCTTTGCGGCTCGCCATCGAACTCGACATTCGCTGGCACCTAATAATTGAACTAGGGGTTTTATTGCTGATTCTTCTTTGAATAGACCAAGGGTTTCTACCGCTTTCATTCGAACAACACTGGATTTAGCCTTCAGAGTTTCAATGATGGTGGGTACTGCCATTGAATCAAAAATCTTACCAAGAGCCTCAAGTGCTTCCACTTGGGTTTCCTCATCTTCATCCTGTAATCTCTTAATGAAGTACTCTACAGCTAATGGTCCTGGCGTCTCCAACTCAGCCCAATGTCCTATTTTGAACAAATACTGGATTCTTTCAGGAATATTGAGGGCGCTGCAGCCCAGCTTGTGAAGAACCTGTTCAACCGCTTTTCGAATTCCACTCTTTTCATCCTTAATAACATCTATTAGCGGCTTCATCAGACGGATGTTACTAATAGTATCTACTGCTCTTGCAGCTGAACTGCGAACTGGTAAATAAACATCTAACTCGTGAACGAGTTGTTCCACCACATGTACGGCTGAGCTGATGAAATTGGATTTCATTGATCATTCATCCAGGTTATGAGTTATAAGACTTTTCAGTCATTTCTCTATTTCAAGCGTAATGATATTCACGGATACCTACCCTCTACTTTCGTAATTCATGCTTATAGTCTTGTTTATAGGCGGGTTGTGAACCATAACATCTAGGTGGCTAGACATTGACAACAGATGAAATGAAAAGGCTAGTAGACTCGATTAACGCCTTCACATTTGATCTCTTTAGGGAGGTAAAGGGAGAAGCGGGGAACACCTTCCTCAGCCCTTGGAACATCGCAAATGCTCTGTCACTTGTCTTCGCTGGTGCTAGGGGTGAAACAGAAAGGCAGATGTCGCGAACTCTCAACATCACCCAGGAACAAGAGGGCTTCCACAAGGCATTCGGTGAACTAATCATTGATCTGGAAGACCAGAGCAGGGAAGGTTTTCAACTAAACATAGCCAGCGGAGTCTGGATAACGGAGAAACTGAAACTCCTCGAAGACTACCTGACAACCATTAGGGGAGTATACGAAGCAGAGCTTGCCAAGATCGACTTCACCAATGTCCGTGCTGCGGTACAAACAATCAATTCATGGGTACTAAGACAGACAAACGGGAAAATCAGAGACCTCCTTGACCGACTGGACCCTGCGACAAAAATGGTGTTGGCCAGTGCAATCTACTTCAAGGGCGATTGGCAGGACCAATTCTTGAAGACGATGACACGGGATGAACGCTTCCACCTTGCGAGCGGACAAACCATTATGGTTCCCATGATGCACCAAACACGCAGCTTCACCTATTTTGAAGAAGAAGACTTCCAAGCACTGGAAATGCCATATGCAGGTGAGCGGCTGAGTATGGTGATTCTGCTTCCCAAGTCAGTGGAGAAGCTAACGACTCTTGAGAACACAGTCCTTGACCCGAACCGTTATGATTCGTGGATGTCTCAGCTCTATAGACAGAAGGTTAGAGTTTTCCTACCCCGGTTCTCCTTCACCTTCAAGCTAAGACTAAACAGCATACTTTCTATACTGGGAATGGAAAACGCTTTCTCGGCAAAACTAGCTGATTTCAGTGGAATCACAGGCGGGCGCGACCTGTTCATCTCAGTTGTTATCCATCAGGCCTTTGTTGATGTCAATGAGGAAGGCACTGAAGCCGCCGCTGCCACCGTCGTTGTGATGGCACCAACAGGTATGCCTCCAAAGATACCACTCTTCAAAGCAGACAAACCCTTCCTCTTCCTTATCCGTGATTCTAAAACAGGAAGTATCCTCTTCATCGGTAAAGTGATGAATCCGTTGGAGTAGCTTTCGGCTCAGTCATCTTCTATGCCTTCGTCGAGGTCACCATAAAAGACTGCTGCATCCTCATTACTTAGGGAAACTAG
>JAEOTB010000035.1 GCA_016840065.1 Candidatus Hermodarchaeota archaeon | reverse complement strand
CTCCTTTTCTTTCTTTTTCTGGTTTCTGCTTCGAAGTGAACTAGTCTTGTTGGTCGACTAGTTTCTTCTTGTTTATTTTGTATCCTTAACGGCTTTTGCGAAGCGTTCCAGAATGATGTCTATCTGTTCTGCTGTGGTGTTGAGGGAGGGTAGGAATCTTAGACAGTTTCGTCCAGCGCCAATTATCCATAGCCCGTGTTTCTTTACGCAATTAACAAGGAGGCTGTTTCGTAGATCAGCGTTGTCCTTTGTTTTATCGCTGCTGGAAACGATTTCTACTCCGCACATGAGGCCTAGACCTCGAACATCCCCGATAATCTTTGTACTTCCTTGTATGTCTCTGAGCCCTGAGAGGAGCTGTTTACTACGGTTCCGGACATTCTCTAGAATTCCGTCTCGGATAATGATGTGCAGTTGAGCGAGGGAGAGGAGGGCTACATAAGGTTCAGCACCAAATGTTTCTGAATGGCGTCCGAATTCTGTGAACATGGGGTCTGGTCCGATACATGCGGCGAAGGCGAAGCCAACACCCAGAGCCTTGGCAGAACAGATATAGTCGGGTGTCACCCCGCTATTTTCGATGCTCCACCAGTGTCCCGATCGACCAAGCCCGGCCTGGACTTCGTCGGTGACCAAGCCAGCACCTAGCTCGTCAGCGATTTTTCGGAGTTCTCGGACAAACTTGGGTGGTGCGGGTAGAATGCCTCCTTCACCACAGACGGGTTCGAAGACTATTCCTGCAATGTCTGTACCCTCGTATTGGATGCTGTCACGGAGGTAACGGACGCATTCGAGGTCGCATTCACCTTCTTTCTGCCCGAAGGGACAGCGATAACAATAGGGATAGGGTGCACGAACGACATCAAGTCCTTGGGGGTAGTAGTCTTTGTGGACATGTTTGCTTGCTGTCAGAGCGAGGCTATATCCCGTCCTCCCATGGAAAGCAGGGCGAAAGGCAACGAACCGTTGTCGGTGCTTGGTGTCCATGAGGGATTTCACGGCAGCTTCGACTGCTCTGCCCCCACTGGTTGTGAAGAAAACTTTCTTCATGTGATTCCCTGGAGCAATCGCGCTGAGCCTTTCCGCTAGGAGAGTCTGTGGTAGAATGTCAAAATCCTGACCAGGTACTTCTCTTATGTAACTTTGGATTCTGCGCTCGTATTCGATAATTCCTGGGTGCCGGAGACCAAGGGCTCGGACACCTACACCTGCTGTGACATCAATGTACTGATTGCCTGCAAGGTCGTAAATCCAAGGACCTTCACCACGTGTAAAGTCTACTACGGGATAGAGGTCCCGAGCTTGTGTTGTCTTGGCGAGAGCCTTATCAGATCGGGTAATCCAGGCTTTGCCACTTTTTGTGATTTCAAGACCAGGGCATAGTTCCTTTAATAATTCTTCACTTTCTCGATCCATGATAGAACCCCTGAATAGTTTTGCATAAGGGTCAAACCTACCCCTTTTTACACTTTTTGACTGCACAGCGCTTTGCGGAGTTGGTGTATTCGTAAAAGAGAAACTTTAAGGTACGCTAACTTCTTGGAAGTAGAATGTTGGCGAGATACTGTGTCGGCTGAATCCCAGAAACTAGAACTTCTTCGTTTGAAAGTGGCTATGCTCGTGCGGGGTGTGGTTCTTCCCTCTTCTGAGTCACGTGGCAGAGAAGGCGGTGCAGGACCAACTCTGGGGCGATACTTCCTGCTCGAGGGGGATTCAGTTGTTAATGCTCCTGTTCGCAGCGGCGAAGCTGTTGAGCGATTTGGGGCACTTAAGATAGAAGCGCTGGGTGATGATGAGTACCTTGTGCCTGGGTTTGGTAGAGGTGGGCAAGTGGTACGGGCGGTTTCCTATCCAGAATTCCAGAAAGAGTCTCTTCCAGACGGTACTCCTGTGTCACATGTAGCGCTGGTCCACGGGGTGGACAGCCTCGCCACTACCATCGTTCAGCATTGCGATTATTTCACCCAGGGCAAGGAATGCAAATTCTGCACAATCCCCCTATCTCTTAAGCTGGGACGTACCGTTCTTCGAAAAGACCCAGAGCAATTACTAGCTGTCCTTCGAGCAGCAGAAAGGGAGGGGCGAGCCTCTAACCTGACATTGACCATTGGTAGTCAAGCTGGTCCAGATCGTGGCATCACCGAATATGTCGAGTTTGTGTCTTACCTTCGGAAACATACACGAATTCCGATTTGTGTTCAAATTGAGCCACCCAAACCCCTTAGCCAACTCGATGCTCTTCGAGATGCTGGAGTTGACTCGGTGGGTATCCACATTGAAACCTTCGAGGATGACCTGCGAGAAAAGTACTGTCCTGGGAAATTTGCTCACGCAAGTCTAGCTGACTATCTAGCCTGCTGGCGTCACGCTGTTGACCTCTTTGGACCTGGACAAGTGAGCACCTTCATCCTACTTGGGTTTGGTGAAGACCTTCAGCGGCTGCGAATGGAGTTGAAGCGTTGCATTGACATTGGTGTGATTCCTGTTCTTGTGCCCTTCCGCCCCAACCCTGGCTCCCATCTAGAAGATTTCCTACCCAGCTACATTGGTAAGGAGGAACAGATTGTTGATTTGTACATCGATTGTGCTGACCTCCTCCACCAACGAGGTTTGAACCCGTTCAAACACCATGCTGGCTGTGTTCGCTGCGGGGGCTGCACCGCCTTGAAGGAAGCCTATACCTATGTAACGGGCACTGAAATCACTTCTTCTGATTCTTCCTCTGAAGAAGAGCCTCGTATCATCGAATTCACTGAAGCCGATGCACCTGAACTCGCCGAACTGATACGCCTTGTATGGTCTCAGGCTTCTGAGTATACTTCTGAGTGGAGACGTAAACGTTGCCTCAACTCCGACCAGATCAAAGAGGAGATGCACAGCGGCTACCACTACTTTGGAGCACGCCAAGAAGG
Source organism: Candidatus Hermodarchaeota archaeon (assembly GCA_016840065.1). GTDB lineage: Archaea > Asgardarchaeota > Hermodarchaeia > Hermodarchaeales > Hermodarchaeaceae > YT-063. The sequence continues at coordinate 6,683 of JAEOTB010000035.1, read as the reverse complement.
TCGAATCACCGGATTCTACAAGGCAAGCCTAACTCCTGAGGGGCTCCTCGGAGAGCATCAGACCGTCCACCCCGACTTCCGCCATCAGGGCCTGGTTCGCGCTATGTATCGCCAATTCCTAATCTATGCTTGGAAGCATAAGGCAGCCTCGAATTACTGTAACATCCTAGTGAGTCAGAGAAGTATGTGTCAGCTAGTAGAAAGCCTTGGGTTCAAACCAGAAGGTCTGCCGTATGAGCAGTCACCAGGTATGCTTGTTCAACTCTACCGCCGCCCAAGCTCAAAGACTCTACCTGACTTTCTGTCATGATCAAGACGGTAATAACAGTCATTGAATTCTTGATAATAGAGGAGTGTCACTCAAACCCGTTTGTAATTATATGAGGACAAACATGTTTCACACAGTCTAGACATTCATCGCATTTCTCATCTATTATTTGAAAACCAGAGCTATCTACGATAATAGCGCTATTTGGACATACGTTAACACACTCTTCGCATAAGGTGCAAGTGTCAAGTTTTGCTAGCTGATTCTCCAAGAGCCCGAGTACCTGTTCTTCAGCATCTTCCTTGAGGATGACCACAATATCTCTCATACCTATTGTACCCTTTAGCCTGAAGAAACCTGGCCTGTTAATCCTGAAGAATGGGCGGGGGAAAGAATCGAAGACTTCCAGGTTACCAAAAGGTTTCAGAAACTCGACGTGTTGCATGGTTATTTCTTTGAACCGGTATGTACCACCCTCCCTGTCAAAGCAGTCCTCTATTGGAAGCCGTTTGATCTGAGCTTCTTTTGGTTGTTTTGATGGCAACTCTCATCTTCTCCTATTGAATCATTTGTAGGTCGGTGGTCACACATTTCTGATTCGTTCTATGATTTCTAGGACCCTTTCAACTTCATCTGGGGTATTGAAATATCCTGGGCTTAAACGAACGGTTCCTCCTAGGGGATAGGATCCTATCCTCTTATGGGTGAGTGGTGCACAATGTAATCCCGTTCGGCTGATGACTTCAAAGGATTTATCGAGGATGAAACCAAGCTCGTCGGGTGGAAAGGCATCCAGATTCATGGATACAACGGGAAGTTGTCTGGAGGGGTCAGAAGGACCATAAAGATGCACCCCCTCCTTATCCCTCAATCCATCCAATAATTGTCCGGTCAATGAAGCTTCATGTTTTCTGATTTTTTCCATACCTGTTTTTCTTATGAATTCAATTCCAGCTTTCAATCCCGCAATCCCGTGGCAGTTATGGGTTCCTGCTTCATATTTATCGGGAAGGGGTAGGTCCTCATGATTCGGTTCATCCGAAATTATGCCTGTCCCTCCCTGTACTGTTGGAATTAGTTTTTCCTCCATCCCCTCTTTTAGGACGAGTCCTCCAGTACCCTGTGGACCCATCAAGGACTTGTGACCTGTGAAGGCTAGCAAGTCGATGCCCATTGTCTTCATGTCGATGGGGAGAACTCCAGCTGACTGGGCTGAATCAACCAGGAACACTATTCCACGTTTTTGAGCAATCTGCCCAACGGCCGTTATAGGTTGAATGCTACCAATGACATTGGACGCGTGTGTTAAGCATATCATTGTGGTGTTTTCTTTAATTGCTAACTCGACATCACCTGGGTTTACAAAACCATCAGTGGAGCATTTGACGATGGTGACCTCTACTCCATGTCTTTTCTGAAGGAAGTTCAGAGGTCTCAAAATCGAGTTGTGTTCCATCTCAGAGGTGATAACATGATCACCCTTTTTCAGAAACCCATGAATGGCTAGATTCAGGGCTAGGGTAGCATTTTGTGTGAGGATGACGCGACTTGGTGTTCCATTGAACATCTCTGCCAAGAGAGTTCTTGTTCCTTGAATTATGTCACCAGTCGATTGGGTTGTTGTAGTCCCTCTACCCAGACTGAAGCCAGCTGAGGTCAGGTACCCCTGAACCGCCTTTATTACTGACTTGGGCTTTGGAAAACTAGTGGCAGCATTATTGAAGTAAATCAATACAATCACAACAGATACGCAATTCTCACTCAATACCTGATTTCAAGATAGAAAGTGATGTAACGAAATTTAAAATAGCCTAATATTTTTAAAGGGTTTACAAAGTGCGCAGTTGCACCCTAAAAAACCAAAAAACAGCCTAAAATATCCTTTTTTTCCAATTTTTCACCTCTTTTACTGCATAAAAACGTAGTAAAACAGCCAAATGCGCATTCACGGGCACAATATCCACGCAACCTTTATCTTAAACCAAGTATATATTGCAAATACAGTCACTTTGGCGGAAACCAAAGACACAGTACTGGGAAAGGAGCCCCGCACTCCGAGACATCCCTTCCCACGTATACTCATTATACAGTGATTCAAACCCACTTCAGAAAAGGTGAAAAAAATTTTGGGAGAAACAGACAAACTGGTAACTGGTAATTTTATCACTGCCCTAGTTCTTGCATTCAAACGCCTGGGAATCACAATTGATCTAGCTTCAAGAACTACTGGCAATGAGATTGTTGGCATCTACGACAACATGGGTGCACCCATTCCCATGGAAGAGTTGCCATCGGAAATAGGTCCACTTCTCAAAGAACTAACAGAAATGATGAACGATTTCTGGGGATATAATCTGGAAACAAGTGATGTTTCTGAAAAGGGCTATACTTTGACCAGTAACAATTGCCCATTCTCGATGTACACAAGTACAATGACGGAAATGGGGGTAGATCCTCCATTCTGTATTCTATATGGTGTGCAAGGGGCAATCATTGAAGAAAAAACTGGTAAGGCCCCCTCTATTACCAGTTGCAAGTATACACCCGATAAATGTGTCCTGAAAATAGAATTCTAACGAGGTATGAAAAATGGGAGAAAAATTGATGAAAATCTTCCAATATGTCCAAGAAAAGGGTGGAAGAAGAGCGAAGTTCAGGACAGCGCTCAAGGCAGCAATGCTGCCCAAGATCGCTGAACGTGCCCCTGATTCACCCGAGAACATTGAAAAACTCACACAGGCTGCAAAAGTAGTCCTGGGAGTAGATAATATACCAGTGTAGGAGGAAACTGTATGGTAAAATTAGAACTTAAAGTTGACTTCGATCCTGTGAAAAGACACGTGAACATCTCTGGGATCATGATGGCATTTCACTGCCACCACTACAACACGAACCTGTTCCAAACTCTAGCAGATATTGAATACGTCGATGGCTTGGAGATTCTCAGAAAGGCTACCGAGAATGTGGTCCACGCACAGTTCACCCAGATCTACAAGGATCAGGGAGGCATTTCATTCGCTGATAAAATGAGTCTTGGAGAGCAATTGTACAAGGCCTTCGGGTTTGGAATACTATCTCTAGGAGACCTCAAAGAAGATGGAGGCTCCTTCTCGAGCCCTTCATCACATCTTGTGAAGGGATGGCTGAGCAAGTTTGGGAAGAGGAAAGAAACCCTCTGCTCCTACACCTGCGGCTTCGTGGCAGGCATCATGGCTGCTGCGACTGGGAATCCAACAGGGACCTACAAAGTGAAGGAAACACAATGCATGGTGACCGGAGCTAGCGGGTGCCAGTTTGAGGTGTCCAAGTAGAATCGAGGTGAGCATCATGGCAATTGGTAAAAGTGAAGAAGAAAAAATAATCGCGGCAGTTCATGGCCTCGGAATAACCGGTGACGACGAAGGCATCATCGAGGCTTTTGGCGTGCTCCTAACCAACCAATACGCTGACTACTACAATACCCTCTCCTTCGAGTTCGAAAGGGAAGTTCTGAAGGCTGCCGGGAACGAGTTCGAAGAGATCACAGCAGAGCTTCTTATCAGCGCAGCACAAGATTGCGCAGTCAATACCCTAGGCGGGATTTGGGCCTCACCAGAATGGTCTGCCGTCGTTCAACCTTATGTAGAGACAAAAGAAGACGTAATCCATGGAATAGTTGCAGTATGCAACGCGCTAGGCTGGGGTTCTATCAAAGTAACTGAGATTGTTCCCTTCGAGAAACTAGTGTACGAAGCCTACTCGCCCTATGAGGCGCTAGGGTATGTAGAGAAGTATGGCGCAACCGCAAAACGAGGCAAGTGCTACATGCTCGCTGGCGTAGCAGGAGGTATTCAGCACCTTGTCTACCCGAAGGGTAGCGAGAACAAATCTGTTGCTGAAGTTCGCCCTGTAGCCGGGAAGACAGACCTCGTAGCGATGGCGAGAAAGCCTGAGTACCTGTGTTCTGACGAAGAAACATGCATCGCAAAGGGCGACAAGCACTGCACCTTCGTTGCCACCAAAATCTGAAACATGCTACCAAGATCGGATGAGATAGCTCATCCGCATTCTCTTTTTTTCTTGACTGGGGCACTTCGCCCCCCCTAGAAGAACCATTCCTTCTTGTATTCCTAGTCGTATCGGACTCTGGGGTCGAGGAACCCGTACATTATGTCTGCGATAAAGTTGGCAATGATTGTCGTGAGTGCTAGTATGTAGAAGATTGCTTGGAGGACCGGATAGTTTTGCTGCATCACGCATGCGAATATGTAGCTGCCCAGCCCGTACCAGTTGAAGACCGTCTCTGTCAGCGTTGCTCCACCTATGAGCCCCCCGAAGGTAAAGGCTATCATCGTGACCAGGGGGAGTATGGCGTTGCGCATAGCGTGCTTGTAAAGGACGGTACGCTCATCCACACCCTTAGCCCTAGCGGTTACAATGTAATCCTCGGTGAGGACGTCGATCAGGTTGTTACGCATGACCAACATGTAACCACCATAGGAGACCAGTGCCAAAGTAATCGATGGAAGGACTAGGTGATGCGCAATGTCCAATGCATTGAGAAGAGGGTCAGTATATGCAGGGACACTCACGGTTCCACTGTAGGGGAAAATCCCCTGCCCATTGGGAAGTCTGAGATAGAATCCAAATATGAGAATGAAAACCATCCCAAGCCAGAAAGTAGGTATGCTGTAGAAAGCTAGTGCACTGGTGACTGTGCCCATGTCGAATTTGCCTCCCCGCTTTGCCGCAGCAGCCACACCAGTAATCACGCCAATGATTATCGTTAAGATAGCTGCGGTCCCCATCAGCAGAAGGGTGTTGGGTAGGCGGGCGGAGATGGATTCGATGACTGGGCGAAAGCCTTCGGTGAAGGAGTTTCCGAAGTTAAAGGTAAACATGTTTACGATGTAGACACCGAATTGTATGTGGAGAGGTTGGTCCAGTCCCCAGAGGGCTCGCAGTGTCTCAGCCAAGGCTGCTTGATTAGCTTCTAGATTTCCACTGATGAGGATGGAGGCTGGATCCCCTGGCATTAGGCGGAAAACGAAAAAGTTGAATGTGATGGCACCGAAAATCAGGATGAAACTGTTTATGATCCGTCTTATGATGAATTCACGTAAACCCATGATGAACACACTCCTATTCAAGAATATGGGTTTAGGCTGAATATTATCCTAAAGGTTAGAACGGTATGTTCTAGGATTTAGAACGCTCAGAACTAATAATCCTAACAACAACGACTTGTCGCGTCATACTACTGGTGATTGGAGAGGAGAATGTGAAGACCCAAAGAAGGTAACACTTTACAAAAATGGACCAAAGTTAGGCTCACGAGCTAGGTTCAGCGGCGTCTTCGCTTTACCTTCCGTTTGACCTTCTTGCGACGGGAGCCAGCACGAGTGAACCCATAAAACACGACCACCACAAAGACACCACCAGCTACAGCTATTAGGGCAACACCTGCCCAGAATTCAGGACCGAGAGGTGGAGGTGTTGAAGTAGGAGGTGTGTAGGGAGTTGGAGGCGTGTTGTCTCCTGTCCATACTGGTGCTTCTTGTACCGTGAATGATTCACCAAGGGCATCCAGTGTTCCTAAAGCTCGCAGTACTTCCACTGCCTCATGAACACGAAGAAGGTTCTCTCTAACGGGGTTATTAATATCATCAGGAATATTGACGAACCCTCCATGCAATGGGGTTTGACAGGAAAACACGAACTCTGTAGTCAGAGTAGCATTTACCTGGTTTAACCTACTCAACAACTCCAAGCTTTGAATGGCGGAATAAGTATGCGCCAGTTCACCAGCAAATGATCCATCATCTTCATAGAAGCCCATCAGGTAATTTACAATCGCGTTTGCCGATACCAAGCCAATTGAACCAAGATTGTGCAGAACAGAAACGCCATCATGTGTACCTAATGGAGAACGTGTGCCTTCAAATGTAACCGAAAAACCTGCTACTGAACCATCTGAATCGTAATATCCAAGCGTGTACTGATTGGTGAGTCCCGAATTTATTCGTCCAAGTTCGCCAAGGCAATTCAGTGTGGCAATATCATCCTTTAAGGGCCATATGAGGCTGCTGTAACTACTGGGGCGACTGTTGAATCCACCATCGCTGGTCCTGTAACAATCCATCACCCAATTCGTTGTTGCCCCCTGGTTGATAGAGTCCAACGCATTGAGTTGAAACAGGGTTTCGACCGCACCGTTTACAGTACCATAGTCTGAAACAGTTTCCCAAGGGTTAGTGGTAAAACCACCGTCTACTTCTTCACAATTGACCACGAATGAGATTAGGCTAGCTTCATCAATGGCAGAGAGTTCGTCAAGTACTGACATGACAAGTGTTGCCCACTTGGATACTTTCAGAATGGCAGCAGAGCGGGGTTCCATTAGATTGTCAATGAAGCCTCCATCCACCATCTGGAG
>JAEOTB010000034.1 GCA_016840065.1 Candidatus Hermodarchaeota archaeon | reverse complement strand
AAGGCTAAGCCCAAGGCCAAAGCTAAGCCTAAAGCCAAGCCTAAGGCTAAGCCCAAGGCCAAAGCTAAGCCTAAAGCCAAGCCTAAGGCTAAGCCCAAGGCCAAAGCTAAGCCTAAAGCCAAGCCTAGACCAAAACTCACCGAACCGCTAATCGGCGTTCTTATGAACTACCAGGGCGGGAGAAGTAGGCAAAGGCCTCGATACGGCTTGATACGGTTAAAGGGTATTACTAGCAGTAGTCAGGCATCAGCACACATTGGAAGATTGGTAGTCCTAGAGTTTAATGAGAAAAGGACAGTCAAGGGTCGGGTTGTTGATGTTCATGGAAGGGGTGGTGTATTACGGGTTCGTTTTCGCCGCGGAATCGCTTCTGAGGCATTAGCAAAAGAAGTCAAGGTATTCTAATCTGTCCCAAATAAGGAAGAAACTTTTTTTACTAACGAAGCCTCCTTTCATTATGGGATTATTACTAGTTAGACAACCATTAGGTCCCGAGTCTTGATAACAAACAAGCTTTGGTCTTCTGGTAAGTAGGTTGAAGATATATTATAGCTGGTGGCTTGATGGCGAGCCGAAGGTTGGAGGATAACGTTAATTATCGAGGGCGAAGTAGACGCCTTGAAACTAGGGACCAACCAGCGCAAGCGCCGCAAATTCCTTTAGAAGGGGCTCCAACAGAAGAAGAATCCCTCACCTCAGTAATAGGTGCCGATCACCTTGCAATTCTCTTTGTGTGTCAACAAGGATGGCAAACCCTATCAAGCATTCTTCGAGGTCTTAACTCTACACGAGTACCCATCGGAAAAACACCTCTGCATCAAGACGAAGTCCTCTCTCTCCTTCAAGAGCTTGAAAATCAGGGTCTTCTCAACAAAATTGAACTTAAAGGTCGTCCTGCATGGACTGCTACACAGAAGGGTAGAGATATAGAGACTTAACTGTCTTCAAGCCACTACCTTCTGAGCCTGGTGCTCCCTTGAAATTTATCCTTCTTCAGAGAAGTCTAAAAATCTTGGGCGACCCGCTCGCCTGTTTCAGTCAAATAATAGAAAGAGTGGTATACTCCTCGTCTTTGCTCTACAAGTCCTGCTGACAACAATCGCTTTAGATGGTAAGCAGCTGTACTTGGTGGGATATCCAAGGCTCGAGCGATGTCTCTCAGGAAGGTACGCTGACCATTCAGTGTCTGTAGTATCATTCGACGGGTTCTATGACGCAACACCTTTTCGACTTTGATGCCTTCAATCATCATTTGGTTCAACTTCCCGCTGGTACACTTGAAATATATCTCTATGAACTTAAATATATATTTATCGGCGTGAATACGTACACAATGTTCATGATTTTCTCACAAATATCCAGTAAGAGGAGATGGTAAACAGCATGAAACCAACGAGCTCCTCAAAAACAGAAAGTAATTCCCCAAGATCCCTATTATCTTCCTGAATGAAAAAATCCTTATAACATCTATATAACAGAGGAAGCAACCTTAGATGTTTCCCCGAAATACGACATATAAAAACCGAGTTAATAATTACGGTGTTTAGGCTTGGCAAATACACCACCCAGAATGTCCTATGATTTAGTGATGTCGCTTCTTTCTCTGAGCGAAATTCAGCGGCGAATTCTAATTTCCCTCGCTCACATCTACCCTAGGGCTGCCTCTGGGAAACAAATCATCACGCTAACCGGATATTCAGGTAAAGCCAAGTCCCTATACCGAGGACCATTAGAGCGATTAGAAAGAGATGAACTTATCCTCGTAGATAGATTGACTCCCCGTCTTCACTCAATTCGTTGCAACCATCTCCACCCCCTCATCTCTTTTCTGCTGGAGCTGATCGAGGTTCATGGAATAAAGACACGAGAATTGTATATGAAAGCCTTGGAGGATGGAACGTCAGTTGGCGGAGAAAGATAATAAAATATTGACAGGTATCATGCGCGAGCAGTATCTAGTCGAGTGGGTTTTCCTCTCCATTCTCTGGGTAGTTAGCGCGCTTTGTGCCTATATTCTCTGCATTAACCTCCTATTATTACCTCAATTAGGCCCTCCCTATACACCTTCTCCCAGTATTCCACCACTTCAATGGTTGTTTCTAGCTGTTCTGCATCCATTTGTTTGGCCTGCAGCCTTGGCAACAGCTATTGCACTTGCCCTAGTCGTGGGATTAACATTATACTTCTCCATCATGTTGCCAGCAAAAGTTGATTCAATCGTTCGAGCTGAGTTAAGGAGAATCGGCCCTACAACGAAGAGACACTTTCGCCGCCAATACACTACAAAAATAGATTCAAAAGGACTCCTTACTGCCCGCTTATTACCAAAAACAGCAGGAAGTGGAGAGTATGGCTTGGTAGTACTTCGGGCATCCCTTCCTGATGTTTCAGATGAAGCTCTTAAGGGATTGGCTAAACGATACTTCCTAGTCTATGACAAGTCATCGCTAGCTACCATCTGTTCATTAGATGAGCTTCACTGGAAAGTAACACAACTAGCAAGGGCATTTGATGAGCTATAACTACAAGATAAGTTTTACAACGCTTCCAATGGTACGTGTATTCGCTTCACGCGTTACTATGCGGTCACCAATTCGAATAGTTTCAGGTCCCTTCTTCAATGTCATTCTGACTTTGGCAACATCACCAACAACAAGATACTCCCTTCCAAAAATTTTCTTAAAAACGACAGGTTGTTGAATAGTGTGACTATGAAAGACTGGTTCGTAGCCAGGACGAATTCGGGTTGGGTGCCGAGTTACAATGATAGTTGCATCAAATGTTCTACTTGATTGTATCTCAGCATCTGCATCACAGATAATTTGGCCTCTCCTCACCTTCTCAGGTCGAATACGCTTGATGTCAAAACCAAAAACATCTCCTGCCTTCACACGCTCTACACGCTTTTGGAATACTTCTATGGATCCAATATGGCCTTTCATGAATTTGCCATCTTTGTCAGGTCCGCATAACACCTTCTGACCAGGTTTGAATATCCCTTCCAGAACTGTACCTGTAACGACAACAGTTGTTCCGTGGATTCCTCGATAGACCTTATCGATGTATGCAAGTGCAGGCTTCTCTACACGTTCATCAGGAATGCGAGTAGGTAATGTAGCTAGTGTCTGACGCAATAAATCGAAACCCGCTCCAGTCACACAACTTACCTCAAAAACAGGTACAACGACACGATGGCCAATCTCCCGACTGATAATAGGTACATCTTCTTCTACAGTAACACGAAGTGGGACATGACCAATTTCTTTGAGAGTTGAGAAAACCAAGTCACGTATTCTACTGCGCATTCCATCATCGCACATGTCAACCTTTGTTATAACCACAAGAAAGGGCAGCTGTTGATTTGAGACTAACAACAGATGCTCCCTTGTTATATCATCAAGGCGGCGAATGCCACTTCGTTGCTCTTCTGCAACAACAAGTTTGTGCTCATCTAGGCACGGGACTAAAACCATCCCATATTGAGCTGAAGCTCCTAAAACGCTTCTAATCATAGTACGAGCATATTCCTGATGTCCTGGGGCGTCAAAGATAGTCAGAATACGCTTAGCCTGATCGAATATCCGGCCTCGTTTTGACCTATCAAGTGGAGCTGGCATAGGAATAAATTGACCCTTATCATCTATTGCAGCAAAAGTTACGTGGAGATCAGCTGTTTGCCCACGACGAACTTCCTGAGGATATTTTAGTAAAGGCGCTCTTGCCGCCCCACTTCCATTATCAAGTTGACATTGAATGAGGACACCGGTGAGAGTGGTTTTTCCCGAGTTCACCCGTCCCATCATATTTATGGCTAAGGTCTCTGGTATCTCATGAGTGATTATCTGGGAGAGGGTGAAGCTCACGACAAAACCCTTAGGGGTTTGAAAGTATGTTTGTTCAAGTATGTCAAGGTCTGCTTCCTCAGATAGATCTCGGAGCACTTGCTCGCTTTGCTTCACCTTTTCTTCTGACAGACCATATACTTCCCACTGCCTCCCATGGATATCCTCAATTCCGATAATAAAACGACCTTCTCCTTCACTACATATTAGCTTCAATTGAGCTATTAGTTTCGATCGTCTATCACCCACTGCGTCACGTTTGGTTAATATGCGTTTGAATTCCGTGTTACGTGTTTCCCCGTTTTTTAATAACTGTTCGAGATCAAAATTATCTGGCACTCAATTTCACGCGCCTATCTTTGCACCTGTTGTTTATTATCTCTTTACTCTCTGAAGGCTTTTAGTTTTTTACGACTCAATATTCCCCTATTAGGGCGGTGGGATAAGGTTCCGTTTATCTAGATATGGAATCAAATCTGTCAATGTAGGAAACACAGCAAGAGCACCTTCAGCTAGAAGCTCTTCTGCTGTTCTTACCTTTGAGATACGGCCAATACATTTCATTCCAAGTTTACTAGCGGTCAGCATATCAATCGTAGAATCCCCAATGAATATTGATTCTTCGGGTGTAGTTTTGAAGTGTTGGAGAATCATTTCCAAACCATCAGTAGCAGGTTTCATGTGAGGTGCTTCATCACGACTTATTACTAAACTCACATATTTTAGAAGCCCAAACTTAACAAGTAGATAATCAGCAACCTGAGAATTATCATTAGTCAACACCGCTACCTCAACATGCCGACGCTGGAGCTCTTCCAGCGTTTCAAGTGTGCCAGGAACTACTTTCGCCTTCCTTGCTCCCTTCCACTCTTCCTTCATAGCGAGTTCATATGCTTGGTCTCTCAACCTACTAATCTCGATAATAGCCATTCCTTGGTCGTGAGCATAAGCGAATGCACTACGTAGTAGGTCTTGTGTACTGTTCATTGGTAGAAGCTCAGCTGGAAATCCCTGATTGACAAAGAGGTCTCGAATTGCGCGGCGCATCGCGAGAAAGTCTATCTCCGCTGTGACCAAGGTACCATCCAAATCAAACACAACTAGCTTTAGCACCAGCAGTCCCTTGTAGTTGTTCATTGAATTTTGTGTTCGAGCTACTCAGAGTTTCGTGAAACTTTTGACTGTAGTCTTGTCTAACCCTTTAACTACTGCCACTAACAGCTTGATGGCGTTGTCGATGTCGCTGAGGTTTAAGATTCCTGTGTGAGAGTGGATGTGTCTGGTAGGTACACCAATGACTAGACTTGGACACCCCGCTCGGTCAAGGTGAATAACGCCAGCGTCAGTACCCCCGCCTGCAACCTGGCTTAGTTGATATGGGATTTTTTCTTTTTCAGCAGTTGCCATTACAAACTCTAGTAGTGGTTGGTTAGGAATCATTGAACGGTCCAGAGTTAACAAACTTGGTCCGCCGCCAAGTTTTGAAGGCGCTTCCTCGGGTTTAATACCGGGGACATCACCGGCAATGTCTACTTCTAAAGCGAAGCCGACATCTGGTTCTGTCATATGAGCTGTGGTCCGGGCGCCACGCAGCCCTACCTCCTCTTGTACAGTCGCAGCTCCAATCACGGTATTTGGATGTTTGATGTCTTTTTCTTTGAGCTGTCGTACGACCTCCATAGCGACAAGTGCACCGAGTCGGTCATCAAAAGCCTTAGCTGCGGCAAGTTTACCATCACGGATTAATTGAAACGATGAATCAGGAATCATCGGATCACCGATTTGGATTCCCATCTCCTTCACTTCCTTATCTGAAGATGCTCCAACATCTATGAACATATCCTCTCGTTGAACAACCTTGTTTCTGACCTCAGGTTTTAGAAGATGTGGGGGTTTTGCAGCGATAACTCCGAAGAACTTGTCGCCTTTCCGGGTACGAATGATTACTCTGTGTCCAAGGAGTACTTGGCTAAACCATCCGCCTAGTGTGTTGAACTTGATAAACCCCTTATCTGTAATCCCTGAAACAATGAAGCCCACTTCGTCAACGTGACCTGTGATTAGGATTTTTGGCTTGTCTGATGTACCCTTCCGAATGAACTGGACACTACCCAGCTTATCGACTGTGATTTCATCGGCTATTGGACGCATTGTTTTTGCTACAATTGCGGTGACTTCTCTCTCAAATCCTGAGGGGCCGAAGCCATCAACTAGCTTACGTAATAATTCGATACGTTTAGAATCCATTGTCAATCACTTCGCTTTCTACAATGAACAAGAAAAGCTTTCAGGTAGTATACATCTGAAAGTACTATCACAAGTAAACATCTTAAATCGTAAACTCAACTGGACTTATATCAGGAACAAGTTAGCAGAGAGTAATGTGATTATTATCCATTGAAAGGAGTCAAACGAAAATGAAAGTATCTTTGGATGAACTTGCGCAGCATATAGATCATACATTTCTCAAGCCAGAAGCTACGACTAGGAATATCGAGCAGCTCTGCACGAATGCAGATGCCTATCAATTTGCTGCGGTTTGTGTTAACCCAGTATATGCGAAGCTTGCTGTAGATTTGCTGGATACCTCGCCAGTTAAAGTCTGTACAGTGATTGGTTTTCCTCTAGGGGCAACTCTTCCAAGTGTAAAAGCCTTTGAAGTACAAGAAATTGTGAAGCTAGGTGTTGAGGAAGTGGATATGGTCATCAACGTTGGAGCGCTGCGAAATCAATACTATGATGTAGTTCGCGAAGACATCGAGGCAGTTGTCAATGCTGCAAAAGGAGCTCTGGTCAAGGTTATTTTAGAGACAAGTCTATTGACGATTTCAGAAAAACGACAAGCCTGCATATTAGCCAAGGAAAGTGGAGCCCAATTTGTAAAAACATCTACAGGCTTTGGTCCTAGTGGTGCAACAGTAGAGGATATCAAACTGATGCGAGAGATGGTCGGTGAATCAATGGGTGTCAAAGCCTCAGGAGGTATCCGCACTTTTGAAGCGGCTCTTCGCTTCATAGAAGCAGGTGCAACTCGGCTAGGGACAAGCTCGGGAGTAGACATCATCAACTCTTATCGATTACACCTAGAGAACTTGTAGGTACCTATCATAATGCAACAAGCATTCCAGTTAAGATAAGGTTTGGCGCGCTTATTCTGAGGCTACGATTATGGCTGATCAAGAAAGTTCATCTTCGAGCCGGCTTGCCCGGTTTCTTTCATTGCTCCTATCGCCGCCAACAGTGGCTTTAGGTGCTGTTGTAGCCTTTGCTTTTTATTCACCTATCGGATCAGGTCTTTTAGTGAATTGGCAATCCTTTCTTTTAGGATTAGTATTTGTTGTTGTAGGTCCTGTAATGCCGCTCTCATTCATGGTGGCTCGTGGTAAAATGACCTTCGATGTGAAAAACAGGAGGGATCGCCCTGTCCTATATTTTGCTGCGATCATCGTTTATGGTCTGGGTGCTCTTCTCGCTTGGATTTTTCAGAATTTCAGTATGGCTTTCATCGCAGCTGCTTATGTCGGAGTTACTTCAGCTATCGCTCTCACGAGTCTTTTTTGGAAAGTATCCGCGCACACGGCAGGTGTTGCAGGACCAGTAACTGCTCTTATCTGGGTTTATGGGCTAATTGCCACGCCTTTCCTCCTTCTTACCTGTGTTGTGGGCTGGGCACGTTGGCGACAAGCCCTTCATACTGTGGCTCAACTAGTTGGTGGAGTAATAATCGCAATGTTTGTCACGGGCAGCGTCTATTGGTTCCTATGGGGACTACTATCATTCTTGTAGTTAGAAATCATGAAAGTTCTAGACGCATCTTCAAAGTTTCAGGAATTTCTGGAACCACGTTTAATTCGATGCCGATTTTACCGTATTGTTGACGGTATTCGGTTGTAGTGACCGTATGTAGGATTCGGAGTTCGCCATCAGAAAATCTTACCGTCGCACCTTCTTCATCCTGAACAGGAACCTCTGAAGCAGCCATTTCTACCAAGTAAACAATTGCCTTATTCTGTTGCGTGTTTAGTTCCACTCTAATAATAGCACTAGTTTCTGACGCCTCATCAATTGTAAGCCAACGATATATTCCTGATTCATTAAAAACTGAATAGAGAGCGGGGTTAACATCATACCACACAACAGAGTCGGGTCTAGAAGTAAGACGTAGATAAAGAAAGCTATCACTAGGAGGAGATGATGTACCAGCGATGGCAATTGATTCAATAATTTTCAGACTAATCCTGTACTTCTCGTCTGCAAGAGTAAAACCTGTTTTTGTTGCCTCGATTCGAAAACCTGACACCAGAATTGCGTCAGCACCCAATTGGAAAGCCCAACGGCGCTCTAACTGACTTGCTAGCTCTCTTTGTTGTTTGTCACCAATTTCCTCGACTATCCTCAGAAGTGATGCAATTTTCCGTTTGGCTTTTTCAATGTCCTGAGTGCCTCTACCTAGTCTTAAGAATTCGAGAGGGATTTCCGTGTTAAGAATACAGGACGCTTTCACTTTACCCGCAAGATTCTCTGATTGTTCAAGCAGTTCTGCAGCCTGGCTGCAGGTGCGACTCCATTCATCGAAAAAGGCCATATGTTTTTCGATATCAATAGTCGTCGAAAGACGGGAGCGCATAATCTTGTTATATTGTGCAATAATCGCAGCAATACTCTCAGGCTTATCCTTCTTCGAGGCAACATTGAGGGCTTTTTCAATTTGCTTTGTAGCCCGAATAAAAAGGCGGGTTCGCTCGGATCCACTGGGCTGGATGGAAGCTAATGATGCGGTTGCGGCAGCTGCTGCACTAAATGCTAGTAATTGATTGTCGGTGTCTTGCCGTTTTGCTGAAGCGGCAGCTAGTGTTGTCGCTAAATGCTCACATTTCTGTAGTAGTGCCTTCCATTCAGAATCAGCAGTGGGTTGTTCACCAACAACTAAATCATTGAGGCTTCGAAGGAGAAGAAGTGCATAGGGGTAGGCTTCTCCAGTAATCTCTTCTACTGGAGGCATGAAGGCTAGCGTTTTGCTAGTGAAATCTCTCGCATCATCTTTCAGTTGCTGACGTTGTTTTTCGTCACTGACTGTGTACGACTGTCTAAGAAGTAGACCAATAAGGACCGCCCCTGCCTTTAGGGCATTGAGTCTATGCTTGGTCTTGGCATTTTCAAGTAAAGCGGTTGTAGCATATTCTTCAAGTTTCTCGAACTGGATAGATTCAGAAGATGGAGAAAGAACACCAATTGAATCTGGTGACATTTCTGCTAACAAGAGTTGAAGAGCCAATTGTCCTCTAATCGCAGAATCCTTAGTTTGGTTATAGATTTGTTCGTTAATTTGGTGGCTACGTTTCATTAATTGTTGAGCGTTCCTATCTAGTTCTCCTCTCGGTCGTTTTGAAAGTCGCGCAACAACGGAAGAAACAACCTCTAAATCTTGGGGATTAGGTTGAGTCTTCGGGTCTACTGAGTCTAGAATCTTATTTGCGTGCAACGATGCTTGATCAAGTAAAGCCTTCTGTTCCGCTTCAACTGCTTTCCCTTCGAGTTCTAACAGAGCTCGGACGAGTTCGCGGCGCCCCTCACGGAGGGCTTCAGGAGATGCACCTAGAAGTTCCAGTTGGTTGAGTATTGATTGTAAGAAATCGGTTTTGAGTTTTTGAAGGCGGAGATTTTTCTCCTTTTCAACAAGTCGCTGACTTAAGGTAGTGACTATTTGAAGAATTCTGTGTGTACAGGTGAGAATCCTCTTTTCATCTGACTGTCGATTGAGCAACGGAATCGTACGCACAAAGGTATTCATTACGGCCATTGTGGTTTCTAGCAGAGCCTTGGTATCTTCCATGGGGAACTCGGAGAGAAGATGAGATAGGTGATCAAACACTCTCGCGGATGTATCGGAATCATCAAGGATACGATTATAGAGCGATGCAGTACGTGCGAAGCGAATACTTCGCAGAAGATGATCAATCAGTTTGCTACCAGTTTTTCCCTGTGCCAGCTCAAACCAAATCCTGCTGGCTCTTTCTGCTAAACTTGCAACAAGATGGGCATCACGCAACTCGACAGCAATATTCATCAAAGCAGTTATCTGTGTTAGTTGGGATTGTCGGAGTTTCGTAGTGGTCATTGTTTGTTTAATACGATCCATGAGATGCTTTTCACTTAAATCTAGAACTGCTAAACTATCAGCTGCACGCCTAGCTGTCAGTATTTTTTGCCCCATTGATTCCTTCCGTTCTTCTAAGACCTTGGAGATTTGGTTCCAAGATGAGCTGGTTTTTCTCAATGCAACAACTTGTTGAGCAGGTTTTTCAGCTTCTACAACTGTCATCAGACTGTCTTTTGATTTCACGATGTGATAGGCTAACAAGGAGGCTCGCTGGAACTTCTCTGCGATGGCAATGAGTTGCTCAAGCGCTTTTTTGTCATAAACACCAGAAATGAACAGGGTCCTATGAAGAAGGATGATAATCAAACGATCAATCGCTTCAGCTTTTGCCGACTCGAGTGTTTCAGAAACACTTGTTATTGCTTCATATTCTTTTGCCAATCCTTCCTTGCGTTGTTCACCAGACGGAACCACTCCCAAGAGCCAGTGGGTTTTCCAAAGAATATCGAGGGGGTCTATCTTTCGCTTTGCAGCGATTTCAGCGAGGAGACCTATGAGGTGCCGGCGCCCCTTCTGACGAATCTCCAATCCCTCCTGTATTGAACACCCAGCGATAGACGCTAGCTCTAAAACATCTCTGAGTTTTCCCTCCTCCAAGAATATCTGAGATAATTCATCTATACCAGCAGTTTTCAATTTGGAGCGAAGGGTTGCGGAAAGACCTATCTCATCAAGGAGGATTGGTGGACCTGATATCATTATTGTACTCACCAGTCACTAGCAAGAGGTTAAAACACGCATAATACTTTTTGTAGTTGTACTGGATACAATGATGGGGGTCTCTACTAGGATTGGTTGAGTGCCTTCTGGATTCGTGCTTCAAGAATCTGTGTCATTTTCTCGATTTTTTCGTCAGGAATCTTTTCAAAAATGTGCTTTGGTTTTGGTAGTTTCGTACCTGAGACTAGGGGAACTAGACTATCCTCTACACCTGCTTGGTGAACATCCCCTGTTAGACCTAGATACTTCCATATCTTCTCTGCAACAGTTGGCATGGCAGGGTTGACCAATATTGCGATGGCTTTTAGAAGTTGGAGGCACTGATAAAGATCAGATTTGCAAAGCTCGGAATCCTCCTTTATGCTCTTCCAAGGCTCACATTGTTGAAAGATTGTGTTTCCAAAAGCAGCTAGTTTCATGACTCTATCTACTGCTTCTTTGAACTTGAAGCTGGATAGGGCCTCCTTGATTTTTTCAATTGCTTGGCTAATTTCATTTCGGGTAGTTTCTTTAACTGACCCAGACGGTATCTCTCCGAAGTTCTTGTAGTTGAAAAGAAGTGTGCGGTATGCGAAGTTACCGAGAATTCCAACTAGCTCATTATTTACCTTGGTTTGAAATCCCTTCCAAGTGAAATCAAGATCTCTTGTATGACCTGTATAGCTTAGCACGTAATAACGCACAGCGTCTAAATCAATTCCGTTTTGGACATAGTCTTCCTCAACCAAAGTATAGAAACCACGGCTCTTCGAAAAAACATGTCCTTCAACTTTGACCATGCCGCTTGCAACAATGGCCCAGGGAAGACCGTAGTCAGCTCCTTTTAGCATGGCTGGCCAAAATACAGCATGATGATAGACAATATCTGCTCCAATGAAATTGATAATCTTTCCATCTTTTCCCCAGTATTCCTTCCAATCGACTCCTTTTTGTCTAGCCCACTCCTGAAGAAAGGAGATGTATCCCGCATAATTTTCAGCCCAAACGTAGAGGGTGAGTGCTTCATCATCTGGATAAGGTATGCCCCATTTTAAGTTCCTGGAAATGCACCAGTCCTTTAGGCCTTGACGAATCCACCCTAATGCGTAATTACGAGCAATAGCTGTCCCACGAAGCTGCTCGTTGAATTCTAGGAGGAAGTCATTAAACATCGATAGCTTGAGGAAGTGATGTCTTGCTTCTCGCATCTCTGCAACAGAATCACAGGTGACACATCGTGGCTCTTTCAATTGGTCAGCATCGAGATAGCGCTGGCAGCCTTGGTCACATTCATCTCCACGCGCTAATTCTCCACAGAATGGACAGATTCCACGAAGAAATCGGTCTGCTAAAAAGGTCTTACAGGTTGGACAATAAGGTAGTTTCACTTTCCTTGCTTCAATATATCCTTTGCTCTCTAACGTTCGAATAATTTCTTGAACATGCTCGTAATGATATTGCTCTTCCGTTGACCCGTAAAGATCCACATCAATCCTTAGTTTCTCAAAGACTCTAAGATAGTGTTTGTGATATTTGTCAACAAGTACGCGAGGGGAAACCCCCGCCTGACGAGCAGACATCTCGATGGGAGCGCCGTGTGTGTCAGAACCACACACAAAAACGACATCATATCCAAACAGCTTCAGATATCTAGTATATGCATCGCCTGGAATGTATGTTCGTAAATGTCCAGTATGGGCTGGACCATTTGCATAGGGTAGCCCCATTGTTACTACAATCTTGTCTTCTTTTTCAAAGTCGAACAGAATCCCTCCTGGGGATTTGTTTAGAATCTAGCTAACGAGATACTCTCCATTACATGCACACCATGTGTTTTTGAATTTTATCATATCCTACTCGTCAACCAAACTTTTAAGGTAGCAAGAGTAAGGAAAGAATGTTCCTCCAAGGGGATGCTCATCATGACCCTTACAGCAATAATACTAATTGATGTTGACCCGCCATTGACTGACTCGGTGTATAATCACCTAAAAGACCAGCCCCATGTGAAAGAGGTCTCTAGCGTATACGGCATCCATGACATCTTCCTTCTAATCGATGTCCCTGACGAGGAAAGCCTCAACGACTTTGTATTTACCATTCTCCGACCAACCGAGGGAGTAAAAGAAACCTTGACGCTGATGGTAACGCGTACTCTCAGAAAGAACTGATTTACACTCTTTCGTGGACAACACGCTCTAAATGCTCCCCCATTGGTCGTCTCTTTCACCTCACCAAAAATTACATAAAACAGTGTAAACGTGCCTCACATCACAAGGCTAGTGAGTAGTAGCGCAATGAATCTAGGTATCAGCGTCCGCAAGCTAACAAAGACCTACCGCTCCACTAAACGAAAATACGGAGTTGTCCCAGTTTCAAAAAGAGAAACAAAAGCCCTCAAAGGAATAGACTTCAAGGTTCAACGTGGTGAAATTGTCGGACTACTTGGACCTAACGGAGCAGGGAAAACCACGACAATCAAAATACTCTCAACGCTAGTTCTGCCTGATAGTGGAGAAGCCACCGTAAACGGATTCAACGTGGTCCGGCAGCCTACAGAGGCACGCGCAACAATAGGGGTCATAACCGGCGGGGAGAGAAGCATCTACCACAAACTCAGTGGACGAGAGAACCTCATCTTCTTCGGGCGGCTCTACCGCCTCACCCGAAACGAAGCCAAAGAGCGCGCAGACGAACTGCTTGGTCTAATGGGGCTACAAGAAAAAGCCGATATAAAATGCGAAGACTACTCATCTGGTATGAAAATGAAGATCGTGTTTGCTCGAAGCCTTCTCCACGATCCCCCCACTCTCCTCTATGACGAACCGACGCTTGGTCTTGATCCTGGCTTCGCAAGGGAAATACGTCAGCTTGTACGCGATAAATTACGTGACAAGTGCATCCTATTGACTACGCATTATATGAATGAAGCAGATTTTCTCTGCGATAGGATTGACTTGTTACATGAGGGGCAAATTGTTGCCTCAGGTACGCCTGCTGAGCTTAAACGGCAGACTCGCGATTTTGATGTTCTAACCCTGCAAATCAAAGGCATAGTCCGTGTAAAACCATTCAAAGGGATTCCTGGTGTTTCGAAGGTAACTGTCAATTCGGATGCTTCAGACGCTACGACTGTACGTGTCCATGTCCGTGATGGTGCTGCTGTTCTCCGCCGTTTTCTGGACACCGTTGAAGCACAAGGTGGGAAAGTGCTTAGGTTTGCCTTTGACGAGCCTACACTCGATGATGTCTTCATCCAGAAAACCGGGAGGCGAATCACTAATGGTGTCTCAGCGCAGTAGTGAGTTCCAGCTAGACTTTTCTGATGGAGAAACAGCCGTGCTTAGAGCAGCTCCTGCTCGTGTCATCGATTTCTCTGCTGCCCTAACCATTGCAAGAAATAGTCTACGTGTTAGCCTTCGGTACCCAGCAAATATGATCATATGGGGGGTCATGCCGATCCTTTGGGTGATGCCTTTCATATTCACAGGAATCGCGTTCAGCGGCGGAATAACAAGTACCCAATTCGGGGAGGCAACAGGATATGTTAATTTCATTCCCTACCTCGCTTTAGGCTGGGTTGTTTTCAGTTATGTGGACAGCGCGATATGGGGAGTTGGGAACACTCTTCGCTGGTATCAGTTTGCTGGGGTCTTGGAGCCAATGTTCCTCATTCCTGCTCCGCGTCTCTCGATTCTTCTTGGTGCTGCAATCGCAGAATTGATAACCACCTCGATTAGCACTGCCATTCTTTTTGGGCTGAGTGTGGTGATATTCAATCTTCACTTTGCTCTTACTGCTGTGTTACCAATCCTTCTCCTTCTATTCTTAATGATTGTAGCATTCACTGGATTTGCCTTCGCCTTCTCAGGACTCATACTAGTATTCAAGGATCCTTCAGTACTGACTCAATTTGTCCATGTAGTTATCTACACGCTGACTCCAGTCAACTATTCCGTGGGTATGCTTCCATCGTGGGTGCAACCTCTGAGTCTAATACTTCCATCGACGTTTGCTATAATAGGAATTCGTGAAGCAGCATTGGCTGCTTCTGGAATTGCCCTGCTTTGGGGTGATGTATTCATTCTACTAATCCTTGTAGTAGTCTTCTGGATAGGTGGAATACTAGTCTTCAGACTAGCAGAGCGGCATACACGTAAAAAGGGTAAAATGGCGGCTTTCTAAATGAGTACATCCTTTGAAAACCAATCGGAATTGCTTGGTAGGAGTGGGTGGCGATATGAAATCTCCGCGGCGTGGCGGCTCGCCATAAAACAATGGAAAGTCGAGCTAAGCTATCCACTGAGTCTCCTCTATTTCATTGTGAGCCCCTTTCTCTGGCTGATACCTCTCCTGTTTTTCGGGTTTGCACTCACAGGTAGTACTACTTCTACAGCGCTAGGAACAATAACCTATACTTCAGATTGGTTCACCTATAGTGCATTAGGTTTCTGTTTTGTAGCACTAATAGATTCTTCACTTTGGGGGACTGGAATGGCGTTTCGAAGAGAACAATGGGTGGGTACTTTAGAAAGCTTATATTCGACACCTGTTGGGCGAACCACGATACTGTTCGGTTCAAGTATTCATAACATACAACATGGTGGACTGGGTGTTCTGCTCCAGCTTGGCGCGGCAGGGGCCCTTTTCGGTCTCCAATTGAACCTAGCTGGCATACTCCCAGCCCTCCTCGCTGTTGGTCTGATGGTTCTTGGGCTGCAAGGGGTTGTCTTGTTCTTCGCATGCGTTGTCCTTGTTGCGCGTCGCGCATGGATGGCTGTTGAAACCCTAGTTAGTGCCATTAAGCTTCTTACACCTATGAGTTATCCTCTGGTTGTTCTTCCTTATTCCCTTCAGGTTATTGCTCAAGGAGTACCAACCTACCATGGCTTGGAAAGTTTTCGCCAATTCCTCCTCCTTGGACCCTTCTCAATGTCAGCTTGGATGTCTATCGGGCTTCTGTTAATACTGGATTTGATAGTTCTCTTGCTAGGGTGGCTTCTGTTCCGAGTAAGCGATCGCTATGTTCGTAACCGTGCCAGTCTAGCGAAATTCTAGACTCGAAAAGGTTCAAGTAAAAAGAAGCATCTCGTATCACACTAGCTGCAACTCCCGCCTCCCTTTTCTTGGACTTTAAATATCATTTCTGAGACAGCCTTGTTGAAGGAAGCGAAAGAGAGTGACCGGTTGTGTCCGCATCATTCGTTCCTCGCCCTCCCTCGCTCCCCTCCCTTCCTTATTGTTCCCCTTCGCTTCCTTCCTCACTTTTTCTCAAAGACCATGCTTTTTGAATGGCTAGCGCAATGCTCTTAGCTCTAAACTTGCAGTTAATAACTGATTGAGTATGACTGAAGAGGCACGTTATCTAGTAAAAACAGTCATAGTCGGTGACTATAGTGTCGGCAAAACAAGTCTGATTCGACGCTTCGCCGAAGACACATTTGATCAGGATTACAAGCCGTCAATCGGAGTCAATATCACCGCAAAATCCGTTGACGTTAGAGGGGCGAAGCTCAAGTTCAATATGTTTGATACTGGTGGTCAAGAGCGGTTTGAACCATTGCGGCAAAAGTATTACAAAGGAACTCAGGCAGTTATCTATGTCTTTGATATTACACGCGCTGAATCCGCAGCATCAATTGAGAAGAGATGGATGGCTGAAGTGGAAGGAATACTAGGAAAAGACTATGAGCGAATGGTGCTAGCAAATAAGATTGATCTTCCACAGCGGGAGGTTTCAGGGGACGTTGGTCGACAAATTGCAGAGCGAATGCGTGCAACCTATTACGAAACATCCGCTCTAGACGGGCGTAATGTTAACGAAGCCTTCAGAGAACTCGCTGTTGTTTTGATGAGGAAGTATTTTCCTGAGAGGTAATATCTTTGGTAGGTTCTCCTTCCTCAATTGGGGAGAGCTATATCTTTCTCGCTCACCAATTGGATGGTTTTATCAAACGAATTCTCGGAAATAAAACAATCGTCGTAGACAGTTATTTTGGTCCTCCAATTTCTTCGGATACCTCTAGAATAGTTGATCCAGATGAATTGCTCGGTTCGCTGAAACACCTACAATCCAGGATTCGAGCAGAAGTAAAGAGTGAGCCGCGTCGTACATTTCTTTTACGACAACTGGATGCCATGATTCTTCTCCTCCGTTTGGCCCTTAATGAACCTATAACATTCGAGCAGAGAGTCCGTGTTGGTCTTGATATAGAGCCTGTTGTTATTCGTAGCGAACGGGTTGAAGAATTACAGGAACAAGCCTTCAGGGTGCTTCGCCGGAAAGAGATGAGTACAAGTCTAGCTTCAATGGCAAAACAATGGCGGAGACGAGCGTTAACCGAAGGAAGTGAAGTGGTTACATTGGCCAAAGAGGCTGCTTCAGAGGCTCGCCGATTAACTCAACAACTGTTGTTCAAGCTACCTGAAACTGAACAAGTCGAATTCCGCTCTGTAAAAGATGCTCCGTGGTTGGCATACAATCACTATAAAGGAAACTATCGCGCGCTAATCGAAGTAAATGTAAAACTTCCTCATAGCAAATATGGGTTATGGGGGTGGGTTTGTCATGAGACCTACCCAGGCCACCAAACTCAGCTAGTATCTCGTGAACTTGGATACAGTCGCGGTGAACTCGATGTCGAAGCTACTATTGCAGTAATCAACACACCTGACTGCACTATTGCAGAAGGTCTAGCAAATACTGGCACTTCTATTCTAAGCCAGGAACGACCTCTTTCTGAAGCAGAGCTAATAACGGCTCAGATTGGGAAATTACGGCGAGCTGTAGGCATTAATGCCCTTGTAATGCTTAACCAACAGGGGCAAAGCGAAAAGGAAGTCTTAGATTATCTAATGGATTATGGGGCTCTTGAAGAAGAATATGCAAAAGCCCGCATTCCCTTTATGACCGATCAGATGTGGGCGCCTTATGGTTTTACATATTT
>JAEOTB010000033.1 GCA_016840065.1 Candidatus Hermodarchaeota archaeon | reverse complement strand
GCTTTGGGCTCCTCTTCCTATTCGGATTCGGACTGGGAACCCCCCTCATCATAGCTAGTCCCTTCGTGGCAAAGGGGCACGACTTGTTGAGTGAGCGATACCTGACTGTCAGCCGCTGGCTAAGCCGGATCGCCGGTATCATCCTCATCATCTTAGGTGTGGACCTCCTGCTCCCCCTCTTTGGTTTCCCCACCTTCATCTTCCGTTATCTAGGGTTTGGTGTTTAAACCAGCTCTTCCTTACGCAGTTTCTCCTTGCAGTAAGGGCATGAGCCCTTGACCTTAACCCATTCAAGTAGGTGGACTCTGTGTGCTAGCTGTTTGCAGTGGGGACATTTACTGTAGAGTTCCTCCTGCCCAATAAACTGCTGGCAAACTATGCACCGCTTCTGCTTCTCACCGCATTTTGAGCAAACAGCCTTCCCATAAGTAATGAACTCTCCGCACTCCAGACACCTGAACTGACTAGGTCTTGTCTCTCTCTCAAAGATGCTTTCACTACCCCAATCATCCTCAGAATCTGATACCGCTCCTTCTCTCATATCTTGCTCTTCACCCCTCCATCTTCTCGAGGCTAGAAAACCACACAAAATGATAAGGACAACACAGATAACCATAACTAGTGTTATTCTCGGTGGCAACCCAAGTTGGTCTAACACTTGGAGCATGCTGGGGTGAGACATAACCAAGCCCACAACTAAAAGAATTAGAACGAAAACAAGGAGAGTGACAAATTCCCTCAGTCTGTTGGTGTTTTGATGGTTTACCAAGACAGCTCCCACATTGAACCCCAAGCGCTTTAAGAAACTGGATTAAAAGTACTATTTAAGCCTGAGGAGTCGTCGGAGCTTCACCTTGACAGTCTATTTGTCTTCGGAGGCAACTGATTTCCCGCCGACCAGATGCACTGGAAAACCTATACAACATCCGACGGTTGTAGATTTCTCTTACAATAAGGGCAAGTGCCCTTGACCTTGAGCCACTCCAGCAGATGGTTCCGATGGGCGAGCTGTTTACAGTGGGGGCAGCTGTTGTAGAGTTCCTCTTGACCGATGAACTGCTTACAGACCATACAACGCTGTTGCTTCGCCTTACACTTGGGGCAGACCGCCTCGCCCCCTGTGATGTACTCTCCGCACTTGAAGCACCGGAACCGGCTTGGTCTCGCTTGTCGTTCGGTGGAACTCCATTGGTCCCACTCTTCTTCTACTCGCGTATATGATACCTCTGCGTCAAGCAGCTCCGCATCTTCCCTTCTTCTCTTCCACCCAAAATAGATGCCTAATCCAATAATGATAGCTACCCAAGCTCCAATGATGATAGCTGCCAAAAAGTTGTCTGGTTGCTGCAATTCACGACACCTCTAACCTATATCCGACCGTCGAAGTTTCTCTTTACAGTAGGGGCAAATACCCTTGATTTTGACCCACTCCAGCAGATGAGCACGGTGGGCGAGCTGCTCACAATGCGGGCACATAATATAGAGTTCTTCTTGCCCGATGAATTGTTGACACACCATGCACCTCACCTGCTTTGCCCCACACTCTGGGCACACATCTTTGCCACCCGTGATAAACTCGCCGCATTCCATGCAGCGGAATCGGCTAGGAGTTGCCAAGCGCCCCTCAATACTCGGGTCTTCCGGCTCCTCAGCAACTGGCATACCTGGTATGGGATAGGTTTGGATTTCCGCCGGATCTGGAGTTGTTACTCTTCTGGTTACTCGCCTTCTTCGTCTTTCCCTAGCGAGTGGTTCTGGTTCGTTATCGGTTCTAGCCTTCATCACTAAGACTCCGATAATCAGAAGTATCAGAAGAAATAGGGCTACAGGTATCAATATGTCAACGGGATTGGGCCAATATTCGTCTGGTGGAGGAAAGCTGAGAAAAATCACGTTGAAGCTGCCAACCAGAGTATTGCCGTTCGTGTCATTGACGGTGACTTCCAACCAATGCCAGACTTCTTCAGCTACAGCAGTCGTGTTGGTGATAACTCCGTCATCGTCGATAATGAAGTTCTCTGTATCATCGAGCCACCAGGTGCTGATGCCCCCCCAGGCAGACGCATCCAAGTCGTATCTGAAACTATCCAACCAATAAACGATTTGGTCTCTCGGCTCTTCGTCCCACCAGATGTCAACATCAGGGGCCTTCGCCAACCAAACATCATGGTTACTTCTTAAGTCAGCGTATCCCGTACACGTGAAATTCCCATCACTGGACTCTATAAGACCATAAAGGGCGCTGGTTCCTGCCCCACCAGACGCATCATAGGTCTCTCCCCAAAGATAATTGCCATTTGCATCTGTGCGAATTATCGCCCCCTTTCCGGAGGAGTAGCCACAGAGGGCAAAACCGCCTTTGGTACATTCCACAACCGAAGTGTCACCCCCGACTGAACCAGGCGGGATTTTCCTCCATTCGAGAGTTCCATCATCTCTTAACTTCGAAAAAATATTCATGCCTGCTACGATGTATCCGCCTCCGCTGGGTTGAATCACAGAATAGATGTATTGAGCAACGCCGGCGTAGTGGAGGGTTGAAGCGGCTATTCCACTCCCTAAATCATCTGTACGCATCCACCACCCATCAGTAGCCGAATCAATGGTTGTATAGCCAGCAAGGACAAACCCACCACTGACTTCAATAAGATCTCGAAAAACGTCCTCATCATATCCTCCATAGCTTTGGTTGAACAGAAGGTTTCCATCCGCATCGACGCGAACCAGGTACCCATCTCGGCTCCCTGTTAAGCCACTATCAGTATGCCCAGCAACGGCGAACCCGCCTCCAGAACACTCAACGACGGCCCATCCTTTTTCCTCCTCTTCACCACCAAACGTCCGATTCCATAAAAGATTCCCACTGGCATCGATACGAATTAACCACAAGTCATACTCGTCACCAGAACCTGTGCTAAAGCTGGTCGTATGCCCAACGATGATGAACCCTCCTCCTGCACATTCTACTATGTCCCTGCCGATGTCTTCCCCTACTCCACCAAAGGTGGTGTCCCACATGTAGCTGCCATGACTGTCAAAGCGGATGAGCCACACATCTTGTCCGCCAGCACCATAGCTTTCGGTTTTCCCGACTGTGACGAATCCACCGCTGGAGCATTCTACAAGACTCCAGCATATTTCACTCTCTGCTCCACCAAGAACTTGGCTCCATATCAGGTCTGGGTCATCAGTGTTTATGTCTCGGAACTCCAGCGAACCCGACTGAACAAAACGTGTTAGATTTGGAGTACTGGCTTGAGCCATGCTCCTCTTGAACAAGTTGTCGGATACAATGTGGTCAAAGGATAGTACCGTGACTGGGGTAACTCCAAGTAAAATAATAACCAGCTGGAGAATAATGACTCCTTGCACTTGCTTGCTTCTACGCTGATTGAATACCATAACTGCTCCCATGCTAGAAGCCCAACGTCTAAGGGGAACTACGTGGAAGAACTATTTAAGCCTGAGGACTCACGATTTGAAGGGGAGGTGTCCCACCACCCTCTGTGGGCCACCTCTACTTGGGCTATGACTATTCGTTATCTGAAGCTACAGATTTCCCGCCTGCTCTCCCTTCTGGCTTGGACACCTTTACGGGGGTCTTCAAGGTTATTTTTGGTAGCCGGATGTAAGCGTGTTTACAGATTTGCACTTCAAACACCTCTACAATGTCATGTGCCCACCGTCTGATATTAGTACACGGTAGAAGCCTGGTGAGGAAATAAGCCCCAAATGGGCTGAAAATGGGCAGAAGCGAACCCCACGGTTCAGAAAACGGTGGGAAAAGGGGATCAATGAAAAAGAAGGTGAGAACGGACCTCACGGGAAGGCTGAAGGAACCAGAGGAGGATTAAGGGCTTGTTTCTGCGCGACCATTTGTAAGGAACGACTGGGAGCTCTTCAGCACTCCCTAGAGGTCCGTTGTGAGTGTACTACCACCAAGGTGCCTGCTCATGTCAAGGTTGGTTGTCTTCCTCGCTGACCCTCCTAGAATAGGCAGGTAGAATATTCTATCTTGCTGTTCGGTGGGTGAACAGGGCCCAGGTGAATGCGTTCTTGCGATCCTGGGTGGCGTTTCGGCCAACCACCTGATCAGCTACTCTGGGACGTAGGATTGCCTTTATCTGAACTTCCGGTGGAAGAGTCTGAAGGCGAGGGATACGCTGATGCAGCACAGGCTTGGTGAACAGGAAAGGTTTGGGCTTCACGATTTTCGTTTTAGCGAATTTCTCCATTTTGTATCACCTCCTTACTGGTCTAATGAATTATACTCTACTCAACCAGAACCTCATGCCTTGCACTCGTTTGAGGTTCCGCCTTAGAACTGTGGGAATAGACCCTAGGGCCTCGTCATAGGCTATGTATCGGAAGATCATATTGCTATCAGACATCGTTGCTCAAGGAGAAGTAGGGCTTGGACTGATTTATTTCCGTGGGAGAGGACAGGTTGGGAAAAAGGAGAAAGAAGGGAGGAAAACAGTCAGTTACCGAACCCCAAGGTTCCGATTTAGATGATGTCTGGAAGGAATTTTCCCTATTCCCTTGAGGTTTCGGCTTCATGTTGCCCATAACCAAGGATTAGGCCAATGCTGCACCCTATGAACATGAAAATGAGCCAGTAAAGTATCTCTCCATAGCTAATCCAGAGGAAAACACCCAGCAGCCCCCCAAGGATCGTCCCTAAGGTCAAACCTAGCACCGCTTTATTCAATGGCATTATTGGTCACAAGCTCATCAATATCTCCCCGAAACTAAAGGTTTTGGGAAACTTGATATTTTAGAAGCTTGAAGCGAAGGACTCGACTCTGTTCTTCACTAGTCGTTCTTGGCTCCGTAGCGCTTTGACATCAATCCCAAAAGATAGAGTTCACCAATAATGTCAACATCGTCAGTACCCATATCGGGGTCACGGCCGTAGAGTAACCTGAAAGCCCTCTTCGCGTCAAGATAGGCCTGCAACGCATTTCTGATACGGGCACTATCTGAATCCTCATGGTACCTCCGGTAGAAGAACCTCTTGAGCTGAAAGTGCATCTCAAATCCTTCCTAGAGCCAGCTTACGCCTGCAATGGAGAAAAGGAGGGCGGGCAAATATAAACTCATGGAAAGCGGCAAAGCCAACGAAGGCTCTACCAGTCAATAAGGAAGGATGGAGATGAAAGACTAGATAAGCACCTGCTATTTCCTGCGTAATTCCTCCTCGAACTGGGTGAGTTTATCCGGAAATCGCTTCGTCAACCACTCACGGATTGGTAACCAAATAATGAGGGACAAATTAACGGAAGACATATAGAAGCCCATATGCCCCACGCCAAAAGCATTCACAAAGAATAATACAAAGAATATGGGAATACACAGCACGAAAGTGAGGAGCGTCCACCAGTGATTTCTTGTTCGACGATAAACAAAGAAATGCAAACAGAAAACAACGAGGAGATAAATTACTGAAAACAAGGAAAGGAAGACGGTGAAGGTTCCGCCCGTTTGTAGCACAATAGGCGTAAAGACAATCAAACCATAACCAACCATCATTCCCCATAATATGCTAGTCCCAATTTCATATCGTTCCAATACTATCCCCTCCAGTTCTCCTTGACCTAATCTTCTCTCAATTGAGTACCGCAGGCATCGCAGAAGAGATCATCCTCTCCGTGCTCTGCCCCG
Organism: Candidatus Hermodarchaeota archaeon; assembly: GCA_016840065.1. Lineage (GTDB taxonomy): Archaea > Asgardarchaeota > Hermodarchaeia > Hermodarchaeales > Hermodarchaeaceae > YT-063. Next base: position 21,005 of record JAEOTB010000033.1, on the reverse strand, counting down.
CACCGAGGGCATTGGTTCAACGGTGGTCGCATAGAAAGCTCTCTTGTATAGCGTGGAATCGTAGCTGCTGGTCGACTGGCCTTAGAGGATCCAGTCAAGCTCTTAATCAGGCAGCAGAGCCCCATGATTCCAAGGAACACACCGATAAGGAATCCCCAGAAAAACAGGGCACCCATAAAAGACAAGAAGAGGTAAATCAAAGTGGCTACCAACTATTTTTCTGCTTCATTAATCTTCAGCCTTGGTTGCGGGCTGCGTTCCTGAGGAATCATCTCCATTCACTGGCTCCAATGTTGCCTCCATTGTATCTATCGGTACAGTTACAACAGTCTTTCCCTGATTTACGAGTTTTCGCTGGTGGGTCACCTCCCAGCGTCGGGTAAGAAGGTAAAGGGGGAAGAGGCTCACCAAGGCAAAACCCACTAAGAGGGGGAATAGGAGAAGGTCAAGCCAAGGGAAGAAAAACCAGTCAAGCAACCTGACTATCGGGGATATCAGGAGTATCAGAGGGAATAGAATGGCTACCTTCCTTGGAGGCACCCAATTACTTGGTAAGTTCAGCCCAGAGATATAACGGAAAAAGAAAACCTCAATAACAACAGATGCTAGAACAGCCACAAGCACAAGAGGAAAGCTAACCGGGTTTAAAAGGGAAAGAGGAGCTTCTTGAGAGGTACTGATCTGCCCATACATCTGGCGTAAACTGAAGATCTGGAATACCAAAAAAAACACCATGAAAGAGGGGTAGATAAGCAATTGAAAAACCAGTAATATGGCTGGCATATCTTTTCTCAAGGACCATCTTGTGCGAATCCAGGAGGGTCGCCGAAAGAGGAGGTAGAGGCTAATAACGAATAAAACAGCAAAGACCATGGAGTATCCAAGAAGCGTTGTCTTGTAATGGAAGTCCGGTGATAGAGGAAACTCTAAGATTCGAACAGCAAAGACTTGGCTTGAGCTTATACTGTATGGTACCGGTGAGATTTGAACATTAGCCCGGCCAGCTAGAAAGAATCCTCCAGAGTTGCAGGATATGGCTCGGAAAATTCGACCACCATAGTCCCTGAATCTGACTCCGATAGCCCAATCCCAGATTAGTCCCCCTGAGAAAATAATTCGTCTTACAACGAGTGCCCCATAATACTTGGAGTGCACTCCTACCAGGAGGAAACCATCAGAGCAGGGTACAATATCTGTGATACGATTGTATTGAGGTATGATGTAGGTCTGGCTATACACCTCTTCCCTGCTGCTATCGTAAATGCCAAAGTACGAATTCTGATCCGCAAAATCACCCATGACGTATCCACCGATGATGAAACCTCCTGTTGGAGTTTCTGCTATGGAGAGTGGTGTGAAATCAGTGCTACGGGAATAATGCTCCACCCATTCAATGTCCCCCGTCGAGTTGAGCGACATGACGAGTCCCATTTTCAGGGAACCCAAATCAAAACCCCGGTAATATCCTGCGAGAAGAAATGACCCATCACTGCATTGATAGACATCATAGGCACTTTCGAAACCACCGCCATCATAAGTCAAGTTCCACTCCAAGGAGCCGGTGCTGCTAATCCGATAGGCAAAGAGGTCCCTATCTTCTATATGATCAGGATATGTTGAACCCACGATGACTGCTCCCCCATCAGAACAAGGTACGGCATCAAGGGGATACTCATTAAGGGGTCCGCCGATGGACACGTTCCAGACTATTACTCCAAGCTCGTTAACTTGCAGGACTTGAACATCGCATTCTGTTGCATTGTAGGTTGCACCCACAATCAAGTACTGGTTCTCCCCCGTTTGTATAAGGGCTTCTGCCCTGGACCTTTGCTCACTGTTGTAGGTTCGGTTCCAGAGCTGGTTTCCGTAGGAGTCGACACGCATCAAGATGATTTCTTCATCCCAAGGCCCGGAATAGTGTGTCGTCCCAGCTATCAAGAAGTCACCATTGCCACACTCCACCACACCTGCTGCTTGTTCTTGATTATCATTACTCCCATAGTCTTGAACCCACTGGTCAGGAGTAACAGCTCTTGCAGTATTCACTGAAAAGAGCTGATTCGGAGGGTGAACAAACACCAAAGCCACAATGACTGTGCTGGTCACAAGTAACAGAGAGAAGGGTAAACGCTTCACGATGAATCATCTCCTCGGCGGCTGAATACAATCTCTTTTTCACTCTTCTTCGGGAACCTCTTCTCCAGGACTGGCTGAATGAGCCAGAGGAGAATGTAAGTCACCAGAGCTACTATGAAGAAATAGATGGAATCGTTCAGGGTGAACCAGTTGAAATCGAACAGGATGAAAGCAGCTACGACGAAGGGCACCGAGATGGCTGATAGGGCAAAATATGCACGCCAGCTGCCCGGGTCTCGATGGTTAATGTAGACTAACAAGAGGGAGAAGACAGTCACGTACAACACCACAAAAAGGGCAAAGGGAAAAACCTGAACTGAACCTCCAATCCATGAAGGGACTACGGTCAACACGAGCAGTACAGCCAACAAGACCCCCACAACAACGAACACTATAAGTCTAGTTGAACGCTTCAAGAATAATCACCTCCATGACCATGTTCGATGAGAATCGCTTGGGGACTCTTCCTCTCTGGGAACCTATCCTTTAACCTTGGCTCAACGAACCATAGGATGAGAAGCGCTTCAATTATGGTTACCAAGTAGAAGTGGATTTCAATCAAGCTGAGATCGAAGAAAACGTTGAAGAGAGTTTGTGCAGTGGCGAAAGGGATGACAAAGAGTATGGTGGCAAGAATGTACCAACCACATCGCGGGTCACGGTATCTAATGTAAGTGAAAAACAGGAAGAAAGCGGTTGTATAGATTGCCCAATATAGTGCAACAATTATGCCCTGAACCGAGCCTCCAAGGATAACAGGGATAGCGGTCCACATAAGCAGCGCTGTCAATGGAATACCGATTACAAGGAATATAGCGAGCCGCGTTGTATGTTTCATGAAAGTTCATCTCCTGTAGCTGGTTTTAACTCGGGAACCTTCTCGGGAAACCTTCCTATCCTCCTTTTTTCGGGGAATCGTCGTTTCAGCCACGGATACACGAACCCAAAGAACAAGAGCCATGACTCCAGAAGCACGAACAAGACACACCACCCTGTCTCTGGACGGGTGCTCGAAAACGGGAAATAACCCCAAGAGAAGAGAAGGATTGGTAACACCAAGGCGCAGTAGACGAGGGATATCCAGCGTTGCTCCGCGGTACGGTGGCGCATATAAGTCACCAACGCTATTATGGCAACGGAGTAGAGGGCGAAGGCAGACCAGAAAACGAGTGTGAATAATTCCCCTGCTACCACGAGGGGTACAGCATAAAAAACGATTAAAGCTGCCAGCACTATGCTAACAAGAAGTATGAGGAGTTGCCAGTGACGTTTCAAGATGACTTACCTCCTTTTTCTGGTTCGAGCGGGGGATACCTTCTCTCAAGCCTTGCAGCCAGTAGAAGACCACAGAGCAGCACCGATTCAATAATCATCAGAAACACGAAAATCGAACTAGTAACACCCGGTATCCACATCTCTTGCCAGGGCCATCCACGTCTAGCGAAAAAATATGTTATTATCGGACTTAGTGTCAACGGTAAAGCTGGGAGGAACCTGACCATGAATCGCTTGGCTTTGCTTGTTGTCCGGGAGCGTACATAGTAGTCCAACACCGCATAGACCAGGAACCAGAAGGCTAGGAAACTCCCGACTATGAGAACCCAGACTAGGTTGAGCGTTATGAGAATGTAACCTAACCAAACTAAGGGCAGCACCAGAACACCGAAGATTACAAGAGCAATCCTAGCTAATGTTTCATCCCGTATCGTGATAGTGTATTTCTCATCATCATACTCTGATTGTGATTCCTCCTCCATATCCTATTCATCTCCTTTACTTGGTTCTTGAAACATCTCATGGTTCCTAAGTACATAGATTGCCGTACCGATGATGATTAACCCCCCGGCAAGAGTCCAGATGACGAGAATTCCAGCAACAAACAACAAGCCACCAGAGAGCCGCTGCCTCGTCAGTATCAGACCGAAAGACACAACCATCACAATAAGGATGGAAGCTACAGAAAGTAAGCCAGGGAGAACCGCGGTGAAGAATAAGTCTAGACTACGTTCGAGAGGGGTCGGTGGGTCAACTAGCCACTCTTGGAAATAGGAAGAGAAATTGTAGGCTCTTGTAGTTGTATCGAATACAACCAGCGCCCCATATATCAGGTAGTGGATCATCTCCCCTACCATCAACGTCAGGAGAAGTTTATTCTTGGGTTCAGGTACGCGTGGTATCAGCACCAGACCTAGAATACCCATCAACACCGCGAGGGCAAGAGACACCCAGATAAAACTCATGAATATCAAGTCAACCGTCATGTTCATCCACCTCCTCTTTCTTCGGCTAGGAATATTTCGTCTTGGCGGCGTGACAAGTATGGTAACAGGAAGACCATGACACCGAGTCCGATTAGGTGGGTTGCGATACTGAAGTAGAAGACGGATATGAAGTGGGGTTGCCCCGCGAAGCGGATGAATCGTTCGATAGAACGCGCTAACAGAATGCATACGAGGAGGACCAAACAGATTTGATACAACCGCCTCATCTTCAGTGTCTGGAGGCGGCGCCCCCACCAGATAAGGTACACAGTAACCACAGCGATAATTATCCACTCGATGACTGTGAGCACTAGCGTTATCATTTCAGCGTTCATCTCCTGGTATCGACTCGATCATCGGGTACAGGTCCTCTCCCACTCTGTAATGTTGTGCAAGCTCGGTGAAGAGGACCCTTACAACGGGGAACCCCCTCTCGACTAGTATCTTCTCAACATCCCTCACTATATTCTTGTTCCGTCCCCCATCACCGAAACCTCGCTTTCCCGCGAAGCCAATAACCTCCAATACAGTCTTGTAAGGTTCACGGCGCAGGATGATGGTAACGCCTGTTTCAGCATCGTTCCACCAACTATACTTTAAACCCATCAGTATTCCTAGGACCGTTCTTCCCTCGTGTTCATAGAGCTTGGTGAATACTGAGCCACACCACTTAGGCTGTAAAACTTTCACTATCTCTTCTATGCTATATCCTTTGATTTCAAGTCGTAGATAACCGGAAGTAGCCATTACCTGAAAGCCTCCTTGATGCAACCTTGACTAGGTGAGCAGCATTCCCGAGTCAGTTGGGTCAGTCTGCATTATTAGATTCCTAGCTGAGTTACTGATTGGGTAGCTGGACTGGGTTTGTTTCAGGACCTTTCCCTCAGGCCATAGCCTGTTTCCTGGTAATTTACATGGTTCAAGTACATAATCTTGATGGTGGCACACACAACCATCGCCAGAAAACACCCGAAACACCAAAGAACCCGTCCAAGAGTCTTAAAAAGGGATTAAACGCCCACGAGAAAGCCTTTTAGCTTAGCAGTGCTGAATAAGGAAGTTACCTCAAAAAAACCTAGGTACCTATTGAGGGAGAACTATTGAGAAAACTAGTACCAATCCTTACTTTGACCCTATGCGCCTTCCTTCTAGTAACACTAGCGACACCTATTCCTGCTAGAGCATTCCCCCATGACAACGATCGACTAGACTATGAATTCAAGATGGACTACCTGATGAAATTTGCACATGGACCACCAGACTATGACTATGACATCGAGGTCGACATTAGCCATGTTATCCAGAACTCCTCTGGTGACCTCTACTGGGCTAATGTCACCGCAACCTGGGTCGGTCCAACAGACATCTTCGGTCCATACACCGGTTTGTCAAACTGGACCGCACTCCTACACCACTATCAAACTGGAGAAATACCACAACTCATCATGGTGAACCCTGAAGACTGGTCTGAATACGCGCCCTTCTGGACGAGTGACCTATTCTTCATCGAGCCGGGTCTTGTACCTGGTGACAGTGTCAGACTCGGTTACTCAGACAGCAGTGGTCCACCCTATGAGAACAACTCCTACATGGCTGTTGGTATTCCAGTGACACAAGGTCCAGACTTCGCCGTTGGTCCTACTCTGCTTAACACAGTCGAAATCGGCTTAGACTACCTATACTACGCTAACAACACAATATATACAGGCAATGACTACTGGGATATGACCGTAGACTTCGAAATTATCTGGGAGTGGAGCCTCGGCTTCCTATGCCAGATTAACTTCGATTACTACATTAACCTTCGGCCATATGACCCCTGGGCTCCAACAGAGATTTTCGCATCTGGTAACCTGACGCTTGTTGATTACAGTCTTACCGACACTCCCGCTGCCTACATCGGCGCTGGAGCTGGTGCTGCTGGCTTGCCAATCATTATGGCAGCCGTTGCCGCTGTAATCATTATCGTGGTTATCATCATAATCTTCCTGTACTGGCGGTCAAGGAAAGGAAAATAGTCCAAACGCGTTTGGGAGGCTAGAAACCTCCCTCTTTCTCTTTTTTTCTTTTGAGACCCTTGCTCTCTATTCTAACTGGTACTTGTGCTTGTTAAACCCGTAATTATGCCTACGAGAAAGCCTTTTAGCTTAGCAGTGCTGAATAAGGAAGTTACCTCAAAAAAACCTAGGTACCTATTGAGGGAGAACTATTGAGAAAACTAGTACCAATCCTTGCTTTGACCCTATGCGCCTTTCTACTGATCTCACTAGCGACACCTGCTGCTTCCCAAGGAACATTCCCCGCAGACAACGACCAACTAGACTATGAATTCAAAGCTGACGCCTTGTTCAAGTATGCAGTTGGACCACCGGATGATGACTATGACATTCAAGTAGACTTTTCCCACGTCATCCAGAACCATACAGACGACATGTACTATGCTAACGCCACTGCAACGTGGGTCGGTCCATCAGACATCTTCGGTCCATACACAGGTTTGTCAAACTGGACAGCGTTAATGCACCACTATGACGAAGATACAATACTCCACATCCACCCCATGAACCCAATGGACTGGACTGAATACGCGCCATTCTGGTTCAGCGACATCGTCTACATTACACCAGGCCTTATACCTGGTGACACTCTTCAGTTTGGCTACTCACAGAGTTCACCACCCTATGAGAACAACACCTACATGGCATTCGGTATTCCAGTGATGGCAGGTCCAACCTTCACCGTTGGCCTGAACCAGCTAAGTACCGTTAAGATTGGCTTTGACTATCTGTACTACGAAAACCAGTCAATATTTTACCCACCCTATAGCGGCTATTGGGACATGACAGTCGAATTTGAGATTATCTGGGAGTGGAGCCTCGGCTTCCTTTGCCAGATCAACTTCGACTACTATGTGAACCTCTATCCTTACAGTATGTGGGATTATACAGAGATTTTCATGTCTGGTAACCTCACTCTAGTGGACTATAGCCTTGCAGCCACTCCCACCGCCTACACCGGCGCTATCAACCCGGCTGCAAATCTGCCAATCATCATCGCTGTCGTCGCTGTTGTGATCGTGATCTGTATCATTATCTTCTTACTGATCTATCGGTCAAAACGAGGAAAATAGTCCAAACGCGTTTGGGAGGCTAGAAACCTCCCCTTTTCCCTTTTTTTTCGAGACTGCTGTGAGCTGCGAGCCAGTCTTTTGATTGTATGTTGTATCTGGGAAGATTTTCCTGAGGTCTATTTTCTTGGTTTGAGCTTTCGGTCAAGTATGGCCCAAGCCTCGGGTACCATCGGTGGTTCTGTCAAACTAATGGGTACTGGATAACGCATACCTGCAGCGTATCCTGCCTTCCTGAGGGCTCCTACTGTTTCCTCGAGTTGTTCTGAGGGAATACTGAAGATGACCTCGTGGTCTTGGGCTGCGGCAAAGACCCGATCTCCTCCGCCGGGTATCACTACTTGAGGGCGTTTGGTTAGAAAGGGTCGTAGAACCCCTTCACCACAGCTTGCCAGGAACCCTGAAAACGATGAAGTGACTGTCTCACCCTTAGAGTAGTTAGCAGCCTGGATCAGCCGCATGACTTGGGCAGAATTCCCGTAGATGAGGACAACATCCGGCTGAACCTTTGTCCAACCGAGTGGGGAAATCACAACCCCTACGTACTCATCAGTCGAGAGCCTTGGGATTTGCGCTTGCCACTGTGAAATCGCTTTATCTGACTTGTGATAGCCCATCGTCTGAAAGGCTTCGACTAGGGCTTTGGGGTCCTCTAGCTCGACGAAGCCGTAGGCGAGTAGATTCGGAGTACACTTCATATCCTCAGCGGTAAGACCCAAGGTCCAGCCAATCCGTCGTGACATGGTGAACCCCTGACACATCGCAATCCGCATACCCAGCATGCTGGGGCGCCTTGTCTTTTCGGGGAACTCGTCTACACTCTTGACCAGCTTGATAGCCAAGGGAAACGTCTGTAATCGAAGTTCTTCAGTGAGCTTCTTTCCTAATTGATGGTATTTTTCGAGTGACTTCGTCATTTTATCATCCACCAAGAAATCTTATTCATGTAGTTAGGTTAAAACGCTGTCAGTTTCTAGCCTTACATCTCCTAAATACGTTTTAGCATGTACTTGAGGAATCAAAAAACAGAGATTCCCTGCTGTTATTTTGTACCAAAGATGAAGTATGTAGTCACATTGTATGAGCCATCGCTGTTGTGGCTGTTATCCAGTAGTGAGTTGTATGCGGCGTCCTTGAATTCCTCCAGTTTGCCTGGACCTCTTGCGTCAATCTTGTCGTAGAAGGGTTTCCAGGTGTATAGCTGCATATCCTTCCACCATGTCTCCTTGTCCTTGTAGAGGAATTCGGTTCCAATAGTGTGCTTGGTGATTTGGTGAAACCCTGCTTGAGAGAGGATAGCAGCCAATACGTCAGGTGAGTAGCGACTGTAGACACTCAACTCGCTCTCCGGGACCTCAGGGAACCCCATCTTTAGAGATTCCAGCATCCAATCTAGGTCCTCCATCGTTTTCCAGGTCGAGAACCCGACACGCCCACCTTTCTTCAGCACACGATGGGTTTCCGGGCAGAGCTCCTGTGTGCCCTCCTTCAATAGGAACCCGATGACGGCACCACCAAGCACATAGTCGAAGGAGGCATCATCGAAGGTCATCTTCCAAGCATCCATCAGGAGAATGCTAGCATTGGTGACACCCCTTTCCTTGAACCTAGTCTCCACGATCTCTACAGATTTCTCGTCGATCTCGATTCCAGTGACATGTCCCTGTGGACCAACCTTTTGAGCAGCTGGAAACAGTGAGGCTCCCCAACCACACCCCACATCAAGAACTCTAGCTCCCTCATGAATGTTGGCTAATTCAACAAGATGCTTCCCAAAATACACCGAAACATTGAGACCACTATGTTTCTCGCTCAAAGACAAACCCCAATATGCGCTGACTCATCCGAGATATCCAAGAGAAGAACAAGTAAAAAAGGATTGAACCTGTACTAGATATGATGATTAGCGATGGACGAGATAACAGCCCTTCTCAGTGAGGGGAAACAGCTAATGGAACAGAAGAGGTGGAGCAAGGCATCAGATTGCTTTGAGAGAATCCTCAAGATGAACCCGCCCCCTGAGATTGAGAAGGAGGTCCAGGACCTGGCATATGACTGCTTCCTGATGCTATCAGAGCACGTACCAGTTCAATCGATTGCCACACCAGCCCTAAGCGGATGGAGCTCAGCTGAAATCCCCCAGGAACGAAGGAGAATCATCGCCGAAGCAGATAGGGCAACTGGAGCCTACATCGGGGAACGCCTGCGGGAATTCGAGAAGGAGATTGACGAGGTCATCGCTGCCGCCTTGGCTGAATACCAAGAAAAACCTGATCAACGAGTGCAGCTCTATCAGCGAGTCCTACATGAGATTGACCTTATCCTAGGACCAGGGTGCCTGGGCCCAGCCACAGCCGCTACTGCGCCACTAGCTGAGAGAAAGAAGAAAGAAGCAGCACGCGTGTTTGACATACCCCAATGAAGAACTGATATTCGAAAGATTAGTTCATCCTCCGTTGACGGATAGTCAGAAATCGGTCTCAGAATGGACTAGCTGAGCCAACGAAGTTGGTATTTGCACGATGCAAATGGTCAGTATTAAGCCTACAAACACGATCTTACAGCACGTACCCACGGCTCTACTCATTATTTGTCATATCCTCGCTTTGATTTAACTAATTTCGCTACCCACACAGCAAAGACAAGTAAAGATGCTATGGATAGGAAGATGGTGGCGAGGGGATTGAAGGGTATCCAAACATATGGTGCCCAGAGATACCAGAACCAATCTTCAAAGAAGAATTCAGGATACCATGGCAGAAGTCTTTGAAGCCTACTAATCTTATATGCAAAGCCAACTGGATCTATTTGGAGAAGCCCGCCGAGAAGGAAGAACAGCCCCACCAGCACAATCAGTGAGGTGTGTCGGTGTCCGATTCTCGCTCTATGCCGGATTACTGGGAAACTCCAAGAAACCAGCATAACATAACACAACAGCAGCCCAATCCCCACAAACACTAGCCCACCAGGTATGTACGGGACGATAACGAACGGACCTGTAATCACCACAGAAAAGACTGCGACCATCGTCGTGATAAACGCCACAACTCCTAGCTTTGACCTGTACGCGGTGACCAAACCCAGAAAGACCAAGCTACAGAGCGAGTAGGTTGCTAGAGAAAAGCCCAGGAGTACAGCCTTAACTGGGTGAAAGTTGAACAGATCCACGAAGAAGACTCTATTGAGGAGAAGCGAGGCTAAGAGTAGGACGAATCCGAGGTATCCGAATTTGAAGAAGATACTGGACTCCTTCTCTGAGATCATTCTTCGTTTCATGTAGAAGGCTGTGAGGGCAGCGACAAGGAGAGTGAAAACAACAGGGAATAAAAAGAACACTATAGCCTCGCGGATATTATGGGAACTGACCACGACTTCAAGAGCCTCACTCCTGAAAGGTTGTGCTAGTGGATGATAATCCCAGACAAATACTAGGTGTTCGGAGGAACTCGGGATTAAATACGGTGTGTCTCCAACTCCATCACGGTCAGCGTCAAATCCAGCATAGTCAGAGTAGTAGTTATAATCAAAGGTGTTCAAGCGCGTCCTATACCACGGTTCAAAGACGTTCAAGGTATTATTCTCGAAGATATTGAATAATATGAGCGAATTCGTACTACTCACAAGAAGACCGTACATCGTGTTATGCGCTACTAAGTTATGAGTAATGATACTAGACCAACTTGGGAGGATGCCGTACTCGTTGTAGTTACACGTGTTGTTAACGAATGTTAAATATGATGAGGCGTATGAATAAATCCCTGCCCCATCATGAATGGAGTCGTGGCCGTTAGTATTACACGTGTTATTGGACAGAATAATACCATTCGAATCGTAGATCCAAAAACCTGTGTAGCCATTATCATTACAGAGGTTATCTTCAAACCGCGCAATCGTTTCATCTCCCGAGTATCCGACAGAGTACAAATCTATCCCAGTCCCCGCATTACCGCTGCAATTGTTATTCCTCACAATACCATACTCGGAGTGTTCAGTACTGATACCAACGCCGTTACTGGTACAATTGTTACTGGCGACTAAGTAATGATGTGTCGTACTGAGTTCGATTCCTGCACCGTTAAGTGTACAAAGATTGTTTGTTAGTGTGGAGTTATGCGCAGCGAATAACTTGATTCCGTGGTAATTGGATGTACAGTTGTTCCTTGCAACTGTAGTATTGTAGGCATAGGTCAGGCGGATGCCAGCACTCTCATGCGGAAGATCATTGTAGGTGCAAATATTTTCGAAAATGTCTGAAAACTGGGAGTCGTAGAGGTAAATTCCATTTGAACAGTTTGTCACGGTGTTGTTTACGACTTGGGCATAGTTAACCTCGTAGATAAGAATTCCAGCGCTAAATGTTGCTTGCGTGGCGTTGCGTATAGTACAATTCTCGATGCGGAAATACGCCGTAGTGTTGTACACCATGATACCGTAGCTGTACAACGTACGGTTCACGTCAATTGTCAGATTTGCAATCCGGTAAGGGTCGCTGGGCGTGCCTGAACCAGGAAAGCCTTGCGCTGAGAAATCTGCGTCACTTGTTATTGAAACGTTGGCGGAGCCGGTAGGGGCTCTCACACCTACCCTAGACTCTTCCATTCGGGGGAGGGCTTGTAGTGAAAACTCTCTACCTTCGAATGTGGTCAGGGAGAATACTGGTTTCGTGGTAGATCCTTGATTGGGTGGAAGACTCCTCCCCGACAGTGGTACACCCGCTCCTAAGACGATTAGGGCGAGTACTAATTGTGTTATCCTTCTCGTACGTAGATTCATTTCTCATTCATCCTCCTCAAAGTGTGAGTCAAGTTGGATGAGCAGCTGTCCTATGGTAGGTTGCTCGGTTGGAGTTTGTCTCAAGGACCTTTCCCTCAGGCCTTATTTCGTAACCTTATATTGATACTTTTCCATAGGTACATAACCTTGTTGGTGCAAGGTGCCTTGGAAAAAACGTGAGATTAGTGAGGGTGCAAAATACTCAATGGAGCTTAGCTACAGCTAAGGCGGAACTAGGAGTTCAAACACCTCATGTTTGGGTTGCTTGGTGAAAACTCCTGAAGCTGTCCACAGACAGTCTTGTCGGATGACATCCAAGGTAAAGCCCACCTTCTTGAGACGAAGCAGGTACTGCTGGTGCTTCATGAGCTCTGTCAACAGCTCCCCCATCTCACCCTCCGTATCACCACAAGCATCTAAGTTTGATTCCCGGACGCGTTTTACCACCTTGGGCAGTGAAACCTCCACCTCGATGATGACCTTCTCCTGTTCATCCACCCTCCACACCAATAGTAGCCTCGCCCATCTGGTCTTGTGTAGAACAACGATGACTTCGCCTGCAGCCTCAAGGGCTTCAGGTGAGGGGGCTGTTTTTACCACTTTCAGATACTTGTCCAGAAGCTCTGTAGCCTGCATTATTCACACTTCAAATCAATCCAGGGCACGGAACGTTATTTATGCATGGCAACCTTCGAGTTCAGAAAAAGGCTACCTCTCCCAATTGGCTAACCATTTCTGAACCTGCCGCTTCACAATAACTTATTTAGCCAGAACGCGTCGGGAAACAAGAAATAGTGAGGTTGAAACACCATGCGAATCATTTCTCATGAAGACTCTGAGCTGAAACCCTTCGAGGAGACAATCTCTGGTTTCACAGGGCTAGCCAAAGCCCTCGGCATGTCTTATTGGCTATTCGTCGAGGATAAGCAACCAGTCGGACTCCTGTACACAGGCAAAGAGCCAGTACAGCTTCTTGCCCCCCTAGGAACCCCTGTGGCGAGAATCCAGCTATACACTCTCAAACTACCGGCGGCCGTGCTGGAAAACTTCCTCTCAGAGGCTCACAACCTGGCAATGAAGAATGATGTTGACCTTGTGTCTGCCACATTTCCCTCCAAACACGAGAACCTAGCCACTAGACTCGAGGAAATGGGATTCGAGGAAGTGGCGAACAGCTACCGAATGGTGTGTCCCCTCACCAAATCCTTTGAACCCACAGCGGAACTCGTCTTTGAAAGAGTGAAACGTGGAGAGCTAGGTGAATACCTCACCCACTTCATTGAGTGTTTGAGCGGCAGCCCTGACACAATGGTGGAAATCATCATGAACAATATCCGAGGGATGCCCGACAAGTTCCTCGACATCTGGTATAACATGCAGCACCTCTACTGGGCGTACAAGGACGGAAAAGCCATTGGAATACTCGACCTAAGCCTGCAGAACAAGTTCATCAGCAACATCGGCGTAGCACCCAAGCACCGAGGGAAGGGTTATGGGCGGCAAATCATGCTCTTTGCGTTACAGACCCTGACGAAGGAGGGCGGGGAACAAGCGGGCCTCCGAGTCCACAAAGACAACAAAGTCGCCATCAGCCTCTACGAGTCCCTCGGATTCAAAATCGCCGAACAGAACCAAACCTTCATCTGGCGAAAATAACGAAGCAAGCGTTCGTTCTCGAATACCTACCCAAATCCGAACCACCAAGTTCACAAGAATATAAATCTTCATTACTGCCTTAACCAACTTCATCAATGAAGGCCTAAGCAATATGGCTTTGCCAGGGTATGAGCATCTATGTCTTTGAAGGAACTGGGAATAACCCCAAAAGAGATTAAACCTCAGCTAGTCGCGAGCACCAGATTGATTGTCCAGAAAAGAGCCGAACTTGTACCGGCATTTGACAAACTAGGTAAAGCCTGTAAGGAAAACACGAGTGGACCTCCCATCCTCGTCTTTCACGCTGACACAGTAGACAAAGGATTCGACGCCGAAGCCTGTATCCCAATCAAACGGACAGTAAAAACAGGTGAGATAACAAGTCGAACCCTCGAAGCAGTTGAAGCCCTAACCCTACACCACCACGGGTCTCAAGACACAATATCTGAAACCTACCAGAAGATCTACGGGTTCATGAGAGAACACGGAATCATGGGCGCATTGACGGGCAGAGAGGTCTTCCTGGAAATCAATCCTGAGAACCCAGAGGAAAACGTCACCGAAGTCCAAGTCGTTCTTCAGAACTGGCATAAACGCTTTTTGGCTGGGCTAGAACAGGTCCTTGGAGTTGAGGATCGAGCAAAGGTCCTGGAGGGCTTTGATACACTCACTTTCGAATCTAGTCGCGCAGAGCGGTTCGATTGGACAGCAGCTGCGTTGAATCGTCTAGACAAGATTGCAGATGAATACCAGAAATACCTAATCCTTTCCCCTTGCGCTCATGACTTCCCCGAAGCCAGCATAGCGATTGTAAGAGCAGTCTTTGAAGAGACAGGAGACATAGACAAAGTCATCGAAGCCATGCACGCAGACTACACTAGGTTTCCACGGTTCACTCGTAAAGGTAACGTACTCTACTCGCAGAAAAGACCCGCTAATCCCGAAGAACTTGAAAAGGCAAAGACTGATGCTGAACGACGCCGAGCTAACTGCTTCTGTCCCCTGATTAGAGATAATCTAGACAAGATTTCCCACACATTTTGTTATTGTGGTAGTGGATGGGTCAGACGCCTATGGGAGGGTATTTTGGGAGAACCTGTAAGAGTAGAGATCGTTAAATCTCTCGCCAAGGGTGATGACACCTGCCAGTTTGCCATCCATCTCCCTATTTAGCCAAGACAAAGAGGATTCGCGCATTTATTGTGTCTAGTCACCAAATACCTCTTGAGCTAAAGCCGTTAATATGATTCCACCTTTTTCCACAACGTTCGCCTCGTAAAGCCACCCACTATCAAGAATACCTTGGACTGCGATTACAACTCCCTCGAACTCAGACAAGTCGACTAGCCCAGCGTCAGGTGGCCTACTCTCCTGCCTACTGATTTGGGTCAGGCGAACCACTTCGCCAAGGGCAGCCTTGGGTGATAGTTGGTAGAATTCTCCGTTCTTCACAAGTCCGATGATGATTTCGTTCCCATTCATTTTTCGTCATCTCGAAGTAAGAAGCTCAACGAATATCACACTGAAGGCATTCTTATATCTTGTTTTGGTTAAGGCGGGGGAAAATTAGCTATTTCTGAGCTAGAAAAAAGAGAACAAGGGGGCGTCCTTGGTTGGACGATCCCTTAAGTTCCACTTTCTGGTTCGGTTTCTCCACAGCATGATGGAAAAGTGTCGGTTTCCGACTCTTCTACCTCTCCTAGCTCTTCAACATCCTTGATTTCCTTTTGGGGTTCTTTGGGATTCAACAATATTCACCTCCATTCATCTTCTATTTATGAGAGTTATTCAGGGCTCGGGGTTTGATTTCCATGGAGTTCCGTAAGTCTCGGAGTAGACTATCTCCTCCAATGCCCTTCGTGAACGCGGTTCTGGTTGCTCATCGGGAACTCCGATTGCTACCAGACAGATCAGTTGTACCTCATCGGGAATTTTCAATGTCCTTTTGACTTCTAGAAGGTAGTCTCTACGGCGGGACTGGAACATGGCGATCCAGCAACTGCCATATCCAAGTGCGGTAGCAGCAAGGACTAGGTTTTCTGTTGCGATGATGGGGTCACGAGTAGTCCAGGTCATACCCCCTCTAGGTCCCCACACACTTGGGTCTCCTAGGACGACTATGATGGCGTTAGCGTGTTCGATGAAGGTTTGTGGGCGAGGCTGGGCGAGGAGGGTTTTTACCTTCTCGTCTTTGACGATTATGAAGCGCCAGGGTTGTGTGTTATTTGCTGATGGAGCAAGGCGGGCAGCATCAAGTATTTGCTCTAAATCTTCATCGGGGATGTCGTAAGGCTTGTAGCGTCGGATGCTCCGTCTTTTAGCAAATACAGAGAAAATGTCATGTGTCTTCTCTAATACCTCGGGTTTTTCGGGTCTTGGTTTTAATGTGGTTCCTTTTGCCATTATCCTGGCTCCTTGGGTGATTTCGTGGTAATGTATTGGGTGCCCTATATTGGGTGTCCAATATTAAAAATGTATCGGTCACCCAATACATTAGAGTATTGACACCACCTTCCGAGAAGAACGTTCCAACAGCCTTATTCTTGGTATGTTCCAAAGAAGAAATCCACAGAGACCTTGAAGCGAAGCTCATCGGCTTCAGGACCCAACAGCTTCTGGTAAGTTGCTTCTTTGAATCGCTCCAACTCACCAGGACCCCTTGCCTCGATATCCTTGTAACAGGAAATCCAAGATTGATACTGCATTGCGGCCCACCACTTCTCCATATCTGGATAGACAAACTCAGCAACCTCTCTGAGGTGCATTACGTCAGCAAATCCTGCCTCCGAGAAGGATACCTCCAATTCCTGAACCGGATAGCTCGTATAGATGCTGAGGTTCCGACCTTTAATCTCAGAACCCAGCTCTTCTTTTAGGGCAGCAATCATCCAATCATCGTCTTCGATATAATCCCAAGTTGTGAAGCCAATACGCCCTCCCCTCTTCAGGACACGAGTAATCTCAGGAGCTATCACCTGTGTATCTGGTTTGAATAGATAAGGAACAACAAACCCACCCAACATGAAGTCAAAAAAGTCATCCTCGAGAGACATCTCAAGGACATCCATCTGGAAAACCTGGGCATTCTTAATCTCTCGTTCAGCGATGGCTGCTACCGTTTTTTGCACTCTCTCCTCATCGATGTCAATACCAATCACCCGTCCCTGTGAACCAACAATTTCAGCGGCAGGAAACAATGAAGAGCCCAGCCCGAATCCGACATCCAACACCCTAACACCCGTAGGCAACTCTATTAGCTCAATGAGTCGTTGCCCAAAATACTTCGACACAGACAATCCGCTTTTCAGTTCACTCAATGAAGAAGTCCTCCAAGGGTCATTCGTCTATATACCTCCGTTATTAAATCCTCTTTTTCCGGTATAACAGTACTCCAGCACTCAGGCAATAACTCGCTCTCCTTTTCCCTCCTGCAATAACTCATTGTCCTATTTGGAGATTGAGGTTTAATTGATTTGCTGAAGGTGAACTCACAGGCGATTCAGAAAAACCAAAGGTTATTATCTCCTATCTCTCAGGTATTTATCATTCGCAGTTGGTTGTGAAGGGTATTAGAAAGCTAATCCTCTTGGTTCTGATGTTTAATGCCTGTCTTGGCTTTATCCCATATTCCTATTCTGTGCGAGCAGTCACAGACGAGTTCCCCATCGGTCTGGTCTTGAACTATGAGGTCACTGAGGACGATTCAACCTGGACTGAGCGTTACGAAGTAGTACGGTGGGCCATAGAGGTTGGCGAGAACATCCTCGAAATCGACCTTATCACCACGGATACAGGTGCCATCCGGGATCAGTTATTGGTTAACACCCAAACATGGAATTGTGTTAATGCTGATGGCACACCAAGAACTGAGGTTGTCTCACCACCCCTTTGGCTAGACACTTCGAACTGGACTGTGGGAATCCCAATATTCATTCCAACATCAGTTCGCCACTACCATTTACTGAACGGCGTCCCTTCAGGGGTTCAAGCTGGTAGCTTTCTTAGCTGGGAAGCTTCCTATTATTGGTCAACTTTGGGGATTTCGAGTACTTGGAGAACCACTAGGGAGAAGTTTTATTTTGAAGAAGGAAGTGGAATCTTGCTTGAATGGAGCTATAGCTTCACTCAACACTATTCGAGCTCCTGGTCAGAAGACACTAAATCAAAAACCCTTACATCCGCCAACCTTCGTGCCTTTGGAGTACTCACAATTCCAGAACGAGTTTTTCCAGGCGTACTCCTGGGGTTCCTAATAATCATCAGTGTAATTATGGTCTGTTATGCAGTTTGGGGACGAAGGTCATCTAGCCCTCATGAGGGTAGTGATATACCTCTCGCTGAAGAAGAATCAACGCTTGAACTATCAACATCGCTGGAAGGCGAAGAAGCGGGTTCAGCAGCTACAGCCGAACGCGGTGACGATGTTGTTGGGTCAAAGTGTATGGTCTGCCGCCATTTAATTAAGGCGAGGTCGTCTTACCTAAGATGCCCTCGTTGTAAGGGCGTTGCTCACAGGAGTCACATGCTTGAATGGCTCAAGGTGAATGGGCGGTGCCCGATATGCCGGAAAAAACTCCGACCCTCCGACCTCTAACCCCTTCTAGGATTCTCAGAACGCTCAGAGTCCGACAAGAAGAATGTACAGGGATTTACAGCTAATGAGTGAATAGCCCCTACTGGGTACATCATCTCAAGATGTAAGTTCTCTGGGATGCAAAGTCCGCTGGCAATGAGGGCACACTGTCCGGATATCAAGCCACTGCAGCAGATGATCGCGGTGCGCCAGTGTTCCACAAAATGGACACCGGCTGTGCCCTTCTCCTTGACCTATACGCCGCTGGCAGACCATGCAACGGTGAAGGAGGTTTCCACACTTGGTACAAACCGTTCCCTCCGCTTTAACCGTCTCGCCACAGGACATGCACTGAAGGGTCTGCGGGATGGGAACTACTGGCTGCTGGAGTTCCGCGTCGTCCTCCTCTACTGTTCTAAGCGGTAGGTCTCGGATGAGTCGCGTCGCAAACTGCTGTTGCGTTTGGCTGAGGCTATCCCAGCGATCCTGCAGGGTTAATGCGGCGCTCAATTTCACCTCTATCGCCTCATCATGTTGCAAAGCATGGAGAAGGGGGGTGACGCCTCGATAATCTCCCAGTTGTCCTAAGGCCCTCACAGCGCTCTGGCGTACCTCATCAGACTCAGCGTTTCGCAAAACTTGGACGAGGGGGTTCACGGTTTGGCGATCTCCAATCTGACCTAGTGCCCAAGCTGCCCCCCGCTGTACATCGATATTACCCTCGCGTAGCAAAATGTTGATTAGGGTTTTGACTGCTCTGGGATCTCTGAGATTTCCAAGGGCTTGAGCAACGGCTCGACGCACACGACTATGTGTATCCCCTCGGAGCACCTCAAGAAGGGGCTTAGTAGCACGGAAATCCCCAGACTGCCCTAACGCCTGAGCAGCACGCTGCCGAACGTCAGGATCCCCTTGATTGTTTTTCAATAGGTTAATCCAGTCTGTAACAGTTCTCTCCCTTTCAATCCCAGGGCTCGGTGGTCGTCTATACACTGCGCAGCTGACCATAATTATACTGAGAAGAATTAGGACCCCGAGGAGTACGCCTGGTAAAGCTTGTTCTGGGATGGAAAGCACTCCAAAGGTCCGAAGATTTCCAGATGTCAGTGTTAGGGTTTTGGTTTCTGTAGTGTAGGAGTCCGAATCGAATCGGCTATAACTCCATTTAATCAAGGTTCCACTGTCTTCTTCGAAATAGAGCCGATCCGTGATGCTTGTCCAAGGATCGTTAGTACTAAGGTCTGACCAATGATAGGATGCTACCCAGCTGAAGTATGTTCCCGCGGGAATCTCAGAAGGAATCCCCTTCCGTAAACCGTATTCAAGATTTGATGGTGGAATGTATGTTGGAATATATTCAATCCAATCTGAGGTATTTAGCCACAGGGGCGGTGATACCACGTCGATACTGGGTGTGCCATTTGCATTAACATAATTCCATGTTGAGGTGTTAACAAGTATGTGATCTTGAAGGGTGGTTGTGCCGGTGTAGGTGGTGATGTCGATTTGCACGATGTGTTCACCCACCTCGGTGGCCCACCGCATCACATCGTATCGTTCAACCCAACTGTCATCTTCCCAAGTAGCCGCATAGGTCAATGCA
Organism: Candidatus Hermodarchaeota archaeon; assembly: GCA_016840065.1. Lineage (GTDB taxonomy): Archaea > Asgardarchaeota > Hermodarchaeia > Hermodarchaeales > Hermodarchaeaceae > YT-063. The sequence goes on along the minus strand of JAEOTB010000033.1, from coordinate 876 downwards.
AGACCAATGGGGAACTCCTCGGTGACCCCCTGCACCGGATACGGGTACTGGATGAACCCCATACAGACAGGTAATATCAGAAGCAAGACGAATAGCTGCCTTATACCATTCACTACGAACTCACTTCTCCAATATATAGATGAAAAAAGGAGAATAATAACCTTTACTTTCTCGAGCTACTTCTTGGTAGACTCGGTTTCGTTGTTGAGTATCATGCCCTAACAAAACGCTTACTCCGACCTCTTGCTCCTCCCAGTCCCTTCGGAGGCGTGTATCTCATCGATGATGGGAACCAGCGTGTAGGCGACTTGGTGAATTCCGCGAATCGCTCGGATTTGGCTGATGAAGGTCATGACCTCCTTGGCTTCGCCCTCGGTGATTAACACATCTAGGCAGTACCGCTTCCCCAGGTGGAGGTGCATGTTGCCTGAGACGATGGCGTTGTGTTGGTGGCGGATGCGCGTGAGGCGTTCATCGACATCATGTTTCATGTGCTCGGAGATGACCGTAATTGTCGCCGTGGCTTTCCCGCGTTTAAATCGGCTCAGCTCAAACTCTTCAAGGGCTCCTCGGATGGCGTCCCGGATGGCTTCAGAGCGGCTGGAGTATCCTCGGTTTCTGATTAGTGAGTCAAGCTTCTTGAGAAGGATTCTGGTCAGTGAGATGCTAACAATTGGCATGGAAACACTCTCATTATTAAGATTATACGTCTGAATTATTAATTATTATTAAGAATTCCCTTTGTATTAGCACTCACTTAATATTTGTGGAGTCCTGTCCTTCTTCATAGCTATCACAACGAGATCTTGCCATGCACGAACACCATGACGAGCACCAAGAGCACCACGAAGAACCTGAGGGACAAGGAGCCTTCTG
>JAEOTB010000032.1 GCA_016840065.1 Candidatus Hermodarchaeota archaeon | reverse complement strand
AGCAATGGCTAACACAACCAAAAGAAAAGGAACGACAACCCCCATTCCCAAAATCCACTGCATAAAAAAAGAAAGAAAAAAGGACAGAGAAAACCCTGTCCAACAAATAAAACAAACGAGCTAACGACGCCAAGTCTTCTCAGCAAACCGCCGCTCACGAGCCTGCGCCGTAAACTTCTCCCAACTAACCTCTTCTGTTTGGTTATCCGAATGTTTAATTATTATTCTATCCGTACAACTAAAACAAGGGTCTATTGAAGCCAAAACTATAGGCAAGTCCGCAATGTATCCGCCGATGAGCATGCTGGGTAGGCAGGGTATGTTGGCTAGTGTTGGTGCTCGGGCTTTGTGGCGGTAGGGTTTGTCGGTGCCGTTGGATACCACGTAGTGGACGACTTCGCCTCGGGGGGCTTCGAATCGGCTGATGGCTTGTCCTTCGGGTACTCTTCTTGGGGCTCGGATTTTGATGTCGCCTTTGGGTAGTTTTTTGAGCCATTGGCGGATGCATTTGATGGAGTCGATGGTTTCGTTCATTCGTACTATGACTCGTCCTGCGACGTCGCAGAGGTCGCTGGTTTGGGTTTTCCAGGGTGCGCCGATGTAGGGGACTCTGGGTTCGGTTTCTCGGACGTCCCAGGGGATGCCGCTGGCTCGGATGGTGGGTCCTGTGGCGCAGAGTTTTTTGGCGATGTCTGGTTTGAGGATGCCGACGCCGAGGGCGCGGTCGAGGATGGTTTTTTCGTTGAGTATTGTTTTGACGTAGGCGCCGACTCGTTCTTCGATTTTGTCGAGTCGTTTGTGTATGCCTGGGTGCCAGTCTTTGGGTATGTCGTGGCGTACTCCGCCTATGATGTTGTTGGCGTAGTTGACCCGGTTGCCGGTGATTTCTTCGATGATGTCCATGCAGAGTTCGCGGTCTCGCCAGGAGTAGTGGAAGAGGGTGTCCCATCCGATTTCGTGGCCTGCTACGCCGAGCCAGAGGATGTGGCTGTGGATGCGGTTGAGTTCGTTTACGATTCCTCGGATGTAGAGTCCGCGTTTTGGTACGTCGAGGTCGAGTAGTTCTTCGACAGCCTGGATGTAGCAGGTGGTGTGTGATTGGCTGCAGATGCCGCAGATTCGTTCTGCCAGGTAGATGTTTTGGATGTAGCTGCGGCTTTCGAAGGCTTTTTCGATGCCTCGGTGAACATATCCTATTCGGAAGTCGACGTCGGTTACGATTTCGCCGTCAACGGTGATCATGAAGCTTTCGGGTTCTTTGAGGGCCGGGTGCTGTGGGCCAAGGGGGATTGTTAATGTTTTTTCCGTCATGGCGGGGTTCCCACACAGGATTCCATAGAATGCCCTTCCTCTGTTCTCTTGCCCTTAAGAGATTTTGCTTTTATCAAATTCTTGGGGTGCTTTGTGTTTGGTATAATTTTTCTTTTCTTTCTTCTGATTTGTGTTTTCATACTAGTATTTTCGAAATGTTATTCTTCTGGTAAAGCTTAAAATTAGGAGAGCTTGATAGACGAGTTATAACTGAGGGTTGTTATTTTGAAGGAACTCACGCCTAAACAACTTCGTGCTGTGTGTAGTGTCAAGGGTTTGAAATGTAAATCAAGTGCTGATTTCACACCTTTGAAGGATATTGTGGGGCAGAAGCGGGCTTTGCAGGCTTTGTCTTTTGGCTTGGAGATTAGTGACCATGGTTTCAACATCTATGTTAGTGGAGGGCATGGTACAGGTCGTACGACGGCTGTTACCACGTATCTCAATGAGATCGCCTCTAAGGAGCCTGTTCCGTCTGATGTTCTGTATGTGTCAAATTTCAGTGACCCGTATCAGCCTCGGGCTTTGATGTTGTCCGCGGGGAAGGGTAAGGCTCTTGTTGTTGACCTTGACAACTTCGTTGAGGCTGCGCGGAACTCGATTACGAAGATGCTGGAAAGTGAAGAGTTTGTAACTTCACGCGAGGATAGGCGTAGTCAGTATGAGCGGGTGCGGAATGATATTCTTACGAAAATGCAGGAGAAGGCTCAAAAAGCAGGTTTCGCTCTTCGAGGCACGCAGACTGGGCTTGTCATTGTTCCTGTAGTGGAGGGTGAGGAGGTAAAGCGCTCACAAGTAGCCAAGATGTCTGCAGAGGAAAGGGAGAGCATTGAGAACCGACGCGAAGTCCTTGAAACTGAGCTACGTAAGCTTTTCAGGGCGCTTCAGACTCTGGAGCGTGAACTTGTAGCCGCGCTAAAAAAGATGGAGGAAGATGCTGTACGCTTTACTCTGAATCCGATTATTGATGATTTCTTGGATGAGTATACTAATTACCCCGAGGTTAGCGAGTTCATTCATGATATCGCCAAGGATATCACAGAAAATCTCAGTATTTTCATGGGGCGGCAAGAAGGCAATGTTACACTTCCTCCTCAACAACAGTCAAGGAGGATTTCTCCTGAGGAGTTCTCAAAACGGTACAAGGCGAACCTCATTGTTGACAACTCCGAACAAGAAGGCGCTCCAGTCATGATAATCACTAATCCAACTTATTCAAACCTTTTTGGTCGTATTGAAAAAGAGCCGCGATTTGGAACCCTCTTTACGGACTATTCAATGATTCGTCCAGGAGCCCTTCACAAGGTGAATGGTGGCTACTTGGTGGTTCCCGTTCGAGAGCTTCTCACTTCACCTCTTTCTTACCCAGCTCTTAAGAGAGCCTTACAAAATAATCATGTCGTCATTGAAGAGCCAGCGGAGCAGGTCGGTTTCCTATCAATGAAAACCTTGCGTCCAGAATCGATTCCGCTTAAAATCAAGGTGGTCATAATAGGTGATCCCTTCATTTATCAACAACTCTATATTCTGGACCCAGATTTCCGCGAGCTCTTCAAGGTCAAAGCAGATTTTGATACAAGCATGGATCGCACTGAAAAGAACATCCGCCTCTATTGCCAATTTATCCGGTCTCTCACACAGAAGGAAGAATTACGTGAACTAGCAGCAGAGGCTATTGCGGAAGTTGTTGACTATAGTTCTCGCCTTGCTGAGAACCAGGCCAAACTATCGGTTCATTTCGGTGTCATCGCTGACATCATACGGGAGGCTAATCATTATGCTAAAGAAGACCGTAAACGCCTCATCGAACGAAAACACATCATTAAGGCTTTAGAGGCGCGCCTTTATCGCTCTAATTTGTTGGAGGAGAAGATACGCGAACTCATAGAAAAAGAGGTAATTCTCATCACCACGAAGGGTGAGGTAGTTGGTCAGATTAATGGCCTTTCTGTCCTTTCTCTTGGTGACTTTGCTTTCGGGCGACCTTCTCGGGTTACCGCAAGTGTAGCACCTGGACGTGGTCGCGTTATCGACATTGAACGCGAAGCAGGATTAGGTGGTAGTATTCATCACAAAGGCGTCCACATACTCAGCGGGTACCTCTCGGAGAAATTTGGGCGGGATAAACCTCTAAGCCTTTCAGCTCGCCTTGTCTTCGAGCAAAGCTACTCAGGAGTCGAAGGAGATAGCGCCAGCAGCACTGAACTATACGCTCTCCTCTCTGCCTTGTCTGGTGTACCCATCCAGCAGCGCTTCGCAGTAACCGGTTCGGTCAACCAACATGGTGAGATTCAAGCCATTGGTGGGGTCAACGAGAAAATCGAGGGCTATTTCGCAGTATGTAAGGTAACGGGTCTAACAGGTGACCAAGGAGTTCTTATTCCCAAGGCAAACATCCAGAACCTCATGCTGAAGGAGGAAATTGTAAAGGCAGTGGAAGCGGGTAAATTCCATATCTTCGCCGTTGATACAATCGATGAAGGGATTGAATTACTAACCGGAAGACCAGCTAGTGAAATCAACAAATTAGCCGATAAACGATTACAAGAAATGGCAAATGTCATGCGAGAATTCAGTACACCACCGAAATAACTGGTTAAGCGACTAGTGCCACAATGACTTTAAGGAAAAAGAACACCCCTTAACGGGAAATTGGGATGTCACCAAAAAGCGATGCTACACCCCCACAAGAGGAACTTCTACCCCATAGCAGACCACTTTCAGACATTATTTCCGATTTAGGAACGGATTCTACAAGTGGCATATCAAGCCAGAAAGCGGAGACTCGGTTAGAATCCTTTGGTCCTAACTCGCTCCCTCGAATTCGTTCCTCCTTTTGGCGTGTCTACCTTGCCCCAATACTCAACGGTCTAATCTTAATCTACATAATAAGTACTGCTGCCCTTTTTCTCCTTGGGAATTTCGGTCAGGCATCCATCTGGTTCTCCATTATTCTGTTTAATGCGTTGCTAGCTATTATTCAACAATATAGGGCAGAGAAGAAATTAGAAGCACTCCAAGCTCTTTCAGCCGACACTATTATCGCGGTCCGTGAAGGCATAAAACAGGAGATAGACACAACGCTAGTAGTCCCAGGCGATCTCCTTGCCCTCACTCAGGGCGACCTCATACCTGCTGATGGTAGAATAGTTAAAGCTAGTAACCTCACAGCTGGTGAAGCATCATTAACTGGTGAAAGCGCGCCTGTGGAGAAGGATGTAACAGAGGAGCCCCTACCCGTTGAAACCCCCCTCCATGCTCGTTCCAACATGGTGTACCGAGGAACCTTTGTAGCCACAGGTTCTGCCATGTGTCTAGTAACAGAAACTGGAGAAAACACAGAGATTGGAAAAATCAGCCAGGGCCTCGAAACCTTGAGCACCAGTGATATTCCTCTTCGTCAAAAGGTCAACCGACTTGCACTCGTGCTTGGTACAGCTGCTGTCATACTGTTAGTTGTCTCGCTGGCGGTCCGACTCCTATTCCCGCACCCCTTAGATACTTCGACGCTTCCAGATTTGGCTGCAGAGGCAATCACAAACGCGATGACCGTGATGCCGATTAACATACCCTTGTTGACTACGATCACACTTATCACTGGTGTTTTAGCAATGGCACGTTACGGAGTGGTTGTCCGTGATTTGTCGGCTGTGGAAAGCCTTGGGAGAGTAAGCGTCATATGCACTGACAAGACTGGCACTCTAACTCGTAGCGAGATGGTCACTGATCTTGTATGGGACGGAGAGCATCTATACAAGGTCACTGGCAAGGGATACAAACCCGAAGGGAAAATCTACGCCGTTGAAAGCGTAGATGAGAATGTAATGCACGTTTCTAAAACTCCTGTGAAGCTCAAAGCAGATAGTAGGCTTGCGCTTCTCATAAGGATTGGCGGATTGAACAACGACGCCGAGATACAGACAGAGAAATCTGATGATGGAGAGATTCGATGGAAAGCGGTAGGAAACCCCACCGAAGCAGCGTTGCTTGCATTATACCGAAAAAGCGGTATCTCCGAGCGTTCCCTTCTTGATTTCCAGATGGTACGGAATTATCCCTTTGACTCTCGGCTAAAACGTATGACTCGCATTTTTACATACCCTGAGGGCGGATACATCGTTTTTGTTAAAGGGGCAACTGATATCCTGCTTTCAAGATGTACGAGGATAGGGGATGAGAAGAATAGCCAGAAAATGACTCCCAAGCGTGCAAAGGTGATCTCCAAATACGCTGGCGAATTCGCTGCTGGCGGGTATCGAGTCCTCTCCCTAGCTTTCAAACGGCTACCCAAGCTCCCCAAGACAGGTGGAGAAAACGAAAGGGAAAAAGTTGAGGAGAATCTCACCTTTGTAGGTTTTGTCTGCATCCTTGACCCTCCACGGGAAGGGGTTCGGGAAGCCGTTCAGGAATGCACTAGTGCAGGAATCAAAACAGTGATGGTGACTGGCGATAGCGCTGCAACCGCTCGAACAGTTGGACGCCAGCTAGAAATCGTCAGTGATGATGACCTCGTCTTTGAAGGGAAAGAAGCCACAGAACTTAGTGATGACAAATTCCAAAGAACAAGCGTGTTTGCCCGAGTAGACCCTGACGACAAACAAGTAATCGTACAACGGTATAAAGATACAGACAGAGCTGTTGCAGTAACAGGCGACGGAGTGAACGACGCACTCGCCCTAAGTATTAGCGATGTCGGAATCGCCATGGGCGTCACAGGAACTGACGTCGCGAAAGAAGCTTCCGATATGATAATCACCGATGATAGTTTCACCTCCATCGTCGAAGGAATCAAGCAGGGGCGAAGCCTCTTCAACAAGATCCGGATGATGATTTTCTTCTATGTTGCCATTAACTTGGCTGAATCTGTCCTCTTCTTTGGGACATTCCTTTTCCGTATTACCTTTCTCACCTACTGGCAACATATCTTTCTTACAATCTCTAGCCACACATGGCCTGGGCTCGCATTAGTTTTTGACCGACCAGCAAAGGATGCAATGCAAGAAACTCCTCGCAACACAGAATCAATAATCAATCATCAACTAGCCGTCTATCTAGTTCTTAACGCGGTCCTAATTTCCATAGGGGTTGCGATAGCATACTTCTTCACATGGGGTGCGATTCTACCTGGTAGCACGCATCTGACACCATATGCGGCTGAAGCGCTTCAAAAGGCGCAAATGATTTCCATTACGGTTCTTCTTTTCGCTGAATCATTCATGATTCTTAGCATCCGCCGTATAAACCAGCCCTTAACCCGCTCGATAAGACGGGAAAGCTACTGGTTCATCTATGCCATGATAGGCTTTGTTTTCTTGATGCACTGGGGGCTGATGTATGTTCCAATACTGTATCCTGACATACTGGCTGCTAGTGCTGGTGGGCTTTTCGGATACATCCTTGGACTCTTCGAGTACATACCGCTGATGGCATTTGATTGGCTTATTGCATTCTCACTGGCTCTCCCTGCAATTGTGGGTATGGAGATTGTGAAATGGGGCAGCCGAAAACGAGGAATAACCTACTAAGCCCCTTTCCCTTAAAGGCTAAATAGAAAGACCTTCCAATCTGTCTAAAACTCACGAGTTCCCTATACCTTGGTGAGTAAAATGACAACCTGGAAAGAACGACTTCTCCAATATATCCCTCTGTGGGCAACCCTCTTCATGATTGGCGTAATGGTTTTCGTTGATGTTGTACTTCTGGCTCGCCTTCACTTCCTTATTTCAGCTGTTCCTATTCTTATCGTCATCGTCATCGCAGTGGTTATAGCTATTGTACGAAACCATCACCACTTAAAGGAGGGTCCTGTTGCATGAGTGGTCTCTGGCTTAGCATTCCCGCCTACATTGCCTTTGTTTTCCTAGTTTATCATCACTACAGGTACCGTGGTGGCTTGAAGCCAACCCTTGGCTTCTTTGGATTCGCCCTCGTCTACGGGATTATCCGCGAAAATGTACTCTTCTTCCTCAATCCCGCTTACAACTTGTATGGCTTTGTGTTTCCTGTTGATATCTGGATTGGTTTTGCACCGCTAGTAGTTCCTGTAGGCTGGACCTTCTCTGCTTACACTAGTTGGTACCTAGCCAGTATGATTACTGGTATAGACAAGCCCCTACGCAGCCGTATGCCAGTCGTTGCGACCCTAGCGGGTCTTATCTCTGCCACAATTAGCCTAATCATCGAAATGCCTGCTGTTGCGGCGCTTTGGTGGGAATGGAATTTCGACCCGGCTCAAGTGGTCTTCTTTGGGGGTCCTGAAGGTCTTCCCATACTGACTCTTGGTGGATGGGCAATGACTGTCGGGGTCTTCCTCTTCTGCTATTGGGCCATAGCTTATCATAAAACACGTTGGCGCTACGCTGGTATCGCTGGCATTGTCTTCCTCTTCACCTGGCTCGTCGTCGTAAACACCCTCCTAACCGTCTAGTCTTTGAACTAGACGGCAGAATTTTTTTACTTAAACTGCTGATACAACTGACCCAGTTCCCACATATTAATCAAGCCAAACCCTTATCCTAACGTTTAACAATGGAAAGTTGTTCTGGGTGAACAATAATGGTCGATGAACGTATCAGTCGCTTAGCCAAACTCACTGTCGAATACTCGCTTGGTGTCCAGAAGGGACAATTAATCGGTATTGGTGCACCATTTATTGCTGAGCCTTTAATCCGTGAACTTGTTCGTGAAATCCTCAAGGTCGGTGCTCATCCCTACACCAGAGTTAGCCTTCCCCGCGGTCAAGAAATCTTCTACAGATACGCCCAAGATCACCAGCTTGACTATGTGAATCCAATCACGCTCTATGCCTTGGAAAAGGTGGACGGCTACATAGTCGTCTACTCGAGTGAAAACCGGAAGGCACTCACCAATGTTGATCCAGCCAAACAAGCACGGTCTGCCAAGGCTCAGACAGAAGTTAACAAACTCTTCATGAGCCGCTTAACAGAAGGTTGGTATTCCCTGATTCCCTTCCCATCAGCTAGTCTGGCACAAGAGGCTGGAATGGGAACAGAAGAATACGAGGATTTCGTTTATGGGGCTTGCCTATTAGATCAAAAAGATCCAATAAAAGCCTGGCAAAAAATAAGCCAAACCCAAGCGAAAATCGTTGCTTACCTCGACGCAAAGGAAACAATCCATTTCACAAGCAAGGATGTCGATCTCACTGCGCGCGTCAAAGGCAGGAAATGGATAAACTGTGACGGGCACATCAATATGCCCGATGGTGAGGTCTTTACCTCTCCGATTGAGGATAGCGTAGATGGAACGATTCGCTTCTCCTATCCTGGAATATTCCAAGGAAAAGAAGTAGTGGATGTATCTTTGACCTTTGCGAAGGGGAAGGTCGTGAAGGCGACCGCAGAGAAGGGTCAAGACCTGCTGGATAGAATTCTACAAATTGACGAAGGAGCCCAAAGGCTTGGTGAGATTGCTATCGGCACCAACCCTGGCATCACAAAATTCACGAAGAATATCCTCTTTGATGAAAAAATGACAGGAACCATACACTGTGCTCTAGGAAACGGTTTCAAAGACTCGCTATCGAAAAACGAATCCGCCATCCATTGGGATCTGCTAGCAGACATGACTCACAATGGTGAAATTTACGCAGACGGTGAACTATTCTATAAAAACGGTAAGTTCCTAATGAAAGTCATCGGCTAACACGAAAACAGGTTAGATGATACGAATATAGTTCACCCTGAACAAAGACGTGGATTACCATGGCAAAAACAGTCCGGAAAATCATGGACGGGCTTTACTGGATTGTCGCCCGCGAAGGCATGTTACCAGACAGTAACATCTACCTTGTTAAAGAGGGCGAGCGATTTACCATATTCGACGCGGGAATCCCCACCTACTTCAAGCATACAACAGCTGCCATCGAGGAACTAGGCTTTAGCATATCTCAACTGAATCGGATTATCCTTACACATTCCCATCTAGACCATTCAGGTTCAGTACCTCTCTTTCTGAAGGAAGTGAAGGATACTGAGCTTTGGGTTTCAAGGCAGGAAGGTGAATACCTAGAAAAAGGCGATGATTCAGTTGTTTACGCCCGCCTACTTGGGCAACGACTAGAACCTATTCCCGTGGGGCGAAAACTCGAAGAGGGGGAAGTAATCAAGGCTGGCGACTTCACCTTCCAGGTGCTCCATACACCAGGGCACAGTATTGGGAGCCTCTGCTTCTTCGAGCCAAACCATAAGATACTCATCACAGGGGATGTTGTATTTCGTCAAGGGTCATTTGGTCGAGTCGATCTCCCAACCGGTAACCCCCAACAACTCGTAGCCTCCATCACAAGGCTAGCTCAACTACCAGTCGAGATTCTACTACCAGGTCATATGAATATCGCTACAAGTAATGGTCAATCAGAAATCCAGCTCTCTTTACAATATGCCAAACAAATCTTCTAACCTAGGTACACCATAATTCTAACCAATCACTGATTTCGGTGTGAGAACAGAGTTTAAATTATGACCCATTTGTATTCGGGGCATGGCGCTAGCAATTACAAGGAACCGTAGCATCTTAGTCGCATTCCTTGGTGTTGCAACAGCTTTAGTTGCAGTATTCGATATTATGCCTTCAATAGGGATTTTACCTTATGCTGGTATCTGGGACTCTTGGGTTTTCCTCATAAGCCCGATTGTCGGCGTTATATTAGGTCCCTTCATTGGTGCATACAGTGTAGGGCTTGGCACCCTCCTTGGGCATTTCATCTATTTCCGCGACCCCTACGAGTTCATATTCATGCTAGGTGCTCCATTAGGTGCAGCAATGGCAGCCTTTGTCTATCAACGGCGATGGCGACCAGTCTTGGGAATCTACTCATTCCTACTAGTAGGTTACTTCTTATCGCCTGTGTCTTGGGCGCTTCCGCTCGTAGGCATTTGGGATTGCCTGATGGGATTCGCAGTGGTTCTCCTTTTCACCCTTTGTACAAATCTCGGGTGGTCGCCCACTTCGGAGAAGCGGTCCCAGTTGCTCTTACTCCTTTTCACTGCGCTCATTGGGCTTGAAGCTGACATCCTACTACGCATCTTCATCCTCATCCCAGGCCAAACCTACTGGGTGTTTTATGGACTGACAATCGACGCACTACAATACATGTGGCTAACAGCCGGTGTCATCACTGCCACCAAAGTTACCCTTGGGGCTATAATGACAATCACCGTTGGGCTTTCATTACTTCAGCTTCTTCCTCATATTGGTGTCCCCCTCAACAAAGAACATGAAAGCTAAAAGGGAATTGAACACCACACTCCAGTTGAGAACGCATGTCAGAAAAAGAACCCACTTCACAAACCTTCATTGAAATCGGTGACGTTCTCAACGTTGAAGTAGCGAGTGAATCAGTAACATTCCGATGCACGAATGCCATACTCTGCCTTTCTGTCCGTCAAGAAGGTATAATCCGCGTTCGGCTAGTGTTCGAAGAGACTTTCCCTAAGGATTCATCTTTTCTAGTTCTTCCATCGCTACGTCGCGGCACTGGTTCAATCGAGTTCTTTGAAGACGGAGCCGGTTGGCGTCTCAAGACCTCCGCAGTACAGGTTTATATCAACCGGTCTCCCTGCCGCCTTACATTCTATGACGCTCAAGACCAGCAGCTTACCAAAGATTCACTACCAGTAGGGATGAGGGGAAACAATGTCCAGGTTCAATGCGGCAAAGTTCTACCAGTGAATGAGCACTTCTACGGCTTCGGACACAAGGGAGGTCAACTAGACAAGCGCGGCTCTAAAATGACAATGTGGAACCAGTATTTCCCCTATCAACCAGATACAGATCCGCTCTCAGTGAACATTCCCTTCTTCGTAGCTATTCGTCAAGGGTTAGCCTACGGGCTCTTTTTTGACACAACTGCCAAGTGTGTTTTCGATATGGGTGCCACTGACCCCGAAGTATACACTATCACCATCGATGAGACCGAGTTAGATTATTACTTCATTTGCGGACCAGCACCAAAACAGGTGCTCTATAGTTATAGCCAACTAACAGGAAGGATGCCTCTTCCACCTCGTTGGACACTCGGATATCATCAATGTAGGTACAGCTACCCCAATGAGAAGCGAATCCGAGAAATAGCCAAGGAGCTAAGAAAACGCCGCATACCATGTGACTCTATCTGGTTTGACATTCACTATCTGGACGGCTACCGTGTCTTCACATGGGATAAGAATGCCTTCCCGAACCCATCTAATCTAATATCTGATTTATCTTCACAAGGATTTCGCAGCGTTGTTATCATTGATCCCGGTGTCAAACAGGAGGAAGACTATCCTGTCTACAGAGACGGACTCGCTTATGACTACTTCTTACGCAAAGGAGATGGTGACCTCTTTGTGGGTACAGTTTGGCCAGGGGCTGTTGTACTCCCTGACTTCATGCAACCCAAAGTAAGGCGTTGGTGGGGAAATCTTCACAAATCTCTTGTTGAGCAGGGTGTTGATGCTATTTGGAATGATATGAATGAACCGCAGCTCTTTCTCTACCAAGAATATGACGAGCTTGCAAAAGTGGTCCACTCTGATGGGCGGCAAAGTTATCCACACACCCTTGTCCACAATATCTATCCTAATTTAATGAATCAATCGACCTTTGAAGCGTTGCTTCGACTACGTCCCAACATGCGCCCCTGGGTCCTTACAAGAGCTGGGTGGGCTGGCGTTCAGCGCCATGCAGCTTTATGGACCTCCGATAATAGTAGTAAATGGGATCATCTTCGTGTCACAATACCGATGCTGCTCAATCTGGGAATGGCTGGAATTCCCTTTGTAGGAGCAGATGTAGGTGGTTTCTTCAACGATTGTACACCTGAACTGTTTACGCGCTGGATACAGATGGCAGTATTTACTCCATTCTGCCGCAACCACACATACAAGGACACAGTGGACCAGGAGCCCTGGGCGTTTAATGAAGAGGTGGAAGCAATCAGTCGCCGCTTCATTGAGTGGCGGTACAAGCTCCTCCCCTACCTCTATGATCTCTTTCATGAAGCCTCGCTCACAGGAACTCCAATTATCCGTCCATTAATACTCGAGTTCCCAGCAGATGAACAGTGTCACTCGGTAGATGACGAGTTCCTCCTTGGGCCATCCTTGCTTGTAGCACCTATTCTGACCAAAGGTGAAGAAAAACGAGAGGTCTACCTGCCTTCAGGTCACTGGATTGATTATCACACAAACCAACGCTACACTGGTCCCTCCACAATCACCGTTTCAGCACCAATGAATCAATGCCCAATTTTTGTACGCCAAGGTAGTATAATTCCACTCCAGCCAGTAGTACAACACACAGGCGAAGCTGTTGACTCGTTGCACCTCTGCGTTTTTCCATCACACGATGGTTCATTTGAATATCCGCATTATGATGACGACGGTGAAACTCTTGGCTACCAACTGGGTAAATCGGCGATAACTCAATACTGGTGCTACACAGAAGAAGATGAAATTCGTCTAGAAATCCTTCCAAGCGAAGGCTCCTACGCTCCCGATAGTCGCCATTACTTGGTCACAATTCCTACTCTTGAAAAAAGCCCAACGCGTGTTCTTCTAAACAATGTTACACTTCCCCAGAACAAGGATGCAACCCAACTAGACGATGGAGATCTAGGCTGGTATTGGCGTGAAAACGACCTTACCCTCCTCGTCAAATTTCCTGATTCCCGAACTCGAATAGAACTCAGTATCCTGCTCTAATCGCTTCCTTTCTCCTTCTCATAGGAGTTACAGAAACTTTTTACTTAGGCTTACTAGATTCTTCTCTGTTTCAATAATTGTTGGTGAAAAATAATGGCGACGGAAGATCTGGCAAAAATCGACACAAAAATCACCGCGGTCACAGTCTACCGCGATGGCGCGCGTATAGAACGTAGCGGCGCCATTACTTTGAAGCCTGGCGCTCACAAACTACGAATCCCTGATCTTACACGCTTTCTCGACAAAGAGAGCGTACGAGTGTCGGGTCGAGGACATGCTTCAATCTTGAGCTTTGACACAGTCGACTCTACCGTTGAAGCCAGCGGCTATGCCAAACTTGACAAACTAGTGAAGCAACAAAAGGATTTTGAAAAGAAGAAGGCTAGAATCAATCAAACGCTGGCAAGAATAACTATACGAGAGCAATTCTTCACTCAAATTTTATCAAATTCGGCAACTGAATTTTCTAGATGGATACCCGCTGGTGAGTGTGATGTAGCCCAACTCACTAGTATTGATACTCTAACAACTACTAATCTCGAGAAACTAGAAAAGGAGCGAGCTAAAGCTCAAACCGAATTAAAAGCGCTGGAGAAAGAACTAGCGATTGTTATACGAGAAATCGAAAAATTCCGACGAAGTGTTCAACAATACGAAGTGACAAACACCATAATCCTCAACATCGATGCCCAAAAAGCGGGCAAGTGCGAATTCAACATAACATACTTTGTTCGTCGTGCAGCTTGGGCGCCAAATTACGACATCGACTTGAAAGAAGAAGCAGCAGAAATCACCACCTTCACTGTTGTAATTAACAATACTCTTGAAGATTGGGAGAACGTCAAGCTCACCGTTTCAACAGCTAGTAGCCGCCCTGCTGTTGTCACTGAACCTAACCCTCTTCTCCTCCGGGTTTACAAACCCCGTCCAAAAGGTAGACCTAGAAGAACAGGAGCGGCAAGAGCCAAGAGGGATAGTAGACGCCCAGAAGAGGAAAGAACCGAAATGGACGGCATAGATGATTTAATAGCAACAACCGCAATGGAACAGCCAGCGGCTCCCGCACCAGATATGAAGCTAGCAACAGCGACCGCAGTAGAGACAGGAGGAGTACACGTTTTCGTTCTGCCTGAGATGGTAAATGTCCCAGCAGACGGAGAACCCCACGCTTTCCGCATCAGCCAAACAAAGCTCTCCGCAGAGCGCAAGTACTTCTGGAACGCGGTGGACTTTGCCGAGGTCATCGAAACCACTCAGATCAAGAACGGTGATACAGTATTACTGCCAGGAAGAGCCAAAGTCTATTCTGGAGAGGACTACCTAGGGGAGTCTGTACTGAAAGTCGTTGCACCCCGTGAAAAGTTTGATACCGGAATCCGATTCACCTATGACCTCAAAGTGGAGAAGAAGCTAGTGGAAAAGAGCGCAGAGAAGAGCGGCTTCACCGGAGGGAAGGTCTCAAGAGAATACACCTACGAACTCGCAATCAAAAGCTTCCGAAAGAAAGCGAGCTCCATCAAGGTGATGGACCGAATCCCCCACAGCGATTCAGAGAAAATCAAAGTGGATGATAAGAGAATGTCTCCCAAACCCTCTGAAACACGACTCGGAATCTTAACATGGGAACTTGACATACCCGCAGGAGGAGAAACGAAAATCACCTACGAGTTTGAGGTCGAGTATCCCAAAGAAATACAGATTACACCCCCGTTACCGTAGTGGAGTAGAAAGGAAAGGTGATAATTATGGAGAAATTACCAGAAATCAAGACAAAAATTACCGCGGTCACAGTTTACCGCGATGGTGCCCGCGTCGAACGCAGCGGTTCAATCACCCTACAACCTGGCGTACACAAACTTGGTGTTCCGAAGCTTACACAATTTCTTGATAAGGAAAGTGTACGAGTTAAGGGAAGAGGGTACGCCTCAATAATCAGCTTCGATACAGTGGACACTACCGTGGAGACTACTGGCTTTGCCAAACTAGACAAGCTTGTCAAGCAGAAAGAAGAACTAGAAACTCAGAAACAACAAATTGAGCGAGAACTTTCTCGAATATCAAACCGTGAGAAATTTTTCGCTCAAGTACTGGAAAAGTCGGCTGCCGAGTTTTCTAGGTGGATTCCCGCTGGTGAAAGCGATACAGCTCAAATATCTACACTGGAAACGCTCACAACTACTCAACTTGAGAAACTGGCGAATACCCGGTTACAGGTTCAGGATAAATTAGAGGCCACACAGAAGGAATTAGCTATCATCAACAGGGAGATAACCAAGTTCCGCCGCACGGTACAACAATACGAGGTCACAAACACTATTCTATTGAATGTAGAGGCAGAAAAGGCTGGTAAGTGCGAGTTCAACATCACCTATTTCGTCAGAAGGGCGTTATGGGTTCCGTCGTATGACATTGATCTGAAAGAGGAAGAAGCCGAAATCACGATGTATTCAGTGGTAAGGAATAATACTCTTGAGGATTGGAACGATGTCCGGCTCACAGTTTCTACTGCTTCTAGTCGACCAGCCACAATTACTGAGCCACACCCCTACCTTCTAAGGGAGTATGTTCCCCCACCACCTACTCCTGCAGCAGGAGCTACTCGTGTAAGAAGAAGGCTGGCAAAGGAAAAGGCGGAAAGTGGTGCAGCGGACGAAGGTGAAGAACTCCTTGCTGGGATGGGAGATCGGCCAGCACTAGCTCCTACTGCGCCGCCACCAGAGATGGACCAAGCAACTGCAACAGCTGTTGAGGTGGGAGGGGTCTTTGTCTTTGTACTACCAGAGCCAGTAAAGATTCCTGCCGACGGGGAACCCCACCAGTTCCGGACCAGTCACACTAAACTCTCCGCTGAACGCAGATACTTCTGGAATGCAACAGACTTTGCGGAAGCTATAGAAGTTACTACAGTAGAGAACGGCGACTCGATAATGCTCCCAGGCAAAGCAAAGGTCTATAGTGGTGACGACTACCTCGGGGAAACAGTTCTCAAAGTCATTGCGCCTCACGAGAAAGTCGATGTGGGTACGCGGTTCACTTATGATCTCAAGGTTGAGAAGAAGTTGGTTGGGAAGGGTGCTGAGAAGAGCGGATTGACTCGCGGAAAGGTGTCACGAGAATATCGCTACGAGCTAGTCATCAAGAGTTTCAGGAAGAAACTGAGCCCAATCAAGATAATGGACAGGATACCTCACAGTGACTCAGAAATAATAAAAGTAGGTGACAGGAAAATCACTCCCAAACCCAACAAGGATCAATTAGGAGTTCTCACTTGGGAACTTGAGATTCCAGCTGAGGGTGAAGAGAAAATCACCTACCGATTTGATGTCGAGTTCCCGCGGGGTACACGAATTGTACCTCCATTACCCTAGATGGAAAAGGAGGAAATCACAGAACCAATGGCTTCATCCAATCCTGCTAGTGTACCTGAACCACAGCAGTCCAGTTTAAAGCACTATACAATCGAGCCCAGACCTCATCCTATTGGAGGGTTTCTGCGAGTCACCGACGAGAAAGGAGACCTCGTTTTTCGGATTGTCCAGCGTTTGCCACCAAAAATCCGCTACCTCGTTTATAAGATCGAGGCCAATGAGGAAAGGCAACTCGTGGTGAAAATTGTCCCTATAGGTTCTTCAAGGATTTACAGGTTGTATGAAGAGGATGTGGAAATCCTTTCTCTTCTACACTCTTCTCAGGGTGTTTTTCCTCTTCGAGACGCTCAACGAAAAACAATCGCTCATTTCATTCACGTAACACCAACTGAGGCTTTTCTTCGCACTCCCGCCTCTGTAGTTGCTCGTATTCAGTTCAGAAAATATCCACCTCCAATCTATTATCGAATCTTATGCAGAGTTGCTGAGGGCAAACAATGGCTTCTTGCTTCCCTACTGTATAGCATTAGCTTAATCGAGGTTGTTTCAGTAATTGCGTCGGCTTCTACTGGAGAGGAACCCAAGACCACCAAATAATCCTAATCTTCTTCTGGGGCAAAGAAAAACCATCAACTTGAGATGTTTAATAAATTGCAGGTTACTGTTCTTGGTAGTTCATCTTTCCTTCCAACCCTCCGCCGCAGTTGGACAAGTCTATTCCTAAATCTCGGGGGAGGTGATGCAGTACTTGTTGACGCAGGCTCTTGGAGAATAATGGGCTTTCGAAAAGACGTTCTCTACACCAAACGAATTTACATAACACATAACCACCCCGATCATGTCGGATTCATTGGTGCCCTTATCCGACGGATGCGCCGTATGAGGCGAACCCATCCTCTCAAAATAGTCTGTCCAGTAAACACAGTTCAAATCATCCACCAAATTATACGCATATTCAATCATAACAAGATTCCCTCTTTTGTCCAGATTCAACCCTTTACGCCAGATATACCATGTGTCATCGATTGGCTCTCGGCTTCAAGAACCGAGGTAAGAGCAGCAGCCGCATGTCATACTACGCTAACGGCAGGCTATGCCTTCTGCCAGGGTGATAAACGTGTGATAATTACTCCAGATACTGGCCCAAGGTGTCCTACACTACTAACTATGGCCCAAGATGCCAACGCATGGTTTCATGATTCTACGTTTGCTACTGGTCGATTACTGTCTATTCGAAAAGGTCATTCGACGCCACAAAATGCTGGTGCTGATGCCGCCCGTGCTAACGTAGACGCCTTGATTCTTATTCATCTCTCTGGTATTCGTCTCCGGAATTCCCGAGCAATTAGGGCTGCTGTACGTCTTCACTTTAGCGGCAAGCTTTTCATTGCCAAAGATAATATGACGTTTAACTTCTAGGTCGAACAAAATCTAATGGTTGAAATTACATTGTCTTTGGCACCAAATGATTCATCATCACCGAGTGTTCTCTGCCTTGGCGAAGTGCTGATAGATTTTATAGCTGATACACAGGGGTCATTAACGACTGTTCCAAGTTTCCGTAAATGTCCTGGCGGTGCGCCAGCTAATGTAGCAGTGGGCTTGGCTCGCTTAGGTATATCCTGTGGATTTATCGGCAAAGTTGGTAACGACCAATTCGGTAGATTCCTCAGAGAGACACTTCAATCAAATGGTGTTAATACACAGAGCCTACTCACGACATCAGAAGCACCCACAGCAATCGCCTTCGTAGCTCTCTCCTCCACTGGAAAGCCTGACTTCTTCTTCTACCGAGATCCATGTGCTGACCTCCTACTCGCTCAGGAGGAATTACCTCGTAAATGGCTAATGCAGGCGAATTTCCTTCATATTGGCTCAGTGAGCCTTACACGTGAACCAGCTCGACAGGCTACAAGACGAGCAGCTGAAATTGTAAAAGAAAGTGGTGCCACTGTGACCTTCGATCCAAACCTCCGCCTGGACCTATGGAGGGAAGGTATCGGTGAGTGCAGACAAGAAGTCATACGTATCTTACCTCTTACCGATTTCTTCCTGCCGTCAACCGAAGAGTTACTTCTACTCACAGAAACTCAAGATCTCCAAGAAGCCATTCACAAGATTCTGGAACAAGGTCCACGGGTAATTTGCATAAAACAGGGATCTGATGGTGTACATGTGGTGAAAGTCTCTTCAGATGGCACCGTCGAAGAATTTCAGCAGACTGCCTTTCCTGTTGAAGTAGTGGATACGACTGGTGCAGGGGACGCGTTCAACGCAGGGTTAATCGCAGGGCTTGTTGAAGGGCTCCCATTGAAAAGAGCAGTAAAGCAAGGTAGCGCAGTCGCCGCTCTTGCTATCACAAAAAAAGGTGCAATGACAAGCCTTCCTTCTCATCGTCAGGTAGAAGATTTCTATACAGGCCACTAGCCCTAAGCTAGGGAATGCAGTATCGGTAGATTACATGGCGCCCGGCAGTCGGGGATTCCCTTATAATCCGAATGACATCACCTGGACGTGCGCCTATAGCCTTTGCGGCAGGATCACCTGCTTTTATCTTTGGTAACTGACTGCGGTTGATGCCATACTTTGCTTCGACTTCTTCGACTTCATCTTCAGGTATAACATCATGCTCTGGTACGATAATGTGCATGAAAAGGTCTATTGAAAGAAATCTCCGATGAAGCAGTTCAACATTCTTTTCCTTTGCTTCGCGGCGAGCTGCATAGGTGTATCTTTCGCCGCCAATGAGGACTGCCCTAGTGTATTCGTCTTCCTCCTGTGCTTTCACCAAATTTCGGAGGATTTCGACACCTATAACATCCTTTCCAAGAAAAACTCTGAGTAGGAGCGTCTCTTTCGATCTCGGTTTAGTCGATTTTGAATAGATGTCATGATAGTCCTCATGTTCCTCGTCTTCTCCGGTCTTTTCGAATCCACGCCTTTCAAGAAGTTTTTCAATGAAGGCCATTTGTCTTCCAGTTAATTCCACAAGATCACCCAAATTTATTAGAAAAGGCTATGCACCCGCAACCTCGTTTCGGCGACAGTGCTGAAATCCGCTTATAAACATTACGACATTTTGAGTCCAATACTGCTGACTATACACCATTCCTTTCTAGACCTCTGGAGGTTTTATCAATCTATTCCTAATCTTCTCAGGGTCGATGACTTTTCGAAGGATTAAGAGTTCGTCCTCTGAAGGTTCGGGTGTTATCTTTGGCTGCTTGGGGACATCAAAGCCAAATCCCGTTTTTGCCTTAACAGTTTCAAAGCGAACCTCTGGATGAAGGGAATCCAAGTAGACTTGTCTGGTTTGTTTGTTAAACTTGAAGACACAGAGATCAGTAACCACGACATCTGGACCCCCACGCCTCTGTCCTTTCATATGTGGAACCCACCCTGGACTTGTGGTGAATGGTAATTGTTCTACAAGGCATCGCTGACTATGGCGCGACCTCCAAGAAATAACTCGTTTGAAGCTTCGAATCATCAAAGGCCCTCCAGCTCCTCCAGGTAAGCGAACCTTCGGGCGAGAGGGGTCTTTCCCTATTATGCTCATATTCAGGCTGCCAAACTTGTCAATTTGCGTGCCACCAAGAAAGGCAACATCCATGCGACCACGATTCGCTAAATCAAAAATCTCAGGGAAGGTTATTGCATTAGAGCAGCGGTCAAAGAGATGAGGATCTCCAGTGGAATACGGCAACCTATGGGGCTGAGGGTTTATCGTTCCTAGAATAGTGAAATAGAGGAGATTGGGGGCATGTGTAGCCTTTGCAAGCAAAGTAGCCATCATCTGAACCGGACTTGCTACTCCCGTGAATACTCGCTCTCCATCCTTAAGCTGACGGGACAGGGTAGTAATAATTAACTCAGGGAAAGTGAATGCCATCCTAGTCAAGCCCCCGAATCCACTCTCGAGGTTCACCAATCTTTTCTATGAATGCCTCGTGATTGGAGCAACCAAAGATGTATTCGTCGAGGTATTGTGCGAATCCTTCAGTGGATTTTGCTGACTGCTGGTATAGTGCAATGTGATTATTATCTACTTCATACCTTTTGTTCAGAGCTGTGGGTGCCGCACCGAAGGGAACCTGAACCACCGCGTCAACGAGGAAGTGAGGAATAATAATTCGGTTGGGCTCTAGAGTATCAGCTTCTACTACTTCCTCTACAGTCACCAAAACTTTCTGGCAAGCTTGAGCTGTAGTTAGGGTAAACATTGGCCAAGGCTCATCTAAGACAACATTACCTTGTTCATCTGCGATGTGGGCGTGAAGAAGGAGAACGTCAGGTTGTAATGCAGGAACAATCACGGTGATTTCAGTTGAATTGTATGGAGAAGGCATAATCCTGTAATCTTCTCTGACTTTGAGGAGGTCGGACCCTTGGAAATCTGGAATCGGTATAAAGGGGATTCCGTAAGCCCCTGCCCGTAATGCCATGCAGACAGCGTAACCCATGCTTTCCTTTGTTTTAATTGCACCTGTTTCAACTGCTGAACGAAACTGGCGCATAGTTTGAAAACCATCTATATTCATGAAACCAAGAAAATAGAATTCGATTTCGTCTGCACAACCAGCTCCAATCAACTGGTCGATGGCTAAACCATTAGGAGCAGAAACCAGTCGAAGCCCACGTCGCCGCGCTCTTATTATCTCGTGAATTGCAGCCATTGGTGCTCTGTTTGCTAATATTCCCTCAAGGTATATCTGACTCCCATCTGGAACTAGTTGCTGTATAGCTTGGTCTAATGTCACTACTTTTCCTGAGCCTATCATGTAAGTCACACTCGCTGTGTTTACTGAAAAGTAATAGTTATGATTCAAAGGGCAATCGGATTCGAATCCATCCTTTCCTTACTAGCCAAATTAGCCCAATAAGGAATGAGATTATTATCAAGATGAATTCTATCTGCCAAACAGGTATAGGTACCCCGAAGAAGAGAATTGAAGGCAGGGGATTGAAAAGATTAGCATTCATTCCGAAAACATTGGTAACTACTGTGATGAATGCAGTAAGAACAGTAATCGATGTAAGCGTCAAGATAACCTTGTTCAACCGGTTTGAAAGAAGGACACTATGCAAGGAAACAAGATCCGACATAGCCCTGGACTGAATTTCTAGTGTCTGCTGTTGGCGTTCCAGTTCAGTTTGAGATGCTTGTATGAGTGCTAATAATCGCCGGTCTGAGAGATCAAGATGCCGGGGAACATGTTGCAGGATGATGTCGACAATCCCCCGCTGGTCTAGAAGGTGGTTGTAAGCCTCTCCAAGGACTTTCCGAAGCCTTGTTATCTCTGATAGCAGTTCATTGATATCAACTTCAGTGAACCGCCCTGAGAGTTCTGTGGCTTTCGAGACAATCCCCCTTATTGCCTCAGAGTTCATTTCCACGATTTCTTGTAGAATCCGAACAGTAACTGTTGATGCCGTGACCTGGCGTCCAGCTCTGGTGAAGTTCCTTATAGTTTCTTCAACTTCATTCAATGATCCTAGTGGAAGATGATCACCAATAGTGATTACTACACGGTCGCCCAAGAGAATCAGGTATGGTTTATACGATATATTGGGCTGGGCAACCATCAACGGTAGGTGCAGAGCTGAAAACACGAAGAACCTGTGATACTTTGTTGACACATGGGGGACATGTTGCATTACTGCAGTTAGACTCTTGTCATCAATGTTCTTGGAGGTGACCGCAGAAAGATAATGACATAACGAAGATAACTCGGTGTCAGTTGGTGTCATCACAGTTATCCAAAGTAGATCTGGCTGCGTAGAATATTCCGCTAGCTCTTCCAACCGAGCGACTCTGTTGCATTCACCTTGGTCAACCATGAAAATTCGAATCATAAAACGGTACCTCTATCTCCTTGAAAGCATAGCACCCTTGTAATATCTTATCCTTTTCAGGGATTCTAGGTGCTCTTCTATAAAGTCTTGTGTCTAGCCTAATTCCTTGAAATGGAATGTGACTTCTTGGAATTGATCAATTAGTCTATGCACGCGGGTTTTCACCTGCTCGGTGGGTTCTTTGTCGATTAGTATAGCACTAACTAGTCTGGCTACTTCAACCATCTCGGGTTCTTTCATACCCAATCTTGTTAGTTCTTGAGAACCCAGCCTTACACCAACATCAGCGATAATATCTG
Organism: Candidatus Hermodarchaeota archaeon; assembly: GCA_016840065.1. GTDB lineage: Archaea > Asgardarchaeota > Hermodarchaeia > Hermodarchaeales > Hermodarchaeaceae > YT-063. The sequence continues at coordinate 30,307 of JAEOTB010000032.1, read as the reverse complement.
CAGCCTCCAACTGGTCTCGGATGCGTAGACCTTCATCACTGTTTTCCACGTGAAGGAGAACTTGATGAGACTTGGTGAATCCCCTCTTTTCCCCAACAACACTAATTCCGTTTTCATGTAAGGATTTGGCGAGTGTTTGGGCGTTGAGTACTACCTGCCGCGCATACTCCTCACCAAAAGAGAGTAATTCAGCTAGCGCAACTCCCAGCCCAGCAACTCGGTTCATATGGAAATTATCCACTAACACTGGCGGTGCTCGAAGAGTCAAATCAATCTTCTCTGCGAGTTCCATATTATCTTTCACCAGCACAATCCCCCCTTGCGGGCCAAAGAGTGTCTTATGGGTACTTCCCAACATGATTTCCGCTCCCTCACCAAAGGGGTCTTGGAACTGGCGCCCTGCGATGAGACCCAACACATGTGATCCATCAAAGATAGGAATAGCTCCTACGCTACGCGCCGCTTTGGCTACCTCTTGAACAGGATGGGGGAAAGGAAAGAGACTGGCACCGAGAACCACCAATCGTGGTTTCACCCTCTCAATAAGCTCTACCGCACCATCCTTGTCCATTACATATCTTTCCTTAAGGTATGGGAAATAGTGAATATTCAGTGGGAAGCGCGCTTGTAGATTGAGAGGATAACCCCCATTTTCTGTGTCAGAAATCACCACAGTGTCACCTGGCTCTAAAAGACCCATCAGTGCAGCCATTAGTGACATATGCCCTGATAGCGCTCGAACATTGGCATACTTGGCACCGTAGAGTTGCTTTGCAGCCTCTACAGCCAGTTGTTCAATTTGTTCAGAAAATTTCTGCCCGCCATACCATGGTTCATCCCAATAGTAGCGGTGACCAAAATCAGACGCAAGCATCCTCCGTACCAATGGGCTGGTCACGTTTTCAGAGGGAATAAGATTCAAACAGCGTCGCCGCCACTTCTCATGCTCAACGAATGCTTCGTTAATTTTTTGGGCGAACTTTGTACCCAATTCAACACAACCTCCAGTTAGAAGTATTTGTAACTCCATACGAAGGCTTTTCTACTTTACGCGTTAGCATGCCCTTCAGTAGAGGTGGTAAATCCAATGGAAGACGACCAGCCTGAAACAATAGAACCCTCCAATCAACAGAAGGTTCGACTGGCGGCACTCTGGTCGAGTTGGCAGGTAGGCGCGAACTTGGTTTGGTCTTGTACTGGGGTTCTAGCTGACACTCTTGGAGCCACCGGTGTTGAACAATCATTGGTGACTGGTACTAGAACTCTCGGAAACGCATCGCTTCAAGGCGTTTGGGGAAGTCTGTCTGATCGCTATGGTCGGCGCCCATTTCTATTCATCGGATTGCTCGCTGTGGGGATGACCGCTGCATTAATGCCTCTCGCCACGACAGCATTTGAACTAATTCTCCTTCTTCTCGTCCCAACAGTAGTAGGTAGTGCCGCTATTCCCGCCTGGAATGGCCTACTGGGTGATATCACGCGTCTGGAAAAGAGGGGCAGATTTATCGGTATAATCACTGCGATAGGAACTGTTGCTTCTGCTGTAGCTCTTTTCCTGGTAGGATATTATACCGTCTCTCTTGGTTTATCTGGTGCAAGCCAATACTACATCCCCCTCTACACTTCAGCAGTAATCACAGTAATCGCTTTGTTCTGCGTTCTGTGCGTTAGCGAAACGATGCAACGTACAAAACGCAGTCTCTTCAATTTTCGCGCATCCGTCAGAGGTACACCACGATTCCTCCCGTTTCTCTTGATTAATGCGATATTTTTCTGCGCGATGGGTGCCGCTTGGCCACTCTTCCCGAAGATTACAAATCTCTATGCGAATGTATTTCAAGTACTGCTTCTGACTGCACTCTTCAGTCTCTGTTCTGGCGTAACACAGATACTTGGGGGTGTACTTATTGACCGCCATGGGCGTAAAGGAATCCTCTTCATCAGTCGATTCTTCATATTTCTCGCTCCTCTATCACATGCTTTTACTGCTATCACCAATAATGTCTGGCTCCTAGTTCCAAGCCAAGTGTTTGGGGGCGGTCTCACGGGGCTATTCATCGTTTCTTCGACAGCTTGGTTATTGGACTCTTCGCCTGTGAAAGACCGCGCCAGTGTTACAGCTCTCTTCAATCTAGTGACAGGTGTAACAAGCTTTGTCGGCGCAATGATTGCTGGGCTTGTTCTCGACTGGCTTGTGCTGTATTGGGATAAGAAAGTCGTGTTGATAATGATGATGCTCACGATTGTCGTAATCCGCATCATAACCTCCACAGGATATATCGCTGTAAGCGAAACACTTCCTAAGCGTACAAACATTCCTTGGTTTGTGAAAGCACTTAGTGTCAAGACTGACCATGCAAAGCCCTAACGAGGCGGGTGTAAAAGGTAGCTACAGTTGGGATACTTTCCAAAAGGACATACTCATTTGGACCATGAATATTATCTCCAATGGGCCCAAAGTCGATTGCCTCAACAGGGCGGTCAGTAAAATGCCGGTTATCAGATGCTCCACCCATCTCGACAGGGGTGCTATCAAGCTTCATTGCGCTAGCGATATCTTGTGCAGTCTTCACAATGTGTGCTGAAGAGGGAGTATTCATGAACGCCTTTCCCATATGAACAGTCAACTTGTAGTCAATACCAACTAGCTGCTCATCTAGAACCATACGAAGGGCAGCTTCTTCGGACTTGGTGTCGGTGGTCATCGCTCGACCGTCGAAATATACCTCCCAAGTATCTGCTTTGCTATGTAGTAGGTTCGGGCACAACGTGATCCCATAGTCGCTGGTGTGGGCAGGGAAGTGAACACGTGACAGGGGAAGAAGCGCACTTAACAAACGTGTCAAGTTCTCATCGTAATCGACCTCTTTTGGTAATGAGGTCTGCTCTTGGGAGTCGACGCAGTATAGTTCCACCCAGTCGGGAACAACGTTGCTTTTCAGAAAACCTCCATCAACCTTTACGACTTGAAGTTGAGGATGCAGTCGGAGAAAGCTAGAGGCTGCAAGCAGAGCATGGCAATCCACTCCTGGGTGGAAGTACGCCGAATGTCTTGTTTCTCGACCGAGAAACTCTGTGGTGAAGCGGTGTTTCACAAGCCTCCCCTGAATTTGTTTGGGCTCTTTGGGTAATGTGATTGTAAACCCGCAGGTGTTTCGTCGTCGGGTGATGAGCTTCATATCCAAACCATCAGCAGTCACGAGGTAGTCGGGGAAACTGCCTATCTGCTCAAGCTGGTGCCTTATGGATACTGCTCCGTTGTTGCCACCAAGCTCCTCGTCGCCTGTCATTGCAAACACAACGGTTCCTGGGGGTGGTTGAGCAGCAAGGGTTTTGACTGTAAGTAGGAGCGCTACTACATTCCCTTTATCATCCGCTGTTCCTCGACCATATCCCAATCCGTTCTTGATGGTCAATTCAAATGGATTGCTTTTCCATCCTGGACCTGTTGGTACAACATCGAAATGAGCGATGAAGCATGTGATAGGGCGCGTTTTCCCAAGAATCCCAAGTACAGAGAAGTAGCCATTCTGTTCGATAATCTCTGTAACAAGACCTGATTCATTGAGATGATTTTGTAGATACTCTGGGCACTCGCGTGAAGGGTGATGCCCTTGTATGCGGTCATTTACAGTGTCAATTGCAATAATGTCTCGAAGTAGATCGATATGTTCCATTTCGCTCCATCCGATTATTGATTCACAGTGGTAACTATACAGCCATCCTTTGTGACAATGACCGTATGTTCAGCTTGAGCTACAAAGTGTCTGTCGTGCAATCCAAGAACTGCATAGCCATGTATGCATCGTTCTCCCATGAGAGATGAAAGGGTGCTATTGATTTCTTCTGGTGGAACAAACTCTGACAGCCAACGTGCAGCAAAAGGAAGCTGGGCAAAACTAAGCTTCATTTGACTATAAAGATGACGTAGATTCGGATCCTTAGGATTCTTATGTTGAGCAAATCCGAAAATTTGAGCTTCTCCAATATTAGATATTCGCGGAGTAGGGCTATAGGTGGTGAAAGGTTCGATAGCTATTACCATATCCTCCTTTAGTCTTGGTGAAAGAACACGCTCTGAGGTAGGTGCTATCGCAGGAACTGATATTCCTGCATGAAGATTGAATCGTTCAATTGTGTGTCCAGTAAGGTTCTCAATGGGTCGCACACCGAAGCCACTAATTGCCTTGTGTATCTCCTTTGAAACTTCCCAAACACGAATCCTAGAACGTATTGTTTCAATGGCAGCTCTTAATCCCGCCTCTGCTGCCTCTCTAAGACGCTCCATTTCCGCGTCTCCACCAATGATTACTGTTCGGGCAGTATCAGCTATGTAACCATCAACATGCACTCCTAAGTCTATCTTTACCAATGCTTTCTTTGGGACCTTAGCAGAATCTCCGTAGCTCGGGGTGTAATGAGCAGCGTGGTGGTTTACAGAAATGTTGATGGGGAAGGCTGGTTTGCCTCCAAGCTCGAAGATTTTTCTCTCGCCTGTCTCAGCAATATCAAGAAGTGAAGTGTGAGCCTTTACCCTCTGGCATGTGTAGTCAATGGCTTGATAAGCTATTTGACCTGCTTTAAGAAATCTCTCTTGTACAGCTTCACTCATTTCAGAATCGGACATCCTAGTTTAAGCAGTAGTGTCTTTCCTTCGTAAACGAAAAGCCAGTTAGCGATATATCCGCTTAACTAATCGAGCTGTATCTCTTTCCACATCGTATTCGATAAGGCCAGCCCGTGCCAGGTCTCCAAGGGCCTTCCGTATCGCCGCAGCCTCATGACCCGCTGCTTTAACTATATCAGTTCGACTCATCTCTGCTTTTTGACCATGCAACATGAACAACGCTTTCGCGTGTGGTTGTGCTCCAAAAACTTCCTCTAGGAGGGATAGATACAATGCAAGCAGCTCCTGAACGGGAATTTCTATGCCCTCCTCCACCGATACAAGTTCTCGGTAGGTGGCAGACATCTTCTCCAGCTGCTCTCGGATACCATCAAGGTCTTCTTGGAGAGCCTTATTCTTGCTCCTCAGCTCATCAACACTGGATGTCGCCCCTTTCAGCTCTTCGATTGTGGCTTTATGCTGTTCTATTGTTATCTTTAACTGTTCAATGGTTTCATCCTTAGCTTGAAGATCAGCCACAATATCTTTGATTAGACTCTTTAGATTCGAAGCGAGGGTTGAAGCCTCAGAAGTGTAATCTCGGTCAGCCATTTGGTTCACCTTTCTATCATATTAAGAAACATCTCCTATTTTAAGCCTAGAGAATCGTGAACCAATGTTGAGAACCAAGATTATCGGCGGCTCTCCGAATCAAGGCTGCGGATTTGGGGTGGTTTTGGTGGAGCTACGATGGATTCCCGTGTGAAATCAAACACGGTCTCCTCTTCGCTCCCGAATTTTAGTCGAAGCTTCTGATCGTCATTGATTGTACCTATACTGGTAGCAGCGAATCCGTGTTCGTGAAACATTGCCAAAACTGCTTCAGTCCTTCTAGGTATTGTTGTAACAACAAAACCAGTCGAGATATACATCTTTAGCCAGTCCTTGAGTTCAATCTCTTGAGGATAGGGAATCGCTGCCAAGTCGATAACGGCACCCTTTCTAGCATACTCAAGGAGCAATAGCGATGTGCCGATGATACCCCCATTACTGAGATCCTTTGAAGCATTTAGAAGCCTCTGCTGCCCTAATCTCCTCATCACTTCATATCGGTGTAGCAGTTTCTCCGTATCTTTCTGTGTTGTCGTATCCCAACCTAGAGGGTAATTTGGCGAAATCCGTCCCTCTAAATCGACTGCTAGAACCAAGTTATCCCCTGTTTGTGCGCCTCCAGCACTGATGTAGGAGTTTCGCTGAACGACCCCACAAATCGAGGCACTCACCGCATCGGCTGTAGCATCTGGTGTGGTGTGACCTCGAACTACTTCCACGCGGAACTTCTGTCCTGCCTCGCAGATACCTCGCATGAACTGAGCACCAACCTCCATCTTGGAGAAAGCCACATTAACCATCGCTGCAATGGGTCGACCTCCAGCTGCGTAAATGTCATTCACGTTCACAAGAATGGAAGCGTACCCAGCCACAAAGGGGTTTGATGAAGCTAGCTCAGGTACAATGGCATCGGTGGTAAGTAAAACGATGTTATCGCCACCAAGATCAATTGCTGCTGCGTCCTCTCCAATCCCAGAGAGAACATGCGGGCACTGGAACCCCTCCTTTCGAAGAATCGTCACAAGTTTTCCAATGGGTTGCTTACGACGTAGACCCCAATAGTCGCGAATCTCTGTCACAAGATGCTTCAATTTACCTGACATCAGATATTCTGCTCCGCTAAGGAGATGGAGCAAAACCTAGCGATAAAGCTTTACGCTTACCACAGGTTTCTGCGTCCTGTGTTTACTCTCTTCTGGTCCACTTAACCGACTATTGTGAACCCATCAAAGACTAGGCTCGGAATTGTTACGCCCCAGGGGGTTCTTTCAATGTCGCTTCCCACTTCGCGGAGCTGCTCGAAACCTTTGTAGAAGCTGCCTGAAACAGCGACTGGTTTAATCGAACCTATCTTCTCTCCATTCTCTATAAGGAAGACACTGGCTGCTACCGCTGAAAACTCGCCGGTAGCTACACTACTATGGAAGATGCCTGCTGGCATATCTACAATCATTACGGCTTTTCCATCAATTGAGGTGATTAGCTTGTCTTCACTTTTGCTACCTGGGGCAACCTCGAGGGATGTCGAGGAGATTCCTGGTGATGATTCGAAGGGCAAGGTCGCTCCAAATGGTCCGCCACCCCTTGAGCAATTACCTGTTGAATCTGTTTTGAAGGCTCTAGAGTAATAGCTATCGAATAAGAAGCTCTTGAGTTCACCTTTCTGGATTATCGGTGTTTTTCCTTGTGGATGCCCCTCATGGTCAACAGCTTGTGTTCCAAGGCTCGCTGGATTTTGGCCATCATCAAGTATTGTGAACTGCTTATCAGCGATTTTCTCTCCTACGCGCTCTGAGATGGGGGAGAGTCCTTCTACAACTGCTCGACCGTTCGCTGATTGGGCTAGACTGGACAAGACATAGGAGGCGGCTGCTTTGGGAACCCAAAGAGTAGGCATCTCTGCTGTTATATCCAACTTCTCTGCGCCGAGAAGGCTAATAGCCTCCTTAGTAGCCTGCTCACCTAACCCCTTAGTGTCAAACAATCGTTCTCTAGTAACATCGTAGGTATATGCTGCTCTCCGCTCATCACCTTTGACAACCATCGAATATACTTGACAATAGTTTGAAGCAGAAGTTGATGCTTTCTGAACGCCTCGGGAATTTCCTATGGCAAACCCGCCCCAGTCAACTCCACATTCCGATTGTGCCATGATTTTTTCTTCAGCACTTGTAGCGTCCTTTGCTAATTGTTGTGAAGCGCGAATCAAATCATCTGTGCTCACACTCAGGATGTCTGCCGAAAAAGCTCCCTCTCGTCCCTGTCGCATTGGGTCTAGGAACCCTTGAAACCGTTCATCCTTGACAGAGACGGCCTTCAAACTTGAAAGCGCTTCCTGTATGCTTAATTTAATTCGGTCAGCTGAGACTCCACTTGAAGAAGAGAAACTGACGCACTGGTCTTTTGCTACCCGTACTGCTGTTCCTGCTACAATTCCATCGTTGGCCTCAACTGTTCCTTGACTTATTTTAATACTGGATTGGTTTCGGAAGAGTAGATAGATTTCTACTTCTGCAGTGGAATCTAGTGAACGGGCAAACTTGAGTCCCGAATCCACCTCTGCTAGTAAAGTGTCCTTGAGTTTTTCATATTCCATCATAAACCACCTCGTATCGGATTATGCTTTTCCTCCAAATCTAACATCCGCGACTACCATCTTGGGACCACCTAGCCCACAGGGCAGTGGAGCTTGTCCCTCTTTACCGCATCCCCCAAAATAGCCGCCCATTAACAACAGGTCCTTTGTACACCCTTCGACTTTATTGAGGAATTCTAGGATATTCCCTGATAGGGAGACCTCTCTGAGCGGGTATTTTATTTCGCCGCCTTCAACCCAGTAGCCGCGAATGGCTTTAAACAAGAAACTACCGTCGCCTTGTACTTGGCCGCCTGCGGTTTGGATAGCGTAGACGCCTGTTCCGAGGTTTTCCAGTGCTTCTTCTTCAGTCAAATCGCCTGCCTTGAAATAGGTATTAGTCATTCGTGGAATAGGCACAAAGGCGTAGTGCACTGCTCGGCTGTTACCTGTTGGCTTCGATTTTAGGTATTTGGCGGTTCCTCGATTATGTAGGTAGTGCTTGAGAATTCCTTTGTCGAGAACTACTGTTTCACTAGCTGGAGTACCTTGATCATCATAGGGAATCCACAAGCCACCATACTTTGCGATATCAGGGGTTCCTCCATCAATGATCGTGGCGTGCTCTGTTCCGAGGCGTTCGCCGATTTTTCCAGAGATTGGGGACATACCTGTTACGATAAAATCTGCCTCACTCAGGTGTCCAAAGGATTCGTGTGCTAACACTCCAGCTAGCCTGTTTTCTACCAAAGCTCGAAATTCACCTGCTGGGCAGGCTTTCGCCTTGAGCTGTTCTGTTGCGTTTGCGCCAGCGGCTCTGCCAACATCCTCAGGTGTGGACCCCTTCGTACTAAACAGTTCCATTCCTTTGGTCCCGTTTGCACGCTCAACACCATTCACCAAGTTACCATCGTCTGTCTTGGAGGTAACGCGACAGTACAAGTCAACTACTAAGAATTCCCAGTCTAGGGTTGCTCCATCACTATTCGTGAGGAGTTTCTGACCGTACAACTCCCCATATGCGCTGATTACGGTTTGGATTTCTTTTCCGGTTCCTCGAGCCGCCTCGATAGCCCGGTTCACTAGCTGAGTCTTGTACTCTAGGTCTTTGGTTCTGGGGTGAACCTTTACTCTGAAGGTGTCAGAGGCTTTGCTTTTAATTGCTGGTCGTCGATCAAAATCTAATTTTAACGAGGCTGCAGGTGAAGCGGATTTCGCCATCTTGAAAGCACGCTTCGCTGCCTCCTCCAAATCTCCTTTAGAGGTACTAGCTGTAAAGGAATATCCAGAAACGCCATCATGATAACAAGTGATGCCAACACCTGCTCGGGACCGCAAGATGATATCCTTCCAGACATCATTTGTACGGTTAAGCGTTCGTAAGGTGAGATTGTCGAACCGCGCCTCAACGAATTGGGCACCTAGCTTCTCACCAGAGGTTACACAAGTTTGTAATTTATCTATCATTAACTAGAACACACCTCAGTAATGTCCTAACAGCGAATCGGAAGGAAGTCATTCCTTATAAATCGCACACACAATTTGTTACTATCCACTAGGATAATGGTTCAGCGTTCGGTTCTCCCTTTCTCTTTGATTCCTTGGGAGCAGCTTATTGTTTCGTGATTCTGAGGATGTGTTCCCAATCTTCGTCTGTACGCCTCTGGAACTCCTTTAGGAGCTTGTCTCGCCGCTTGGGTCGGAATAGGTGGCGGAATCGACCTTGTGGTTCCAGCCATTCTTCAATGGGCTTCTTCCTTTCGGGCTTCTTTTCAATGACTTTAGACGCTGAGGATAACATGTATGTGCGTGTCTCGCCATCATACTCCCAAAGAGGATGATAGCAGGTCTCAACCGCTAGCTTCGACATTTCCATTCCAAGCTCCTCTTTGTACCTCCAGCTGCGATGACATGGTGCCATAACATGAATGACAGCTGGTCCTTCAGCCTCCATTCCTTTCCGAACTTTCTGCATGAAATCGTTCCAATGAAAGATTGACGCTGTTGCAACAAAAGCTGGGTTATGAGCTGCATAGATTAACGCAATGGGCTTCCGCCAAACGGGCTTCCCAGGCTCAGCCTTACCAACCTCGCTGGTTGTTGACCACGCATACATGGGGGTCGCGCCTGATCGCTGGATGCCAGTGTTACTGTAAGCACCATTATCATAGATTACGTATAGGAAGTTGTGGCGGCGTTCGATTGCACCGCTGGCAGCTTGGACCCCTATGTCGAATCCGCTTCCGTCGCCACTAAAGACAAGGAGGTCGGGCATTTCTTTTTCGAGTCCTCGGCGAATTCGGGCCTTATAGGCCGCTTCAATTCCAGAAGCATTAGCGGGGGCGTTTTCGAAGAGTGAATGCATCCAGGGAACACGCCATGCAGTGTATGGATAAATTGTCGATGCTACTTCAAGACAGCCAGTTGCATTGGAGACTATTGTGTTCTCAGGTCGGGGGAGGGCATGCATGACTAGCCGTGCTACGGTGCCTGCGGGGCAACCTGCGCAGAGGCGTTGTCCGCTAGTGAAGTATTCTTTCTGCTCTGCGATTTCCTTAATCTTTGGACGCCATTTCGTTTTTGCAGTTGTCATTTTCCTTTTCTCCTACTCACGGTGACTAATGTATTTGACCGGTCGAGGTGGTACCTTGCCGGTTTGCTTAACTTTGAGGAGCTCCTTGTAGATGGTTTCAAAGTAATCTTGGTGAAGGTCACGTCCTCCTAAACCTCCATAGTATCCCAGTACTGATGGTCGTTTGTCGCGGTCATAGAGGGCGCTGCGCACCTCATTGAAGAGGGGTCCACCAAGGCTTCCAATGGAGTGGGTTCTCTCGAAAACGCCCACTGCCGGCACTCCTTCTAGAGCTTCAGCAATCTTCTCCGAGGGGAAGGGGCGGAAGGTTCGAACCTTTAGTAATCCAACTTTCTTGCCTTGTGCGCGCAACTGACGGGCAACGAAACGAACAGTGCCTGCAGTGCTACCGCTGGTAACAATGACAGCATCCGCGTCATCAACCTCAAAGGGTTGAAGGAAACCGTCACCATACTTGCGACCAGACAGCTTTGCCCACTCGTCGTTTATCTCTGATATCACTGGACGTGCGCGCTCCATTGCTTCATGGTGTTGAATCTTTGTCTCCAGATAATAGTCAAAGAGAGCCAAGGGACCGAATGTTAGTGGAGTCTTCGGGTCAAGCTTCAGGGGCATCTTCTGTCCCCCAATTTCGATTTCCATCGGTATCCGTGTTCCCACAAACTTGTGTGCCACTTTATCCTCTAGCAAATACACGTTTTCCAGAGTATGTGTCAACACAAAACCATCGAGCATCACCATTACTGGAAGCTGCACATCAGCGTGTTCTCCAATCCGGAATGCCTGCAGAGTAGTGTCATATGCCTCCTGTGCGTTCTCACAGTAGATCATAATCCAGCCAGTATCTCTTTGAGCGAGGGAAACCGTCTGATCACAGTGAATATTGATTGGGCCGCTGGGTGACCTATCAGCAACCGCCAAAACAATTGGCATACGAAGGGACGAGGCAAGAAATATTACCTCATTCATAAGTTCAATACCGTTAGCTGCGCTTGCAGTAAAAGTTCGCGCCCCGGCTGCTGCTGCACCAACACAGGCACTCATTGCACTGTGCTCTGATTCAACCCGTACGAACTCGGTGTGTACTTCGCCATCCGCCACGAACTCGGCATATTTCTCAACAATAATCGTCTGCGGAGTTATTGGGTAGACAGCGCAGACATCTACGAGGGCTTGTTTAGCAGCGTAGGCGACTGCTTCGTCACCGTTTATACCCATCAGGGTCTGTTTACTCACTACCATTTCTGCTCATTCCTCCGTTTCCATTTTGATGCATTCAACGGGGCACTCGTGGGCACAGATGCCGCAGCCCTTGCAATAATCGAGGTTAAAGGTGATGTCTTTTCCGTCCCATTTGATTGCACCATCTGGGCAGAAAATCCAACAAATCAGGCATCTTGTGCATTTTTCGGTGTCTCTGATTGGTCGTTTGCTTCGCCAGTCACCTGTCTTGTAATCAGTTGCAGGTTTCCAGGCGACAGCTGCGGGTGGGATCTCCTTGTAGCTTGGTTTTGGTTTAGCCATGTTTCTCCACCTTTTCATAGGCTTGTTTGATTAGAGTAACGTTCTTTTCTCCGATTCGCTCCCCAAATTGATTTTGTACTTCGGTGTACAAACTATCGAGTTTTATGATGTCTGTAGCGCGAATCAATGCACCAAGCATAGCAGTGTTCGAGATGGGTCTTCCTAAGGTTTTCATCGCTAGATCCGTTGCGGGAATAGTCCAAATCTGTCCCTTAAAACCGAGTTGCTTTGCAATAGTCGCTCCATCTTCCCGTGTATTCACAAAGAGGAGTGTCTCCTTGGAAACACCATCTTTAATCGAGTCAGGAACTTGCACAAGCAGCGAAGGGTCCAACACCAACACATAATCAGGTTCATAGACCTTCGAGTGAAGCTCGATTTCGCCATCGCTTATTCGAGCGAAGGATTCAACAGGCGCGCCGCTCCGCTCCGGGCCAAAGAAGGGAAACGACTGAGCATGTTTTCCCTCAACAATAGCGGCACGAGCCAACAAAATCGACGCACTCCATGCGCCTTGACCTCCTCTTCCGTGGAATCGGAACTCTCGTAATGTCATTTCACGTTTCTCCATTAGCTATAGGGGTTTTTCTTGAACTTTATTAATAGCTAGGGCAGGCAACTACTGATTTATTGGTATTTATTAAAGTCTCTCCTCAGTCAAAATCCCATATTTTGTATTCAATTCCTGTTTTTCGCTTTTGTTTAGTATTTAGAAACCGAAAGCTTTAGAAGTTCCAAACGCCTTGTTCGGTTCTACCAACTAGGATTCAAAACAGGATCTGCTAGCATTCGTGTTCAAAATAACACGTGGTTGTTGGTGACTCCCATGACTTATCTGAAGTACCAGGATCGTTTCGAGGAAATCGAGGCTTTAGGGAACGTAAGTATGGGGCGATTTATGCTCCGTGAAGTTTTAACAAAGATGGCTGGTACATGCCAACAGTGTATGAGAGATAGGATGCGATGTACGCTGCGTCCTCTTTGCCCAGACCGTATCTTTCTGAATATTCTCATAGCATTAGGGGCTGCTACATCCGATTTACCTGCCTTCTGCTACCAAGTACATCTTCGGAATCTCAAGTCGTATTTTCAGTCTGGGGCGTTGAGGAACCATCCTCTTGAGCCGCGTTATCCCCTAAGATATTTCCAGAGTCTAATCCGAAAGACAGGCGAGTCTGAGTTGAAACTAGAATCCTTTGCTGCTTATCTTGAGAAGGAAACCGGTTCAAAGGTTCATTCATATACGCTGGAAAATGTTTGGTATTTTGGAGTAGGAAATGGAATCTTCATTGTCAATCTAGAACACCAAATAGTAAGTTTAGACCCCGACGGAGATACTGTCTTACGCCCTGCCCTTGAACCTCTGATAACATTCCTAGTCCAGATGCACGGAGTTAACGCGGAGATTCTGAAGGATATGGACGGAACATGGTACCTTCGCTTTACTTGTCCCTCAATGGGGGAGGCCATGATGGCAAAAGCGGTTAATCATCGAGTAGAGACAATAAAAGCGGACTGGGCGTATGTTAGGGTGCGTATCACAAAACGAGAAATGCAGATACTTATTGGTCTCGATCCTGCACCAAACAAAGTGACGCGATTACGCACTCTACGTGAAACAATCCACCTTCTCGCCGATATAGCAAAAGCTGCATCTTAAGATAGGAAATCATCTCATTCTCGAGAAGGTTTGTGAGTAGGGGTTGTTATTCTATGTTTCTTCATCAGAGACCCGATTAGCAAGTCGCTTACTCCATTTGTCGATGCCGCGTTTAGCAGATTTTTGGATGGACTTCGCTAAATCGAACATCAATGTCAAGACAAGGTAAAGGACAATGCTTACCGCCAGCAATTCGAAGAATGGCTGCAGTGCTGTGATGGGAAATGTTACAATGTCAAGTGCGGGCCGTATCAAAATGAAGATGACAAGTACGAAGAGTATGTAGATGAGGTCTAGTGGAATTCGACGGATTGTAGCGCGCTCCCTTGACTTCATCCCAGGAAATCTGCTTACAACAAAATCGACCATCGCATTGGCAAACTTGGCAAATTGAATAACTGCCTCAACTCCGAAGTAGATGATGACTAACAAGACTCCTAACTGAAGTAAATTGTAACCAGAAATCATAATTGTAATTGGCGTAGGAGTACCAAGGGTCATATTGAGCAACGGATAGAAGTGCAACACCAAGAAAATTGGTATTACGAAGAAATAGAATAGTGCAATAAGTACAGTGACAATTGCGTTGAGGAAGAACTTTGGCAATGACTCTGCTATTTCACGAGCAACGTTACTCCTTTCTTCCTTTGATGCTCGCCATTCAGCTTCAACTTCTTCGGGAGTTTCTTCTTCATCACCAGTCATTAAAGACACCTCTTATTCTGTTGGAAACGCTCAATTAGCTATTTTAAGGTAGGTTCAAGCTTTAAGCCTAGCTCCTGTTTATAATCTTCTAGCTTGGTTTGTCCTTTTCTTTGATTTTCCCTGAGGCAAGATCGATAACGAGTTTTCGGGAACCGGTTGGTGTTGGGATGCTTATGACTAACTCATTTTCCAGTTGCTCGACCTCAACCCATCGAATCCACTTTCCAGTCTTTTCTTCAAAGACATAAGTCTCCGCTCCCGTTACGGTTTTCAGGAATTCCCTCAACTCGTGGGCAGAGCGAAATGTATACTCGCCCGTAGTACTTACGGCCTTGAATGGTTTTAGCGCTGTCATTTCAACTAGGCATTCAACGCCCCGTGCAGGATAGCTCATATCGTTAATAGTTACGAGTTGGTTTTTTGCGGCATACTCTAACATACAAGTAACTTGTAATCTCCCCTCCTCACCAAACCCGGTTTTACTGGCGAGGTTGCGGCATATTGCCAAAAGATGTGCCGCATCTACTATTCCATAATAAAGCCAAAGGTTTGCAGTGGTTTCTATATCCATTTCGCGTTCTCCCCAAACCACAACAACCCTCCCTCGGGGTTGGTTGAAACCTTCACCTAACACTTCACGCAGAGTCTTAAAGAAACCAGAACCTCCTTCTCTTTCATCTAACCGAATGTGAACGGTAGCAGAAACTATTTTTCCTTTAGCTGCATCGGCTCCACGTACGATTTCCCATGCTTTCTGTTCAGTCATGAACTCCTTCATGTTACTCGACCTCGAAACTATACCATCACCTATACAGAAGCGTCTGATTAAAAGTTACGGAACCCTCTCGAGTTCAAGAAAGTGACACACTCATATTCAAGGTAAAGACTTTAAGTCGAATAGAGGGAGATGTGGATTAAGCAACTTTCGCTCTTTAGTAGTGAATGAATATTGGCGTCAAGAATAAGCAGTCTCATTCGATTAGTTCGTGGTTTAGGACGTTCAGGCAGGGTAGCTCTGCTTATTGATGGACCGAATGTTCTCCGGCGACAGTTTGAGATTCGGCTTGATGACTTAAAAGATATAGTAGAAGAGCTGGGAAAAATCGGGATCGCAAAGGTTTACTTGGATGAACATGCTTCTCGTAAA
Organism: Candidatus Hermodarchaeota archaeon; assembly: GCA_016840065.1. Lineage (GTDB taxonomy): Archaea > Asgardarchaeota > Hermodarchaeia > Hermodarchaeales > Hermodarchaeaceae > YT-063. The sequence goes on along the minus strand of JAEOTB010000032.1, from coordinate 14,885 downwards.
CTTCTTGAGGCGATATCAAATAGTGGTTTCACTTCAGTAGTCACGCCCCATGATGTCCATCTCTGTATGACCATCGATGCTATGGACCTTATCCTTGGTTCTACAACCAATCTATTAGCAATATTCAGTCGCCACGCCCGAACAGCCCCAATTTTACGACGGGCTCGAGAACATGGCATTAACACCTTGGCTATCGGATTTGAACCTGGTTTCAGTGTGGCAGCCCAAAACGCTGCAGATAACGTCCTCCGACTCGATTTACCTATTCCAAAACAACTTGCGATATTGAAAGATAGAAAGGGGAAAGAGAGAAGGAAAGAAGAGCTAGAAGAGGATATAACTTAGCTAATCAAACTTCTCTAAAGCGAGTAAGGATGATGATACTAATCACATATGCTCGCGAATTTGTTCCTTTGTTAGGCTTCTAAACTCGCGCTTATCTTTCTCCGCAACCGAAATCTCCATTGCGGTTTCATCCATCTTGTCTTCTACAACCTTTTGCATGGTATCGATGCAGAGCTTCACTGCCTCGGGGAATAGCTTGATTGTTGGCTTGTACTGCTTTGATAGATAATCACGTGCAGCCTCGGAGTTAAAACCAATCGCTGTAGCTCGCCAGCTCCAGTAAGATCCAGAGGGGTCTGTAGTGAAAACCTGGGGACCCTGAGCATCTGCACCAGCAATAAGTAGTGACACACCAAAAGGTCGGATTCCACCAACCTGAGTATAATTCTGCTTGAGGTCGCAGACCTTTTTGGTTAGAACTTCAACGTCGATTTCCTCACCATATGTAATACGGTTTATCTGGCATTGCACGCGCGCGAAATCAACTAGAACACGAGCGTCAGCGTGGAGGCCTGCAATCGCTGCCCCAATGTGTTTATCTATTACGTATATCTTCTGAATCTGTTCAAGGTCCATTAGCGGTGAAGTCGCTTCCTTATGAACAATGAGCGCCACACCATCAGTGGCCTTGACGCCGATGGCTGTTTTACCACGGCGCACTGCCTCTAGGGCATACTCAACTTGGTATAATCGGCCTTCTGGGCTAAAGATTGTAATAGCTCGGTCGTATGCAACGCTTCGTTCCATCATTATTTTTTCACCCCGAGTTCTTCCACGTTCAACTCTCCCAATTATAAAAGTTTGTCTATGGTGCTACTATGTAAACGGAAGGCTTATACAATGATTCAATGTAGCGTCCTCACACTTGATGTGGTTGACTATGGCAAGAATACCAGTCATTATTATGGGAGCTGCTGGTAGAGACTACCACAACTTCAATGTCTTTTTCAGAGACAACGAGCTTTACGATGTGGTCGCGTTCACAGCGACCCAGATTCCAGGAATAGAAGGACGAGTATACCCACCCGAACTATCGGGGAAGCTTTACCCAAAGGGCATCCCGATTCTCCCAGAAGAACAACTCGAGGAGCTTATAAAGAAGCATAAAGTCGAACAAGTCATCCTCGCGTACAGTGACCTATCGCACAACTACGTAATGCATAAAGCATCTTTAGTTCATGCAGCAGGTGCAGACTTCAGGCTCATGGGTCCAAACACAACGATGCTCAAAAGTAAGAAACCAGTGGTTTCTATATGTGCAGTACGCACTGGCTGCGGAAAAAGTCAAACAAGCCGCCGTGTCGTCCAAATCCTCCGAGATAAAGGACTACGTGTTGTAGTAATTAGGCACCCCATGCCTTACGGGGATCTTGCAGAACAAGCATGCCAGCGTTTCGAGACCATCGAGGATATGAAGCGGCATAAGTGTACTATTGAAGAAATGGAGGAGTACGAGCCTCATATAACTCGGGGCGCTATTCTTTATGCTGGCGTTGATTATGGCAAGATTCTTGAAGAGGCAGAAAAGGAAGCAGATGTTATTCTATGGGATGGCGGCAACAACGACTTCCCCTTCTATCATTCAGATTTGCTTATGGTGATTGTCGATCCTCATCGTCCAGGTCACGAGTTGTCTTATCATCCTGGTGAGACTAACCTACGCTTGGCTGATGTTGTGATTATCAACAAGATAGCAACCGCGAAACCAGATAATGTAGATCAAGTTCGTGACAATATCGCTCGAGTGAACCCGAATGCAATTGTTGTTGATGCTGTTTCACCCCTCTTCGTTGATGACCCCAGTGTTATTAGAGGAAAACGCGTGCTAGTCGTAGAAGACGGACCAACACTCACACACGGTGATATGCAATATGGTGCTGGTTGGCTAGCAGCTAGGAAGTTCGGTGTGAGTGAAATCGTAGACCCCCGCAGCGCTGCAGTTGGTACCATTCGTGAGACATTCGAGAAATACACTCACATAAGTCAGATTCTTCCAGCGATGGGGTACGGTGATGAGCAGATTAGAGACCTGGAGAAGACCATAAATTCGGTTGACTGCGATGCGGTCGTGATTGGGACTCCGATAAACTTAGAGCGCATAGTGAAAATCAATAAACCTGCGGTAAGGGTGCGCTACGAGCTTCAGGAAATTGGTGTTCCCACGCTAGATGATGTTCTACGTGATTTCCCGAAGTAGCATCTAGATTCGCTCAAGAGGATGAATCCCGAGTAGAGTAAGAGCATTCCGTAGCACTTGTTGACAGGCGTCAACAAGGAGTAGACGTGCTGCTATCAGGTCCTTCGACTCAGCTTTTAGAACAGGACAGTGGTTATAGAATGAGTTGAAAGCCACTGATAACTTGTATGTGTACTCGGCGAGTTTAAAGAGTTCGATTCGAGTACCCCATTTTTCTCTCTGAATGCCTTCTACGATGCGGAGAAGCATATCAGGGAAACGCCCGATTAACTTGACTAGTTCAGCCTCGCGGGGGGCGCTCAAGACATCTAGATTAGCTCTTTCTGGGGCTGCTTGTTTTCTAAGTATTGAGGATGCCCTAGCATGTGTGTACATCAGATAGGGTGCAGCGTTGCCATCGAAGTTCAGTATCTCGTCCCATCTAAATGTGATTTGTTTTTCCACGGCTACCTTTAGTAGGGAGTAGCGTACTGACGCTGCTCCTATTGCTTCTGCTACTCGTCGGTAGAATCTGTTGCTTTCATTGGGGTTTCTTGCCTTTACTTCGCGACGTGCTCGACGTGTCGCTTCACGGACAACTGCGTCTGTACTGAATCCTATCCATGTACCTCTACGCCCTGAGAAACGTTTGTCTGGCAAGGTTACAAACTCGTAGGCTAGATGATAGTAGCCCTCTGAAGCCTTATGATAGCCGAGAGTTTCCAAGACTAGATAAACAGTTCTCTGAGGAAAACTCTGAGGCATACCTATAACATTGAAGATAACGTTAGCAGGTTTGAAACGACCGGGTTTGCCTTTCTGGGTTGTAGTCCAAAGAGGTTCCGTCGAGCCTCTCTTTCTCCGGAATTGTCGGTACTTGAAGGGATCTTTTATGATACCAAACTTCCATAAGTGAAATGCCACATCTTTTGCCACATAGGTTGCTACACCATTGGAACGAATTAGTATCTTTTCAGTGTCCTTGAGTTGCCTGAACTCCTCATAGGCACTGAGATCTACAACAAGGCATCCGGCTTTTTCTCCTTCTGATAGTCGTTTGATATTTGGGCTTTCAAGAATCTTCTCTAGTGCTTCAGCAAAGAGGCCGGAATGAGCAATATCACTTTCCCAGACAAGCAAATCATGTTGTACGCCGAGTCTAGAAGCTGTCTTGTGATGGGCCCGTAAGCAGCGCTCTGACATCTCCCGTACCTCACGAGCAACCTCGTTGTTCCCCTTCTCCATGAGTTGTAAATATCGTTCAACTTCTGCCTTATCGTGTTTTTCATGGGCTTCGACATAAACCCGTCCTAACGCTTGATCATATTTCCCCTTTAGAGGCTCTTTTGTAAGATGTTTGAGTCCCCAATAAACCACCGCGATTTGTAATCCGAGATCATTGATGTAATCCATCCTAGTTACGTCATATCCTACCTTTCCGAGTACTCGTGCTATCGTGTCACCTAATACTGCGTTACGGGCGTGACCAATGTGCCATGGGTTGTTCGGATTCACTGCAGGGGACTCGACTACAGCGTGAATGCCTTGAAAGGTGTCTGATTTTCCGTATTGGTCGCCAAGTCGTTGGAGTGTATCAATAACGAGTTGGCGGTAGGGTTTGATACTGATATAGAAATTCACGTAGGGACCCTGAGTAACCACTTTCTCAATGAGCGGAAACCGAGAGGAATCGATCTTGGCCAGTTCCTTTGCAATCTCTGCTGGGTTACGTCGTTGTTCCTTCGCCATAGAAAAAGCTGCAGTGCAACCAAGATCGCCGTGCTCTGGCTTCGCAGGTCTTTCTAGAAACCCGCTCAAATCCTTGCCACTGCCCTCAAGTAAGGCCTGCACTACTTGCTGCCGAAATTGCTTCCAAGGGTTTAAAACGGGCTTCGTCATTCTGCTTCCTCAACAAACCCGAATCCTCTCTTTTTCTCTTTTTCGACGAAAGGATTTTCAAGGAAAAAATGGGCGTCAAAAACGAAACGGTTAAAGGATGCGATTATTCTCCTTACGGCATACAATCAGGGCCCGTGGCCGAGTGGTTTAGGCGGCAGCCTTCGGAGCTGCAGATCCGGGGTTCAAGTCCCTGCGGGCCCGCCATCCGTCTCCTATTATTCTAGGCTATTGGTTCTGTTTGATTGCCCAGACACCACTTGCTGCCAGACTTAGTAATTCGAATATCTTGTAGGCCTCGACCATATTTTTTGCAGTGTATTCGATATCCAATCCACTAACACGTTTGACTATTGGTAAGAGTTCAGCTGCATCCGCGAAATAAGTTGAATTGAATGTGACTTGCATTTCTACAGGGGGTTTCGCAATCAGTGGTTTCGCCTTGTTCTGTTTAAATGTGGCTAGAGCCTGTTTAACCCCATTTCTTAGCTCTTTCTCAATTCTTCCCATCCCGTAACTTCTCGCAGCGCCACGACCTAGGGATTTCTTCAGCACCACACGTTCTGCCCAAGGAGCATGTTGCCTCACGTCATCTTCAAGTAAACGTAAATCACCAGCGACGAGTATAACGGGTATCTTTGAATCGCCTGCAACATAGGCGTTTAATAAAAATTCACTAGCTTCCTCACCATTTACTATAACACGATGGATAGCTCTGCCACTGTAAGTGTGATCAAAGGTGGCGTAGGCTGTTCCTGCCCGTGCGTGATAACCCAGAAACATCGCGACATCACAATCCTCTACTCCTGCAACCATACTCACAGGACGTGGATAGCCACGGACAAGTTCAATGTACTCTGGGAGATTATCCACAAGAAGATTAACCATCGGACCGTGACTGTCCGCGATTACAACCTCCTCAAAACCGTTATTATGTAATTCCTCAGCCACGGGAAGGGTGACATTAGTGGCTATTTCTCTCGCCTCTTTATAGAGGGAACCTTTCAATCCTAAATGACCCGGTATCACAACAAAGGGCATACCTTCAAGATCGATAGAAATAAACGCCTTCATGATTTCTCACATCACTTGACCTGTAGAAAGCCAAGCTTAAGGTTTTCGATTAGGAAGTAACCTCCTTTTCAACACTGGCATTCTTGATTCAGTCTTGGTGATATTTTCACTCGGTTCGGGTGTTTGAGCCTTTGAGTTTAGTGCTGAGCTGGTTCAATATTCCTGATTGTAATAGAAGGAACAATATGGGCAAATAAAGAAGAACGTAATAGTGAGTGCCACCCTTTGGGTTGGATGCAATAAGAAGACCCGTGATTACCACGCTGTAGATGATACTATTTCTGAGGTTAGGGTAGAGCACAAGCCGAAACAGGAAGAGCACCATCAAGGCTAATGTAAATATGATCATGACTCCAGACATACTCAGCACCCCTCCTGTCCAGAGACTGATGGGATCTGTACCAAGGAGGTTGTAGAGAACGTTGGGAATTGACCCCATTGTCATTGCTGCGGCTAGGGGGGTTACTGAACTCCAGTCTGTGTAGACTCTACTGAGTTGTACAAGAAACATATCTTGAAAGGGTGCCAAAGGCTTTCCTTCTAGGGCTGACCATAAGAAAAAGAACGCCGTAACAGTAGCCGCTGGAGCTAATCCTCGAAGTGCTGATTTTATTTTTGAGCGATGGTAGCACAATGCGAATATTGCGAAGGGGGCGGTGATGAGATATGTTGCTGTTGCAAGTGAAAACCAGAGCATACACCACTGAGGGTTCTCAATCTGCTCTATACCTAGCATAAGCAGCATCATTACAAGGGGGAAAAGGGTTCCAATCTCGAAGGCAGTTACGAGAGGATTCGCCCATACTAGGAGGCCTATTGTTCGATGCCCCATTCTCACTAGACGATAAAAGATTACGAAGACAAAGAACACTTGGAGAATAACAAATGAGGGAATGAAATCAGCAAACCCTGCACCATCAAACCTGAATGGGAATAGAAGGACAGGAAGATGGGCGATTAGAGAGAAGGGACCATACCAATATCCATGTGCAGGGTAAATAAATCGCGGTTCTCCAAGATGAGTGACGCCCACAGGATAAACCTGTCCGTAGGGGTTGATTCCCTGTCCAAGGTTCATAACTCCAAGAAAAACCAACTCTGACATATCATAATAATCTGGGAAACCGGGTGTGGTTAATGCCCCAAACGCGTAGATAAACAGGAAGAAGATGTGAACTCGGAGACCAAGGAGTGCCTCCCACTGACATGAGCGGATTCCAGCCATTGCGTTCTGTATCTGGCTTCGTAGCCATTCAATAACACTACGCATAGCTACCCACTCGTTGCAGCCTCACAGGGAACTGAATTAAGGCTTTCGTTTTCCCATGGATAAATTCCACAATCCACTAGCCAAATATCTCGCTTTCTGCTCATACAAAGCTGCAAGCCTTTTCAGTGGACTTGGTTTTCTCTACGCGATTGTTTTGAATCGATCTTTCAGCTTCTCAAAGACTTTAGGAAGAGTAGTGTACTCCATGGCATCTGGGGGTAGTCGATGAGGTTCGAATGGTCCATGTCTTCGTAGGTAATCAGAGACGCGCATGCATTGATCTCGTGTGAAGTCCCAGGCGGGATCATCGAAGACATCAAGTGGCTCTGTAAGTCGCCCTTCCTTCATACTGAAGGCTAGGCCTGTGATTCTTGGTGGACCATCAAAACGGGTACACTGAGAGTAGCGAAGCGGAACTGGCATAAGTGGGCCATTGTGACTACCGCGCATCCAGCCAGTTACTAAATGACCAAGGGCGAAACCTTCCAGTGCTTCACCAGTCGCTGGGAATCCGCTTTGAGCTCGGAGTATTGCTGCAGGATCATCTTTTCCGACGTATTTACCGGCAACTGCATAGAGCTTCTCTGTTGAGATAACTGCGCCCTGACCTAGTTTCTTATTCTTCGAGAAGACGCGCTTGATGACATAGTGTTCCGTGGACCCTATGAGTGCAAGCATATCGTAGTATTCTTCGGGGGCTTTCAGCGTAACCATCTGGTCGCCTTTGATATCATAGATATCGAAGATGAAACCGTCGTGGAGTTTGGGGTCAATGACTAGACCAGCAGTGTTGAAGGGATCAGCGAATATTTTACAAATCGGGTAGTTAAAAGCACCAGGTGCGGTCTTATCGGCTGTGAACACCAATATGGGGTCAGAGGGGCGTTCCTCAAATTCCATTTCAGCGACCCCTGGGCCCATACCTCGGACATTACCGCTGAAGGCATCCTTCAACAAGTCCTGTCCTGCCCCATAGAGGCCACGTTCTCGTGCGTTATCAGCACCTTTCTTTAGTGCCTTGAAGGCAACCTCGTGGATTTTCGCATCGTCAACGCCTCGGGTGTGGGTCATAAATATCTCAGTGTCGTCTCCGGCGTTCCATATCTTATAGTCGATTATTAATCCTGATTCTTTGGCTTTTGCAATGACTTTGCATACAACATCGGTTGTCACGTCGCAGGTTCGGACGTGACCGCCAATTGAGCCGATATCGGCTTTGATTAGTGAAGTTGTAATCTTCAATTTTGTCACCTACAAGTTGTCCAATATTGAAGGAGGAGTATCGTCATCGCATTTAGAGGTGGGTCTATTAAATACTTTCTCATCATAAAGTATATTACTCGCATCAAGAAACTAACTGCGCCCTGAGCTACTCCTTACTTTGTTGAGAGAGATATTGGCGGCTCATACCGACGTAGACCTGCCAACTGTGTTCCACTTCAAAGAGATCGGATTCATTTAGTGGGCGAATCACCTTTCCAGGTATTCCTACGACAAGGCTCTTTGGTGGAATCTTTGTACCAGGAGTCACAACACAGCCTGCGCCAACTATTGAATGGTGACCAATATGTGCACCATTAAGAATAATAGCCCCAATCCCGACAATCACATTGTTCTCAACGCTAGCGCCGTGGACTACAGCATTATGCCCTAGCGTCACACGGTTACCGATTTCAACAGCGAACCGCGCATCACCGTGGACGGTACAGTTATCTTGAATACTGGTCTCCTCTCCAATAGTTATTGTGTTAGTGTCCGCTCTTATTACTGCGTATTCCCAGACACTTGCCCGGGTACCGATTGTAGCAGCGCCAATAACCGATGCCCGTTCAGAGATGTAGGCGTCCTCAGCGATTACAGGCGTCTTATCCTTGTAGGCTAAGATAACCATGATTTTACTCTCCTATTCTTTGAATTGTTTCTTCGTTGGAGTCTTAATCTTTTCGAAGATACCTATCTTATGAAACTAGTTCAAGGGCAAGGAGTGCAGCTCCAAGCGCTCCAGTGAATTGAGGTTTATCAGGTACCCAAAGCTCGGTTTCAAGGTGTTGCGCCAAGAAGGTCCGAAGAGCAGGGTTGAGGGCAACACCACCAGTAACACAAACTGGGGATGCAACTCCTACTCGCCTTGAAAGTGCAGCGATTTTTGCTGCCATCGACTGGTGGATTCCTGCAGCAATATCGTCAGGGTTGTCACCTGCACCAATTCTGCCTATAACCTCGCTCTCGGCAAAAACGGTACATGTGCTGCTAATCGTGGAGGGTGTCTTTGCCCGTAGCGCCATCTGGCCCAGCTCCTCAAGTGAAACTTCAAGAACTCTTGCCATCACCTCGAGAAATCGACCAGTGCCAGCGCTACATTTGTCATTCAGTTCAAAGTCTGAAGGACGACCTTTGGAGCCAACACGTATTACTTTGGAATCCTGTCCACCAATATCAATAATCGTTTGGATATCTGAGTTTAGGTGGTGTACACCAACACAGTGGCAGGTGATTTCTGTTATCGACTGTTGTGCAAACACTACCTGCTTTCGTCCATATCCTGTGCTCACAGTAGATACATCATCGAGTTCTTGTCCTAATGCGGTGGAAATTTCGGCAAGGCAGCGCTGGGCTGCTTTCTGTGCAGAGGCTCCAGTAGATAGTAGGAAGATGGCAAGAATTGCACCTGAAGCATCTACTACAACACCCTTCGTTGTTGTAGAGCCTACATCAATACCGATACCCATTTTCTGTTTATCCGGCAAGTTGATCGTAGCCTCAGAGAATCATTTCAAGGAGCGCATCGATACGCGTCTGTATCTGTGCCTCGTTTAAAAGTCGACTATCCACCATATCACCCTCTATAATTACACCAGGGACACCAGTTCGCTCAGTAATCTGTTCTTTCGCAATCATCTGTCCAATGGAGTACCGCTTACAGGAACGGACAGAGAAGAGGACGAAGCCTTCAAGGGAGAACTCCTTTATGAGGCGGCACATGATGTCAATCTTTGCGGAAAGTCCTTTATTGAGGTAAACATTCGAATAGGTCCGGGCTATGCTCTCAAGCACATCCCCACGCTCGATACCACCACTCCATGCATGAGTATAGGTGTCTGCAGGAAACACAACCCCACGTTCAGCGAGGCCATTAAAGAGCCTAAATATGACATACCAGGGCGGAATATTGTCCCAGAGCAGACGTACCCGTTCCTCTCTAATCGCTCCAACCCCTTGTTTTATACGGTTTTCGACTTCTTGGAGTAGTGCTTGATAATATTGTAGGATTTCTTGGGTTCCGCGCATTGATACGATTGGCGCCATGGCGATGAAGCGGTCTGCACAATTCAATGGTGTCGGTTTATTTTTGCAAGCATTGAGGATTTTGACCCACAGATCTATCGCATCGTTTGAGAGGTACGCGGTCTTTTCCAATGCGGCTTCATCAAAAGGTCGATGGAAGTGTTGGCTCAGAAAGGCGATTAGTCCTTCAAGACCACTCCGTACATATACAAGGTGATGGGCAGGTTGGGTTTCTTCAAGGGGAGGCGTATCAAGAGCGTACACGGGCGCTCCGGTCATTTGGGAGACGGCCTCGTACCATCGTAGAACCGTGCCACAGATGTTGTTGCATGTGAGGAGTGCTTGAGGAGTGGGGAGACCAAACATGGGGCTCTGATCAGGTTTTTGGACTGATCCGATACTGCATCTTGCATACGAGCAGAGTTCTTGGGAGAAGCCTAGATCTTCAGCGAAACCACACACCTTAGGACCAACTTTCTCGGAGCCAACAATGGCCCCATACTGTTCAGGGTATACAGGATAGACTCCCATACTTACTGGTATTTCAACAGGGAACCCCGAGGTCACCCATGCTAAGCGCCCTTCTTGTTGTGCTGTTTTGGCACCAAAGTAGTGGAGTGTCATTATTTCGCGGTGCTGTACACGTGTATGGAGTTTTCTGTAGGCTTTTTGATCCTCCTGTGAAGCCTCTACGGTCGAGTTGTGCGCCATCTTTATCATCTCATTGTTAGTGTTTCAAGAAAGCTTTGGATTTTACTCTCTAATCTTGCTCTATCAGAGAGTTCAGCATCTAGATTTAGTCGAACCGTGGGAACTCTCTCTTCTGCTGCAGCTGAGATTACTTCAGGTGCTTCAAACCCGTCAGGGTCACAGAAGGATTGCTCGCATATAATCAATCCATCAATAGCGAACATTGTTAGTGATTTCTTAAGAAGTCCAAGCCGTTCAGGTAGTCCTTCTTGTGTTGGCTCAGTAGAGTGACCAAGTAAGCTTAGTGCAATTTCTTCAAAGGGGTTACCTTGGAGTCGTGGGGGTTTGGTGAATGTGGTCCGTAAGCCAAAGGAAAGTAGGTCTAGAACGATTTCAGCTTTTGGGCTAGTTTCTGAGGCGGCATTGTTGAACATTGTGGCAAAACCTTCTGGGTCAACCATCCCCCCAATCACTGCGATACGCGGGTTGGAAGTATCAGGGGAAATCGTTACCTCACCGATTTCTTGGTGAAGTAGGGTGTAGCTCAATGCTTCGGTGTTAATGACCTGCTTGTTTTTCTCGAGAATTTGACGGATTGCCGAAGCTTTGTTTTCAATTTGATTCAACGATTCCGAATTTGGTAAGGTAAGAAAGCGGCATATCAGCTCAGCATATTCAGCGTAGGTGAGGATTTGAGGCTGGAGGAGCCTAGCTGCCGAAATGAACTGAGAGGATGCGCGAAATTGAGCAGTAAGACCAACAGCACGGCTAAACTCCTTCTGTGAGAACGGAAGTCCAAAGGATTCTTCGACGGTGCGACTCATTGACTGCAACTCCTCGGCGAGATACTTTGTTGTCGCTTCGCTTTCCTTGGTGGAAGGATAGTTCAATCGGAGAACCTTATCGTCGGGGAACCGGAAACGCCAAACATCGCAAAGATTCTGTAGAGAGTCACATCTGTTTCCGGGAAAGAATATAGCTGAAAGGGGTGTCAGTAGATTTTTTGCTCGCTGGCTGAAGAGATTCCGTGCGAAACCGCAACAAAAGGTCTGTAGACTCGCCTCAGAAGCAGAGGGAACACTGGGATTTGCCCAGAGCAAGGTAGGTAACAGGTTGTGAGCTAGAAAGAGTTCTATTGGAAATGAGGGATAAACACAACCGATGATGCGATGCCCTTCATCAGCAGCTCGTTTAAGGCTTTGCCGACGTTGTTGGCTAACTCTTTCAAATCCAGTTAAACTCAACGTATCATCTCCACTATCTACCTCTTCATTCAGAGGCTTCTCGTATTAATAATAGAGTCTTACTTCCTCTACCAGCTGATTTAGTGCTGTTATGGATTTCGGAAACTACCTTTCCGATTTCTGTCTAGTTGAAGGCTAGCTTACAAGTTGCGGAGAAGGCGACTTACTTGAACAGAACCCGCTCTGCGAGCTGGTAAATAGGCCCCTATCAACATCCCAAGAATCACAACTCCAAGTACAACTAGTAACAGCGCGATAGGCCAAACCATCTTAAATGGAAGGATGAACGGTTGGGGATAGAGGTTGATGAGGGTGTATATCAATAGCACAGAGAAGCCTGCTCCGAGTACGAGGCTGAACAGAAATGAAGAGAGTATGAGACCACTGAATTCGCCGATTACAATCGCTGTGACCTGTCTCCTAGTACCTCCTATTGCCCGCATAATGGCGTACTCGACTTTTCGCTCAGCAACTATCGTGCTGACAAAAACAACTAGGGCTATTACGCTTATTGCTAGAGATGCATAGAAGCCAACAGAGAGCAAGCTGACGACACCTTGGCTAAATAGATAGCCACTCGGGTACACTTCATCTAGATTGAAAGTATAAGCTGACCAAACGATTGCAGCGAAGTCCAGGTTATCAATCTCGTCAATTACTTCATTGACATCAGCACCAGGTTCAAGACTAGCGATAAAGGTCTGAGTCATATTGCAGGAGGCATGAACTAGGTAGTGCTGAGGTACTTCCCATAAGAAATAATCCATATGCACGAAGGCGTACGCAACACCCTCTTGGAAGCCAAAGCCTGGAGGGTTTGCTACTGTTGCCCCAGGAGCAGCTGGGTCAGCGTAACCAAACCCTGGAGCTGAATGAAATTCACCGACAACAGTAAAATTCTGTGGGATACTGTGATGTAGTTCGATGATGTCTTGGTTGTAGACGGTAAGGTTTATCACATCTCCAGTATGCCTATCGAACTGGTTGGCGAGATGTTCAGGCATAATAATGTTGTAGTGATCAGCAGCCAGCGCAGCCATTACTGATTGGGCGTCACCGTTGGGGAAACTTGTTTCGTCCCAGTATCCAACTTCAGCATAGGCTTCAGGGTCTATTCCAAATAGGTGAAATTCAACGCCATCAGGACCTGGGTATCTTGCACGAACTTCGATGAAGGAGGTTGCCCTTGCTACACCTTGAATATTTACAACTTCTTGTACTCGAATTGCTGGAGTTAGGGGGCTGAAAATACGGACATCTCCCCCTATATAGTAATCGATTTGCTCTTGGTGATGTTCATGGTAGGTCTGTGCCTCAGCTGCAGTAAATATTGTCAAGGAGAAAGTCAAGGTAAGTATAATGAGCAGGGGGAGAATTCGGCTTCGTCGAACACGTACGCTTCTTGCGAAGAGTGCACTCTTTTGACCGAATATCGGACGGAAGAGGGTGGAGAGTTTAGCGACAGTAGGGCGGAGGATTCGTGCGCCAGCATCACAAAGTGCTATCCAAAGACCAATTCCTAGAGCAAACATTACAAACGCTGAGTCTAACCTGAAGCTATAGGGCACAGTAGGCATCCAGACGAAAATCAAGAATGCATAGCCTAAAACCCCAAGGATGACGAGGATGACATAGAGGGACTGTAATCTCGAAGTGAATACTTGACGTGGTGTCTCTCCTCTGAGTGTCTCGTAAACTTCAGCGTTAAGAAATGATCTGGTTGTAATTATTGTGAATATTGTAGCAGGAAGAATGCATATGACAGCTGCTGTAATCCAAGCTATAGGCTGAATTGTTGCGAAGGAGAGAAAACGAAAGAACACGTTAAAGTCAAATAGAAGAAAACCTGTGGCAGAGGGGAGGAGACAACCTACCAGACCACCTAATAATGTCCCAAGAGCGAGCCCCACAATAGCAATTACCAAGAACTCGAAGAGGAAAACGGCATATAGCTGTCGATAACTAGTTCCTCTTGCTCGCAGTATCGCAGCTTCTGCGCCACGACCAGATAGGAACAGATTCGATGTAAAGGTCGTTAGTAAAACTGAAAGAAGAATAATTGGTGTAACCAGAACGACCATAGATAATCGTTCCTTGTAGGCAGCAATATAGTTAACCAGGTCGGTTATGCTATTCCGACCCCCGATGAAAACATCGAACTGGGAGTCTAATCGGGCAAAGAGCGATTCAAGGATTTCGGAAGTTCGGTCGATGCCTTGCGAGTAAACACCTTCAGAATCCACACCCACTAGAAGACGGGGGTACATTACTTGCAGTGCCATTACATCTTCGGGGTGAGTAACATCATTGAGGAGGAGGTCCTCATGTAGAATAATGCTGTCAGTCCACCCTAATACAACCTCGGCTCCTTGCATGAAGTAATTCACGCGAGCATAGGTGGGGAACGCAATCTGCATTGCGTCGTATTCTGCTTCGATTTCGTAGATACCTGCCACTCTAAGGTCATAGAAGGTAATTGGGGCAATGCCCCCGACTAGTGCAAAATTGAAGTTATAGTTGTAGGTTGTGGCTACAGCTACCGTTAAAGTGCTACCAACTCCTATGCCCAGACCGAGGACTTCTAGGGCATCGTCGACAACACGCTGACTTACTAACACCTCGTTGGTATCAAGGTCTAGATTCCCAGAGGATACCTGAAATACCGACTCTGCATGGTCTAGGAATTCATTACCTACGAAAAGCGTTTGACAATCCTTTATCCCATTTCCATAGGCAAAAGGCAAATACGGCAAGTTGTAATTATCTCGATCATTTCCGTCAACATCTATCAAACCCACCGACCCGTAAACTACAAACGATGTCCTTGTTTCTTGTTGGTTGTCAACCCAATCCTGCACGGGAAAGATCGCTCTAGGGTCATCATCACCAAGGCGTTGGCGTTGTT
>JAEOTB010000121.1 GCA_016840065.1 Candidatus Hermodarchaeota archaeon | reverse complement strand
GATCTCATTCTTCTGAAGTATAACTCAACTGGTTTTCAGCAATGGAATTGGACATACAACTACAACAGTGAATCAGAGGATTCTGGCTACTCCCTCATTGCTACAGCTGATGACATCTACCTTACAGGCAGATCATCTTGGTCTTCTCAATCAACAATAGTCACCTTGTTTGACCTTGACAAAGATGGAATTCTACAATGGAATACCAGCTGGGGAGGAGAAGGAGACTGTATAACACAAAATATCGCAGAAGCCGTGGATGGTCTCTATGTCTCTGGCGAAACCTCTGGATGGCTTGTCGGCGACAGAGATGGCTTCATTGCCAAGTTCGGCTTTGATGGAGTTGGTTCTCCAGGACCAATAAAGCTCTTCAACCCAGGGGATGTTGATATAGATGGTATTATTCCAATATCCTGGACACACCCTTTCAATCCTGATGATTCTGTTTCTGGCTATGAATTACAAATGGATAACTCCCCTCTCTTTTATTGGCCCGATGTCCCTTGGGCAACATCACAGCCTAACTATACAGCATCCTTAGACTCCGAAGGAACTTTTTATTTCCGTGTCCGTGCATATAACAGCGCTGGGCTTTTCGGGCCTTGGAGTAACATCCAGAACATCACCGTAAACTTCGCCATTTTTCCTCCAATCAATCCTTGGCTAGCACCCTTAATACTCCTTGTTAGTTCCTGCCTAATTATCGCTATTATGATAATACTTTTCATCTACCGCCGTCTCAGATAATGGGACTAAATTAGTTTATACTAGGTAGAAGGGCAATGAACACGCCGTAATGGTGGTGTAAGATTCTGTTAAGGGAACTCGCTGAACTTTATGAACAGATTGCATCTGACCCAGAGAGTGTTGATACAAAGACCCGACGCAGATTCTGGCGAGTTGTCGGTAAAATCAAACGCATGCACTCACCAAGTAAAGCAGCCATCCAAAAAGCCGCTGAAATCCGCGACATCCTCTACGAACAACGTCTCGGAAAACCCAAACCTGTATCTTGGCTTGCTCTGTGGTTTCTCCTAGGCGTTATATGTGTTGGCGCCCATCTCTGGGCGGTCACTCTGGGACCACCCTACGTCGGTGATTTCTTCTACGATTTTTTGATAGTGATGAGCATAAGAGGAGGTACAGTTGGGGGCGCAATCTTTGCCCTTTATCCCTTTGGGCGTCTTATCGCAGGCAAAAGGGCTAAAATCCGCCTAGACGGCATCACACGAGACATCTATTACTTGCCCACTCTCAAAATAAATTATGTAACTTATCTTGAGGCATCTCCGCCCTCCAGGCAGTGGTTCTTCTTCTTCGCTGGTGTCTGGACTGTGATAACTGCTACTTGGGTCGGTATCCTTGGCTTTCTCCTCGGAAGAGGAGAATGGATAGGACTAGCTATTGCACTAGTTCTCGCTATCGCAGAAGCCTTCGGTGCCATCATCGGAGGAAAATGGGCAGGAGAACTGGGACATTTCAAGCGGGAACGCCGAATCGTTCGTGACTGGCGGCGCAGCCAATCCAAGACCTAACACGGGCTACTCACTGGGAACCTCAAAGAAGGGGAGTCTCCTTCTAGCTAGATAAATCACCCAGTCCGCATACTTCTCTAACATATTCGGTGTATGTTTATCCATTACCGTATCCATTTGGCTATATGGGGCTGTACCAGGCCGCAGATACTCTTCTTCTGATGCCCCCGGCCATTCACTGGCAAGCGGCGATATTCCTCGCTTAATAGCTGAACCCACTGGGTGAATTAGAGCACTCCCACCGAAAATGTTCACAAGTGCCTTTCGCTGAAATACATTGAAGTGGGGTATTCCTTCTACACATCGCAGCACTTCAAAGAATAGGGTAGGCGTCAACGGAGCAGCAGTGTGGTCAGGCGAATCTCCGCCATGCTCGATGCTGATCACCCCTCTCTCATCGGGGACAAAGGGGCCAACGGATTCGTCTTTTTCGATGGTTTCCCACTCGTCAATTGCCCCGCCCTCTTTGCGAACAGCGAAGTACTCGATTAGACGATCCTCAGGGTGCTTTAGAGGATTTATCTTCGGGTCAATTGTGACAACAGCACTGATGTTCTTTTTGAGTCCGCGTCTAGCCAGTATCTCAGCAATCTTCATTGCGTAAACGCCGCCTCGTCCTGAACCAATAATGAAGAATTTCTTGTCAGACAAATCAATGTCCTCGCTGAAGAACTCGTAGAAGAAGAATTCCTCCATCTTGTCCAACGACTTTTGTTGTTGGTACTCTTCCATCTCGAAGTCATACTTACAATTAAGAAAGTCTATGATAAGCCCAATGTCGCTGTACATGAAGTGCAGGAGAGACGCGATGGTGGGTGTCTTGGTTACTGATCTAATCTTGTATTGCCCGCCCCAGCCATCTTTTTCTGGGGTGCGTTCTGAGCCAGTCAGATCTTGGTAAAGGGTTTTGTCGGCCTCATCTCCAGTGTCGTTTATGGGTCCTTGCTGTCCAGCAAATATCATGAAGATGTACCGGCAATGGTCCTGTTTTAGAAACTCTAACGCTTCTTCTTTACCCCACCCCTCCTCATATGAGAGGAAACTGTGGCAAGGCATACCGATTCCCTTGAAGTCAGCATAGATTTTCGACTTGAAGTAATCAGGGAACCCTCTCATTAGGATGGATTCCAAAGCCAAGATGTATTTCCATAAATGCTCGGGGAAACAGTGGCCGCACCAATCGTGTCCATTCAACTTGGCGTCAGTGAGGGACCTGTAATAGAGCTTGTTCGATTCCTTAATTCTCCGAATATAGCTACAATCAGGCATGTGGAGTTCTTTCGTTCTTGCATTGCCGAGAAAACGACCCATGGGGAGCCAAGGTTTTCTCATCTTGTTATGCTCGAGAAAATAGCGCGCATCCTTTTCTAGAAAAGCAAGATAGAGTACAAGGCTGTCATCTAGGCATCCGTCACAATAAGAAACTCCTTTTTCCTCGAAGAAAGGCTCGAAGAATCCTGTGAAAACTTTACGGTGTTCTTCTGGAACTCTTCCGCATACCCGTCTTGTTCCAGGGAGGTGCAAAGTATTATCTCTTGTGTCCAAGTACAAGTCAATCTTTGGCATTTCATCCGGGCTCATAATTTTCGACCTCAACGGCTAATAATAGTGCTATTATCCCCTATTTTACCTAAAAAGGTTATTTGAGCAGTGTCAAAACTGGTAGCCCATCACATTAGGGGTACTGTGTTACTCCAGTTCCAGAGCAGTTTTTGGTTCTATGTTTCCCAATAAGAGAACCGCAAGGATCACGAAGTTCAGGATTAAGGAAACCATCAAAACTGGAGGCGCACCAAGGAAGGTGTAGGCAAAGGCAGCAGGCACTGGTGTAAAAAGCCCAGTAAGGGCGACAATCGTGAATGTGATGCTCAACATCTTCGCCGTATCACCTCGTGGAATGGCTCGGCGAAGATAAACCAGTATAAGAGTGCCCCAGAGGATATCATTGATGTTCTTCAAGGTTATCGCTATAAAGGCCGTGCTAAGCAGAGGGTCTAGAAATGGATAAACAGCGATGTAAGGTGCGATTATGGGTAAGGGCAGCCAATAAGGAAATAGCGGCGCAATAAGTAGCAAAGTGACGCAGATTGGCATGACCGAATAGACGACGAAAATCGCGCGCCTACCACCACGTTGATCGAAGAATCCTCCTACTCTAATCGAGAGGGGGATGGAGACTGCGAGCACAACAACCAGCATCAAAGAGATCTCGCCAACCGAAAAGGCCAACGCTTCGTTGAGGAAGTATAGATTAACGAAATTATACAAGCCATCGGATATCGCATCGAGGATGAGTACTCCAAGAAAAATTGGTAGAATGGCCATAATCATTTTTCTAGCATGGTTGTTCTGGGAGAGGAAGTCTCGTAGATTACTGGCTGACCTTTTTTCCCTGGGAACTGGTTTTGCTGGCGCAAGATAAAAGACCCTAATAATAGCCGCGATAATGAATAATATACCACCAAAAAGGAATCCATACTGGACTGTCTGAACGAACGGCGTTCCAATCCAGAGCCACCAAGTAATGATCCCTAACCCGAGGAGTCCAAAACCCGCGGTGGTTTGGAAGATGCCGATGGCAACTCCTGCGTATTCTCGAGGGATATGGTCATAGATGTAGCTTGTAGAGCCGCTCCCAACGATGTTGCTGATGGAGAGGATACTAAACCCTGAGAAGATTATGATTAGGACCAAGCTGATATTGAATCCGAAAATAGTGAAGCCAACACCGCCGTTCGCTAGTATGCTAGCACCGACGACAAGAAAACCAATGCCGTTTATCAGCATTGTCAGAACTGCGAGTTTCTTTCGGTCAAAATTATCACCGATGTACCCTCCAATTAACCGTGCCACAATTCCCAAGCTTGTGAAGTACACACTAAGGAAACCAATGAGGACATAATTGTAGAATAGCATGTCTCTAAGGAACAGGGACACATACCTGCCAACAGGTGAACCAATACCGAAAAGCCAGTTGGTGATAAGGAACACAGCATAGGTGCGAGAGGACATCACTGACTTGAACTGACTCCAGAAGGAGGGCTGCTCGGTTTCTGCGCCGCCTTCTTTTGATTTAGGTGTCTCTGCTGCTTCTTGAGATGCTTCGCTATTTCCCATAATGCTAAGGCTTCCTAAAAGGGACCGTTATAGGCATTACTGCTTTGATAACAAGTAGCCAGATAAACCTGCCTTATCATTTAACTGAAGGATCTCCTTGCATCAGACCGAAGACGTTCCCCTCAGTATCCTCGCAGTAACAGACGTAACCGACACCGGGAATCGGTGTTTTAGGTGAAGTAACTTTCCCACCAGCCTTGGTGACTTTTTCCATCGACTCATCGATAGAGACTACGCCAACATAATTCACTGTTGGTGCTGGGGAATCAGATCGGCGCTGTATACCACCATCAATACCTGGCACATCTTGCCCGCCAGTTTCTATCGTCCAGTATTCAATCGGTCCTCCCCATTTCTGTATCTTCCAACCAAGTGCGGTTCGGTAGAATTTCACAGCTCGTTCGGGGTCATCAACGGCAATCTCAAAATGAATAACTCGCGGCATAGTGGGAAACAAATAATTCTCAAGATAAAAATCCAATGCATTGGGCAACGGGGTTTCCAAGGATACAACTTAAATGATACAACAAAAGGTTGGTAATTCTATGCACAAAGGTGACTTGGGCGCTGCAGCTTCAATCATCTCAAAGGCACAACACCTCATTGCCCTGACCGGTGCTGGAATATCCAAGGAATCCAACGTGCCAACCTTCAGGGGCGAAGATGGGCTCTGGCGCAAATACAACGTAATGGATTTAGCTACACCTTCCGCCTTTGCTAGAAACCCTCAGCTAGTGTGGGAATGGTATTCTTGGCGACAGGACCTCATCGCGAAGTGCAGCCCCAACCCCGCTCACCACACTCTCGTGAAGTGGGAGCGGAAAGGAGTCCTGAAATCTCTGATATCTCAGAATGTTGACGGCTTGCACCGCCGAGCAGGCTCATCCAATGTGCACGAAGTTCACGGAAATCTCTGGGCTGTGAAGTGTACTTCGTGTACGCATCTTGGACGGTTGTCTTCTCCTGCCCAAGGAATTCCCGAATGCCCCTCATGCGGAGCCAAATTGCGTCCTGATGTGGTGTGGTTCGGTGAAAGCCTTGACAATGCTGTTATGCAACAGGTCTATGCAGAACTTGAAAGGGCTGATGTTATTATCGTTGTAGGTACCTCAGCTCTCGTTCACCCTGCTGCTTCTTTTCCTCTAGTTGTGAAACAGCGCGATGGTAGATTGGTTGAAGTGAACATCGAAGAAACGCCGCTCACACCTTCCGTGGATGTGCATTTGAAGGGAAAAGCGGGAGAACTCTTACCGAAACTCGATGCATTACTCAAATCTGATACTGTGAGCTAGAAATTAATGATATCGTCTATGTTTCATAGCTGCATCAAATTCTGCAACAACATTCTCTGGTGGTACTTCAGCCGTAATATTATGAATATTCGACACGATGTACCCTCCTCCAGGCTTCAAACAAGCTATGTTATCCTTTACTTCCTTACGGATTTGATTTGGTGACCCGAAGGGAAGGGTTTGCTGTGTATCGCACAAGCCACCCCAAAACGTAATCATGGCACCGTAATGTTGTTTCAAACTGCATGGTTCCATGTCAGCCGCTCCAATTTGCACTGGATTTACAGCGTCATACCCCATTTCGGAGAAATGAGGGATGAAATCCACAATTGAGCCACAACAATGGTAGTTAATCTTCACATCGGCTAGGTGATGAAGCCGTTGTGCGAAACGGCGTTCAATCGGTTTTATCACTGGCTCGTAGATTCTCTCAATATTCATCATTGGTCCAGTTTGTACAGCTAGATCCCCATTAACTGCGATTATGTTAACGTAGTGTTCGTCACCAAATTGGATTTCTTCTAGATATGTGGTAGCGTAGTCGATCCAGTATTTCTCTAGTTCCTCCATGGTGGCAATGATTAGTTCTGGGTTTCTCAGCAGATGACGGAGAGCTGTAGTAAACCCGAATAGGAATGTGGTGTATTCGAAAATGCATCCTAAGGGTGGCGCGGCAATTGCATAGTGTGTCCTTTCGCGTAATTTTCTAGCCTGCTCCCGCAAACCTTTGAATGGTGTTCGGTCGGTTCCATCAGGCCAATCATATTCTCGAATCTCCTGAACAGTTGTCACATCGCGGAGTGGGTGGATGCAGGGATCATAGAAGAGAATATCCTCAATGTCTTTCTCGGCTCGATCTCCCCAAAGTACACCAAATTGGTCTCGTATTCCTTGGAATCTTCCTTCAACTTCTAGAGGAAAGTCTTCGGGCAGAAGTGAAGCGGGCGGTCGTAACCATCGGATGTCGACCTCGAAGCGCTGGAGCAGTTCTTCGCAGGGATGTGCAAGCTGCTGAATGATGTCACAATATAGGATCTCATCGTCAACAATTCCAAGATGGTCAAGGAGTCTCTTGTAGGCTTTGATGTGAATACCAGATTGGTTTCCACCGAAATCAATAGGAACTTTATCCGGTTCCTGATGATTCAAAGCGGTCAAAACGCGTTCTCTAGATTTCATCTAGTATCCCCCATATTTCTCAACAAGCGCCTTAGCAATCCCCATATTTCGTGCCACAACATCAAGGGGTGTCCAGGGCCATTCACAACCCCCTGAAAACATGTACCGCCCACCAGGCTTGCCTGCCTTAATTGTCTGGGTGACTTCTGTAATAATCTTGTTCGGGTCGTATAGGCGGTTTCCTAAGATGCTGGTGCTCATATTGCCTCTAAGACAGAGTTGGCTTCCGACCTTTTGCTTAGCCTGCGTTAAATCCACTTGAAAGTCAATATCGAGAATAGATGTCCCAGAGCTAGCCACAAGTTGTAGCATATCCCGCCTTTCAGTGTCAACTACGGAGGTGTCTCCACAAACATGATAGAGTACAGGAACCCGTCGTTTAATCGAGTGGAACAATTCCTGAGTAGCTTCTAAGCATGCCTCTTGATACCGTTTGGGGCCAATTTGTGACACCGCTGAATCTCCGGCTCCAATGATGTCTGCTCCGGCCTCAATCTGCATTTTTGCGAACTCGAGCTGGATTGGGAGAATCCGCTCCATAAGCGCTTTGATGCGGGTGTTCCAATCAGGATTTCGGGCTAGCCTTAGCACCTCCACCATACCGAACATGCAGCAGATTTGCGCAAAAGGCGCTTCTATCCACCCTATGACGCACTGTTCTCCTCCCACTTTCTCAGTGAGTAGTTTTACAGCATCCACACGGGTTTGGATTCGTTGGGCATCACCAAGACTGGGGGAATCAAGGGAATCAAAATCATCAAGCTTTAGATATTTTCCAGCCACAGGTGTATGGCCAGAAAAATCAATCTCAACACCCCATGCACTCGCCTCCCGGTAAGCATCAGTGGAAACGTGAACATGGTCAATGCCAAAGGTTCTCGCACACTTGATGTGCAATTCAGCTAGAACATCCGCATCTTGGCAATAGACCTGGCTATAGTGGACTCCTCCGATAGCGGCTGCTAGATGCATGACAAACGGGTTGAATGGAATCCTTTCGGGTTGCCCTTCAATACACGTTAGAGTCAAATCCCGCGAGTTCAAAACCGTAAAACCCACCTCAAAGGAGCACCAGGTGTGCTCTTACCACTAAATACAATACAACTGTGTTCTCGGATCACAGGCTGCGTCTGACCATTTACCTCAACCTTCGAGATACGATCTAGTTCCTTGGCGTCAAGTTTCATGGTAATCTGCCAGGTTCCCGCAACCTGAGGAGCATATTTCCCTGAGTAGCCCTTCTCTGTTCTTTCCAATTCGATGAGTGAAGATGAGAACCAGTATTCCTTTAGCGGTAGAGTGGGTGCGAAATCAACACCCTTAGAGGTAAATTCCACGCCAAGAAGCTTAACAATTGTGTAGACAGGCCAGGCGTGGGGGTGCATGTTCATTACGGGAAAATCTGTCCACTTCACCCCTAGAAACTCCAAGCCTGTTTCGCCTGGTCTCTCTGCAAGTTCGGAGTTAATGCAGTCTGGGCCGCTCCAGATTCCATACCAGATTTCAGGATAGGTTTCAGCGTGCATTGCTAGTGAGTTCCGCTTCCATTCCTCCCAAGCCATCTTACCATTAGCGAGAGCTAAAGCCCAAATCAATGTTCCATTAATCGAGGGCCAGATTCCCGCATTCGTACCAGTTCCAGGGGGGCCCTCTTTTCTTTCAAATGGTTTGCTGAGGAGGATGGCACCAAGTTTTGAGGGTCTGCGCACTCCTTCGTCGATGGACTGGACAAGTGTGTCCACTTGCTTTGGTTTAGCGGCTCCTCCTATGATCGCCCATGGCTGCGGCTCTAACCACATTCTGTCCTCACCTATCCATCCTAGTTCTTTTGTAAGCCAAGCACGCCTGAACCAACGTCCAGTCCATTGTGCTTGGACTGCATCACGTTGATTTTGCGCTCGTTTCAGGGTGTCAGTAGCCAGTTTAGAGTCACCAGCGTAACTTAGTAGTCGAGAGTAAATGCTCAAGGTATAACTCGCCATGGCGGCATTCAACACACTCTCACCAACTTCTGTAACAGTTTCCCGCTGCTCTTCTGGAACATTACCGAGAACCACATCGTCGTTCCAGTCCCCATTAGAAAGTCGTTGTAAACCATGCTTCCCTGTTCCTGTTTTTTCGGCTAGGTGAGTATAACAACGATGCAGAAGCTTTCGAACTCGTACTAGTTCTACATCGTCACCATAAACAGGATATGTTGAAACCAATTCATCAAGAAATGCTAAATCTCGCGTCGCAAGTACATACTCACTTGCCAACCAGAGCAGCCACATCTCTTGATCACTCGGTTTAAACGGTGAAGGCATATTCATCCCACACCCTGCAATCCCGTATGGAATTCTCCCTTCGGAGGTCACAGTCTTCAATGTGTATCGGAGGACGTTCTTGACTATCTCTGGTTCACTAAAGGTGAAAGGGAGGGCATGTTGTAAGGGGTCTCGCGCAGCCCCTTGGAATCCCACTATGTATTGGTAGACATGGCCTTGGGATAGTATGTGTTCTTTGAAAAAGCTATCAAAGGTGAGGTTACTACGCAGATAGTAGTTATGCCATTTTACCTCGCGATCAACCCAGCTTTCGTCTTTGACATCAAACTTTATGCTGGTCTTCTCCCAATATTCGCTCGATTGGGAAAGTAGTTCTGAAGGATTTTTGCTATATTTTTCTAAAAGGGATTCTAGCTCGAATCCTTCAGGTAAATAACCGAACGCGAAGTATATTGTCTTGCTTTCTCCTGGTCCCAAGTGAAGTCTTCGCTCAAGGAATAACCCTGGTCCTGAGTCAGGCTTGGTAGAGGACTGAGTGAGTGGCTTGTACAAACCATCAGGTTTCTCAACACCCCCTCCCCCGAAGAATTGTGAAGCGTCAACAG
>JAEOTB010000031.1 GCA_016840065.1 Candidatus Hermodarchaeota archaeon | reverse complement strand
TTCATCTGGGACGAAACCCTCCGAGATGGAGAACAGACACCTGGAACCACTCTCCTCATTGACGAGAAAATCGAGATCGCAAAACTGATGGACGAGATGGGTGTCAATGTAATAGTCGTAGGGTTCCCCGCAGTCGCCGAATCCGAAAGAGAGGTTGTCCGTCGTATCGCAGCAGAAGGCTTCTCTCAGGCAAGCCTTGCTGCCCCTGCCCGTGCCCTCCGGTCTGATATCGATCTCTCCGTCCAAGCTGGCGCTGAGGAAGTACCTGTTTTCATCGCCACGAGCAACCTCCACCTAAAATACAAGCTCAAGATGGAATGGCAGGAGGTTCTAGACCGGGTCACCGACAGTGTTGAGTACGCTAAGAGTCATGGCGTGAAGGTGGATTTCATCTCAGAGGACACCTCCCGCACAAGCGTCGATAGGACCGTGGAGGTCTTCAAGACTGCAGTCGAGGCAGGAGCTGACAGAGTAATAATGACCGACACTGTTGGTTTCCTTCGACCAGAATCGATGCGGCACCTTGTTAGCCAGGTACGAGACAGGCTCTGGAAGGAAACTAAAGGAAAAACACCTCTCGGTATCCACTGCCACAACGACTTCGGACTAGCCACCGCCAACACACTAGCTGCCATCGAAGAAGGAGTAACCACACCTCACGTTTGTGTTGCTGGTTTCGGAGAACGGGCAGGTAACGCTCCCCTTGAAGAGGTTGTCATGGCTCTAGAAATCCTCTATAACATTCCTACTGGAGTTGAGACTAAGCGAATTCACGAATTGGCCAAGCTCACAAGCCAGTATTTCGCTATTCTACTCCCGATTCACAAAGCTATCATCGGTGAAAATGCCTTCTCCCACGCTGCCGGCATCCACGTACACGGCTTACTTGCCCATCAACTTTGCTATGAGCCAATTCCTCCTGAAGCCGTGGGGCGCCGCACAAGCTTCTATCTTGGAAAATTCACGGGTAGCCAAATGGTGAGAACCAAGCTGGAACAGGAAGGAATCGAGGCCTCAGATGAGCAGGTCCAACAAATTGTCTGTCAAGTCAAAGAGACCCACCGGCTCCGCGATAAACGAGAGATGCTCCAGCAACTCCAACAGGCCCAAGAGCTTCTCCGCGAAACCCGCCTCGGATTGAAAGAGGACGAATTCTGGGGAATTGTTCGCGCCGTAACAGGAAAACGACCAAAACAATAGCTACTATAGCTCTAGTATTCTTGCAGCATTCCCTCCAAGTATTTGCGCCTTCGCTCTATCGCTAATAGCTAGATGTTTTACAGCTTCGATGTTTGCACCGATATTGAGAGTGTCGGGCCAGTCGCTACCAAACAGCACCTTCTCGGAGATAGATTCAAGCTTGGGAAAGTAGTTGAGAAGATTCTTCGGCGGGAGCCCAGATATATCAATGAAAACATTTGCGTGCATCCTGGCAAGATAGAATGCTGTACTGAACCAGGGTCCTCGACCTCCATGCGCCATTATGATTTTCAACTCTGGAAAGTCTACAGCAAGGTCATCGAGGAATAATGGATTGCTATATTTGAGTCGGGCCCCAGGGAACACGCTTGTACCTGTGTGAAACATCACTGGAAGCCTCAAGTTTTCTGCGCATTCATACAACTGCCTAAGCTTCCTTAAACTAGAATCTTCCTGATAGGCATTCGGATAGAAGTGCTGATAGCTAGGGTAAAGCTTCAACCCCCGCATCTCCAGTTCAGTCACAGCCTTTTCCAGTGTCCTTGCGGGATTCGTGTTCTCAGTTGGGTCAACACTGGCATATGGAATCAATCTGTCCGGATAATGGCTGCAGAATTCAGCCACAAAATCGTTAGGCACTACGCCAGTAACCTTCGGTGAATCTTCTGCCAACACAACTGCTCTGCTAACCCCGTGCCCATCAAGCATCGCCACAATATTGTCCGGTTTCATGAACTCGCTAATCTGGTCCTCGAGCGCAGGATTTGACATCCCGAATAACTGTAGGATTGAAGGGTTGAAATGCTTCCGCAACCCTATATGGATGTGAAAGTCAATAATTTGGAGTTCAGGCTTGGAGGGGTTAGGCATACTAGACACTCTTACGTGTCTAAGGCATGGATGAATATTATAAAGGTTCTATCTCCTAAAATGAAACCAATGACCCTAGAGCAAGACAACATGTTTGTACAACTGTGATAGGTATCAAAACTACGTGGTGAACTATGGGTTACGATGTTATGTTCGGGAAAGCTGGTGATGTAGTCCTGGGGCTGGGCAATGAAGCGATAGCCCGAGGAGCCCTAGAAGCGGGTATCCAATTCGCAGCAGCCTATCCGGGCACACCATCATCTGAAATCCTTGGAAACCTCGCACTCGTCTCAAAGGGTTTAGGAATTTACACCGAGTGGAGTACAAACGAGAAGGTTGCCTTCGAGGTTGCAACAGCAGCTGCGTGGTCTGGGCTCCGAGCTCTAGCATCGATGAAGCAGAATGGGCTATTCGTCGTGTTAGATTCATTGATTAATGTCGCCTTTTCAGGGCATGGCAAAGGCGGGCTTGTACTTGTCGTTGCTGATGATCCACTCGCCCACAGCTCAACGACTGAGGGTGATTCGCGTCCACTGGGTAATTACTCAGATGTTGTTGTCTTGGAACCTTTCACTCATCAGCAAGCAAAAGACATCATCCCTTACGCCTTTGACTTATCTGAAAAATATGGGCTAGTGGTTTTGGTGAGGGAAACAACCCGACTAGCTCAGAGCCGAGCGCCATTCACTCTGGGTGAAGTTCCCAATCCTTCCCGTAAGGCAGTATTTGACCATAGCATTCCCCTTCACAACCTTCCTCGCCCTCATATCCGCCATGCAGAGCTTCATCAACGCTTGGAAAGAATCCGTAAGAAGGAATTCGAGAAATCATCGTGGAATCGGTATGTGGGACCACGAAATCCATCTCTTCTGGTTATCACATCAGGTACTGGTTGGAAATACGCCAATGAGGCAGTACAACTCCTATCTGCAAAAGATGTGGGCATCCTCGCACTCGCCACCATTTCGCCGCTCCCCCACAAGCTAATACTAAAACACCTAAAATCCGCAAACAAGGTGCTGTTCTTAGAGGAAATCGACCCTTACCTGGAGACACAGGTTCGCAGCCTCGCCGCTGATTTGGAAAAATCAGACCAGTTCAAGTTTTTCGGTAAATTCTCTGGTCACATTCCCAGTTTCGGCGAATGTAACATCGACCACGCAATAGCTGCAATCTCAAAGATCCAGGGTATTAAATACAAACCAGTCTCAAGGGCATATATTGCTAAAGCAGAAGACGCGGCTAACCTTGCTCCACGTAGAATCCTGACATTCTGTCCAGGATGCCCACACAGAGCTGCATATTATAGCATCCATCGAGCAATCAAGAAGAATCAAGGCAAGGGTTTTGTCACAGGTGATATAGGCTGCTACTCCTTGGGCGCATTCTATCATGATATCATGCGCAGCCAGCTCTCAATGGGTGCTGGAGTGGGACTGGCCAGTGGTTTTGGAAAACTTGACCAATTTGGGCTGGATGAGCCAGTGATAGCGGTGATGGGGGATTCGACTTTTTACCACGCTTGCCTCCCCGCTCTGGTAAACATTGTGTACACTCAGTCGAAGGTCACATCCATAATTTTTGATAACGAATCAACGGCGATGACAGGTTTCCAACCTCACCCTGGGATAGGACTCGCCGCTACAGGAGAGAAAATCACAACAGTACCCATCGAAAATCTGCTAAAGGGTATTGGCTTCTCCGAAATATCAGTCATCGACCCCTTTGACATCGAGAAATCAATAGACAGGATTTACAAAGCAATTACTGCAAATATCAGCCACGCCATAGTGTTTCGTCGAGAGTGCGCGCTCATCACAAATCGTCGACGAATTAAATCAGGAGAACCTACACCGAAGTACATAGTTGATAAAGACAAATGCATCGGCGAAAAATGTAAGATTTGTTCCGTCCAGTTTAACTGCCCTGCTTGTGTCTGGGATAGTGAAACCTCCATGGCAAAAATCGATGAAGTTCTCTGTAATGGCTGTGGTGTCTGCGTTCAGATATGTCCCGCCAAAGCAATCACTAAAGCGAAGAGGTGAGCAAAACTGAAAACAATCAACATAATTATCGCTGGCGTCGGAGGGCAAGGCAACCTCTTCTCATCACGCCTCATAGCTTTAGCCGCACTCACAAAGGGATTCTACGTCGCAGTAGGTGAAACCTATGGTGCAGCACAAAGGGGAGGCTGTGTGATGTCACACTTGAGAATCAGTCAAAAAGAGGTCGGACCTCTCATCCCCCAGCACTCAGCTCACATACTTCTCGGCTTTGAACCAGCAGAAGCACTCCGCGTAGGAGCCTCCTACCTGAACCCCCGTGCTTCAGTTATCATGAACACACACCCAATCTATCCTGCAGAAGTTCTAGCAGGCGAACTCGAATACCCATCAATCACCGAGATAGAAACAAAACTAGGAAGGCTTTGCAAAGATCTTTACATCCTCGACGCGGTTGAACTGGCAACCAAGACCGGCTCGCCCCTAGTGATGAACACGGTGATGGTCGGTGCTCTAATTGGATCTCAATTGACTCCACTGACTTCAAAAGAACTCGAACAGGTAATCTCCTCCCAGATTCGCAGATTGAAAGAGGTTAACCTAAAGGCGTTTAGGCTCGGTCTCAAGACGGTAAGAAAGGTTACTCCTGCTTCTTCCTAAGCAAGTAAGCTTTACCTGATGAGAACATGATACAGATTTTTTGCCCACAGTTGACACAAGGCACAAGCCAAATTCTCATTTTACGTGCTAGAAACCAGAAACTGAAAACACCAATCAACACATACAATAAGAGTGCCAAACCTATCGCCCCGCCCACACCAAGAAAAGTAACCGCTAGAATAACTGGGCCAAGACCTCCGCCAGCAAGAATCCATCCCACAAAGAAGATGATGGGTGGCGCAATCAAGATTCCAATAAGGATGAGTAGCCAGCCAGTTGGGCGGAGCGCCTTATCGGTTGGTACAATCCCTATTTTCTCCCTTTCCACTTCTTCCCTGTATATCTCTGATGGAACTGCAGTAGCTCGACGACATGACGGACAATCGAAGTTGAACGCATCACCAATCTTATCGCATTTTGTAATCTCTAACTGGTTTCTCTGTTTCATTTCGACAAGCTCGAGTATCTCATCTGGCTTGTAACTTTCAGGCGATATTGAAGGCACTTCGATTCACCAACTTCCGACTGACTACGAAATAACGCTCAAAGGGCATAAGGCTTACGGTAAAATCTCTGAAGCAGATTCAGGTTTTTTTCTTCGTTTTCCTTCGAGAAGTGCTCCGTTTTCTCGTAACTCGTTTGGAACTACTTCTTTTCTGGGAGGCTTGTTTCCAAGCTTCTGCCCCCACTGTTAATGATGGTGATGCTGGTACCACAACTTCTGGGGCTTTAGTTATGACTCTGTCTGTTTCTGAAATATCAGAAGAGGTTGGAAGACCCAGCTGTTCGCAGAGTAAAGCTCTTGCCGCTCGGTCGCAATCCCTAGGATGGCAAAGACCAAGACGTAGTCCAAGATGATCCTCGACGTATTTGGGGACCCAGGATCTTCCTGCTCTGGGCAGGTCATAGAATGGATATACAAATAGGATGATGGGGAATTCAGCTCGCTGTGCCTTCACCGCGTTGTAGAGAACTCGCGCGAATAACCACTTCCGGCTTCTCTCGAACTCCACAGCGAGAAGTCGCTCCGAGCCTTTGGTGAAGGCGAAATCTATTCGGGTTCTGTCAGGGGTTCGGAACTCCCTCCACCCCTCCAACCCCATCTCCTCTGCTAAGGTCTTCAACCCTTCTGCTAGGATTTTTACCTTCACAACCTGCACCTGCATTCCATATAGAATAACGGCTCTTTTCTTCTCTGTGTAACCGTTTAGCATCACTCTACGCATATGTTTTTAAGATTCTGCTTATATTTTCATCTTGAGGTAATTATGGGAGTACATAGTAAATTTACGGTAGAACGGAACGGAAAACATAGGTCTACTGGTCGTGCCGAAGCGGGGCAACAGTGGGAAGTCTATATTGCCGCTTTGCGAGGGAACAGGACCAGTGTAGCGCCTGACATTCACAAGATCAAGGCTGAAAGTGCCCGACAACGAGCAGAAGAACGCTTCTTCCGAAGCCGACATAAGACACGGCACCTCCTCAAGAAGAAGTACTAGACGGCATCAGAATATTCTCGAATTCGGCGAATTAAAGACGAAAATCATTATTAGATGAGGTAATACCTCTCTAAAAAGAGAATAATACCATTTATGGCTTTATTTCGATAAATAGGGATTTGTTCCGACATATTCTTCAGGTACAAATTTAAGGGTTGAGACCAGATTACGGAGGGCAACGGAGGACACAACGTGCCAAAAAGTGGAAGCCGAAGCACCTCAAGCACCGAGAGGCGAAAAGGCTGGACAGCCATCGGAGTCACAGTACACACCAAACACCGGCTTATCGCCTTGAAGAAAGCATTTGAAGTGCAACTTGGTAGAGGCCCCATTACTTGGGACTTTTTCTTCGAATCCCTATTCAACAATCTTGGCTTGCTTACATGGCATTTCCTCATCGGACAAACAGTAAGAGGAATCAAAGCAGATCAAGAGGCCTGCCCCTTACCAACTACACAAACAACCACAGAGCAGGCCCAAAAGGAAACAGGCTAGTGATTCTTTCCTCTTCTGTAATATCGTCTCCATTAGAGAATTTTGACAGCTTTTTTGAAAAGGAGCTTTCATTTTAACTAACTTAGTATTTAGCAAATCTCAAAGAGTGACTGAAATTGATTGAATGGTTAAATCTCCTAATACTACATATCGCGACTCTCCTGTTTTGTTACCTATACACTCTCAGTGTTATGCCTGCAACCCGCGCGGAGAAACGGGGTGCAAAGGCATGGAAAGAGTGTCAGAGATTCCGAAGCATCTCAGCAGTCTTCATGCTAGTGATGCTCCTTAACCTCATTCTATGGATTTGGTTTCCAATTCCAGAACTAGTCTGGCTGGTTCACCTAAACCCCTGGGTGGGCATCACTATTGGGGTAATCATACTCATTCCCTGTACAGTTGTGTGGATATTGGGAATTAAAGCCGCAGGCAGCGAAAGCATGACGCCTTCAACAGAGACAAAGATGTACGGAGGCATCTACAAACATATCCGCCACCCACAAACACTTGGCGAATTCCCATGGTTTGTGGTCTGTGCATTATTCCTCAATTCGCTATTCCTAGTCATTTGGACCACCCTCTTCATTATCATATACACACCAATCATGATTCACTACGAGGAGAAGGATTTGGTAAAACGATTTGGCGATGCCTACCGTGAATATCAGCAACGCACTGGAGCACTCTTTCCAAAGATAAGAAAACGGAGCCAAGACAAAACCTCCAGCTAGAATATTCACGTCCCTCAAGGAGAATCGATGTGACAATATAAATACAGGGACAGTTCTACTTCAGGATTGAGTGGAAAGGAGGTCCTCAAAGTGATGGAATTACACCAACTAGTTTCAGTTCTACTCTCTGTAAAACACCTAGCCCAACCATTGACCCCAGAAACCCTCTACATGTTCCTACTCATGGGAGTCGTTGTTGGTGGGTTCTTCTTCAGCATGTTTCTTCCCCTTTTCCTTGACGGGCATCTAGGTTCGCATAAGAAGAAGATGATTCGCCTTGCAGAAGAGCAGGGTAAGGTTAAACCCGAATTCGACAGGCATTGGTTGGAGGGTGATGGCGGAGGTTGGCTTATCTTTGCCTATATCGTCTTCAGCCTCATCGGCATATTCCTGATCATCCTCTATTCTCCTTGGCTGCTGCTTCCCATCTGTGGCCTTGTGTTTTGGTTATTCTGGCCTGGTATCGCAATTGCCCTGACCCTACATTATAAATCGAAACAGCGCGCAGCCCTAAAGGCAGCTCCCAAAGCACCCCGCGGTTACTGGAAAGAACTGAGAAGGAAAGAACAGCGGCAACGGAAAATAATTACAATCCTCCTTGGTGTTATCATAGTCGTAGCAATCATCATCGCAGTTATTGCCTTCATACTGCAGACACTACCTTAAGGAATACATTACCTTCGCCTAAGAAATCACTCACTCGATAGTGTCTGACAAATGGCTGAGAGTTCCTCTGCTTGCTCCTTCGCGACAACACCTACGGCGGCAACCTTTACCTTTGCTACCTGAAATGCAAACCTTAATGCCTCTTCGGGTTTTAGCCGCCCCGCCGCAAGAATCTTCATCCCAGCAACTGGGTGTCTGCTACTGTCTGTCTTTCCCAACAAGTCAACAACCTCGGTCAAGGGTCCTCCAATTGCCCATCCTAGATGATTGATAGGTAGCAGTAAACCGAAGGATTCCTTTCCAAGCTGGTGATTCTCACTTTGTAGAGCTTGAAGTGTCTGATAGGTTTCATGAGTTGCCATTCCAGGAAATGCTCCTATGTCACGAATTGCTTGAAGGCATTCCCGAAGCCTATCAACTCGGCGGTTAAGGAACTCGTCTGTCATGGATCCATGCACGTAAACCACTTCGGGTTTGAGGGCTGCCACATCCTCAAAATTCTCCATCCAATCATCAGGAAGCAAAGACGCAGTTACCTTGAGCGGATACGATTCCTTAGTAAGGCGTGCTGCTTCTATTATGCTAGGATAAGCGATGATGTGGGCTCCCGGAAATCCTAACTCGCAGAAATAGCTGAAGAACTCTGCCATCCTCTCAGGGTGATTGAAGAACTTGTGATACCAAGCCGCACCACTCCCCCCAAACTGCCCTGCACCCATGAAGGGGCTTGAACCACATAGCAGGGGTGGGAGCTTCTTCGGACCATACTCGACTTCAATACTCAAGACACGTTCCCTCACTAGTCTTCGTCGTCCTTCTCCTTCCTGAGATGAGCATAGGGGAACTTGATGGTAAAACGGGTTCTTCTAAGAAAAGCAGGATCAATGGTATCCTTTCTCTGTACTGCTAATATTACAAATCCCCTTGAGCGTTCCATCCTTTCTAAGAGATAATGAATGGAGAGGTTCCCATAACGGTCGTGAGCGTCTCTAACTTCGGTTCGTTTCCCAAAGAGAGCATCAGCTTCATCGAAGAGAAGAATAACGTCAGAAACTTCAGCAGCATCAAATAGTCGCTTCAGGTTTTTTTCCGTCTCACCAATGTACTTGCTAACAACCGCAGACAAGTCGATTCGGTACATCGGCATATCTAGCCTTTTCGCCAGAACCTGTGCTGCCATGGTTTTCCCTGTTCTCGATGGGCCTGTGAAAAGACAAATCGCATTCATCCTTCCCGTCGTCTTTCGGGTTTTTTGAGTTGCCCAGAAGGAGGTGATTTCATCTAGTTTCTCTCGTTGAAAAGTACGTAGAGTTTTCGGGTTCATTTTATTCCCACAATAGTTAGACGAGGGCTGATAAAAAGAATGTGAGTGTTTGAACCTCCCTTCCTGTTTTGTTGTTGGGAAAGGTTTAAATGAGTTATGAATATATATTCATAACGTGCCAAGACCAAGAAAACACCGGTTTGTCAGCGAAGAACCACGGGCAACCTACTACAAACCCAGAGGAATCCCACTCGCTGCCCTAGAAGAGGTAGTAATCACCATCGACGAGTTAGAAGCACTCCGACTCGCAGACCACAAAAGACTAACTCAAGAAGAAACAGCAAAACGACTAGGAGTCTCCCAGCCCACCCTGCACAGGATTCTTCGCACCGCCCGGAGCAAGGTAGCAGATGCTCTGGCCAATGGCAAATCGATACGAATAGAAGGTGGAACCTACGAACTCCCCTCAAAACGATTCTTCGAATGCTTCAGGTGTCAACACCACTGGGACGAACCTTTCGGAACGGGACGCCCCCAACACTGCCCACAATGCCAAAGCCCCAACTTGCACCGCTTGGCACACCCTAAGAATGATACAACTCCTTAGGAGGAAAAAACATGAAAATATGCGTAACAGCACAAGCTCCCACATTGGACTCACTAATCGATCCACGATTCGGACGATGTGCCAACTTCATTATCGTAGATTCGAAAACACTTGCTTTCGAAGCTGCAATGAACCCAGGTACGATGGCAAGCGGTGGAGCAGGAATCCACGCCGCTCAATTCATCGCAGAACAAGGCTGCAAAGCAGTGCTGACCGGAAATGTTGGACCAAATGCCTATAATGCTCTAGCAGCTGCTGGAATCACGGTCTTCGTTGGAATCAGTGGCACTGTAAAATCAGCAATCGAAATGTTCAATTCAGGTCAGCTGACCCCCACATCGTCTGCGACAGCCCCATCACATTCTGGTATGGGTGGTGGACGAGGGACGGGTCGTGGAATGGGCCGCAGAGGACAAAGATAGAAAATAGTAACTAGGTGATTAACATGGTTGAACGAATCATAGTACCAGTTCTAGAAAAGATGGGAGAGACTAGCCCAGTATCTCCCCACTTTGGACGAGCCCCCTACTTTGCCATCGCAGAGATCGAATCAGAAGAAGGACTTCAACGGCTAGACTTCAAGGCCAATATAAGCACACATTTCGGAGGAGAAGAACGACCTCCTGATCTCCTAATAAGCTTCAAACCGGATGCCATAATAACCGTTGGTATGGGACCAAGAGCTATCAGGCTCTTCCAAGCAGCAGGTGTTGCTGTACTACAGACAAACGCTAACACACTTGGAGAAGTTCTCAGCGCCTTCATTCGAAACGAGTTAAGGGAACTAACTGAGGGATGCCGCGAAGCCCGGCACAAATAGGGAAGCAGGAATTCGGTGATAGAATTCAAGGTGCGGTACAGGTCATGGAGGATATGATGTGCTAATAGCTGTCGCAAGTGGAAAAGGAGGAACTGGCAAGACAACAGTGGCTGTAAATCTGGCACTTTCACTGGAAACGCAGGTGCAGCTGCTTGATTGTGATGCTGATGAACCCAATGTTCATACCCTACTCCCACTCGAGGTCTCTGAAACGAAACCGGTCACCACTATGGTACCAAGTTTTGACGAATCAAAGTGTGAAAGATCAAAGGAATGCGCAAAGTTCTGTGCCAACCACGCGATTTTCGTCAGTGAAAAAGGAATCACCTTCTTCCCAGAACTCTGCTATGGTTGTGCCGGCTGTGTCATTATTTGCCCCAGCAAGGCAATCGAGGAGGAGGACCGGCAAATTGGGGTGACCCAACACGGAACGACTCCTCAGGGTGTCGACATCATCTATGGTCAACTTGATGTCGGGGAAGCCCTTGTAGTACCGGTCATCAAGGCCGTTAAAGCAGCGGCTCAAAAGGACAAGGAAACTACCATCATCGACTGTCCACCAGGCGTTTCCTGTCAACTAGTCGAATCCGTTCACGGAAGTGATTTCTGCCTACTAGTCACCGAACCGACTCCCTTTGGGCTACATGATCTCAGGCTTGCAGTGGAGGTTATACGTCGACTGAAAATCCCCCTAGGAGTCATAGTTAACCGGGCAGGCATCGGAGACCGACAAGTCTATTCCTATTGTGAGAAGGAGAAAATCCCCATCTTGATGGAGATTCCAAACAGCCGCGAAATCGCTGAACTCTTCTCAGAAGGCATCCCCTTTGTCACACAGATGACAGAGTGGAAATCTAAATTCCAAGACCTATTCAAAGAGATTCAACGGAGGCTCAAACAATGAAAGAACTTGTGATTGTAAGCGGGAAGGGAGGAACTGGAAAAACTAGCCTCACAGCAGCCTTTGCTGCTCTAGCAACAAATCATGTTGTATCCGATTGTGATGTGGATGCACCGAATCTTCATCTGCTTCTAGCCCCGAAGGTGGAGAAAACAGAGGATTTCATCGCCTCCAAGGTCGCCTCCATCAACCCAGAGTTGTGCACTGACTGCTTTGCCTGCAAAGAATCCTGTCGTTTCGACGCAATCAGTGAGGAGCTAACAGTTGATCCCATCTTATGCGAGGGCTGCGGAGTTTGTAAGCTCGTATGCCCAGTAGAAGCTGTCAAATTAGAAGCTACTCTTTCAGGCCATATCTACACCTCAGAAACTGAGTATTGTCCAATGGCCCACGCACTTCTTTTACCAGGCGAAGCAAACTCTGGCAAACTGGTTACTCGGGTACGGCAACTTGCTAAGGAATTAGCAAAGGAAAAGAAAAGGAAACTTCTACTTGTAGATGGACCTCCAGGCATCGCGTGTGCAACAATAGCAACTATTAGTGGCGCCTCCGCAGGAGTTGTAGTGATCGAACCAACTGTTCCTGCCATCCATGACATGGAGCGCGCCCTGCAACTGTTTGCCCACTTCAAGACTCCAGTAATGGTAGTCATCAACAAGTTCGATTTAAACCTCCAGAAGTCCAAAGAGGTTGAAGCCTATTGTGCTGAACAGGGTGTGGAGGTTGTTGGTCATATCCCCTTTGATGATATGATGACAAAGGCTGTTGTAGCTGGTAAACCTGTTGTCACTTATGCACCTCAGCATAGGCTAACAAAGGCATTAAATGATGCATGGGCTAGAATAGAAAAAAGGCTAGAACACCACGACTCTTAAAGGTATATATCAGAGGTTATGTGGTGCTCTAGCTAACGTGCTCCTTTCACTGGTTCACCGCATTGGCTGCAAAACCTTGCATTCATCACTAAAGCAGCGCCACAGTGTACACAGAAGTTGTTCTCACGTGTGTCTATTGGAGCTGATGGTGTAATAGGCTGTCTTGCCTGTGGTGTGGTTTGTATCTGGTTTCTTTGATAGAGGGTCCAGCAGCTACCTGGACCATACTTCCATCCCGGTCGTTCCCATGGGGGTAGATGAGAGAAAGGACCATTTCCAGGCCAGGGACCTTTGTTTCTTCGACGGCCACGACCGCCTCGTCTTTGCATTTGGTTTATTGCCTCCATGTTGAATTATGTGCCTATGCACATATCTATTATGTGCTTATGCACAGAAATATATAAATGTATTCAAGATACAATCAAGCTGAATAACCATGAGACATAGACGAAGATGGGGAGGCAGGGGTAGACCACCTAAGCCTGTAAGACTTGGTCAGACCCCAACGCCGAACACATTCACACCAACTATACTCGACAACCCATTCCATATCCTTCTCCAAGCCTCTGAGCTAGAAGCCATGCGTCTAGTAGATAGTGAAGGACTCGATCAAGAAGAAGCGGGGCAACGAATGGAGATTTCCCGCGGCACAGTATGGCGACTGCTCCAATCTGGGAGAAAGAAGGTGGTCACCGCTCTCACCGAGAACCGCCCCCTCACCATCATCACAGACACGAAAAACCCCCCACTCGATGGAGAGCCAAAGACCAACGGAAGGGGTTAGATTGACTGGCTTATTTCGCATGTCGTTTACCAAGGCGTGGTAGTAAGTTTTCTACGACCTCGTCAAAGGCCTTTGCCAATGGAGTGTCTGGAGACGCAGCGATGAAAGGCCTCCCTTCATCTGAAAGCTGCATTGCCCGATGATCAAAGGGCAGCGCACCTAAGAATCGGAGGTTCAGTTCCTTTGCAGCGTTACGACCTCCACCGGAACCAAAAATATCCGTCCGCTCCCCACAGTGGGGGCAGAAGAAGCCGCTCATATTCTCAATAAGACCGAGTACTGGAATCTTCATCTTTCGTACCATCATTACGGCCTTCCTTGAGTCGAGGAGGGCCACCTCCTGCGGAGTAACGACGATGACCACACCTTCCAGTTCTGGGAGTAGCTGCATTACACTAAGGGATTCATCGCCAGTTCCAGGAGGCAAGTCGATAATAAGGAAATCTAGCTCGCCCCACAACACGTTTGAGAGGAGTTCACTGATGGCCCGCATCTTCAATGGGCCTCGCCAGATAATGGGAGTATCAGGATCTTGGATTAGGAACTCCATAGAAGCGATGCGTATGTTCAGGGGACCGAGAACAGGGGTGAGACCAGCTTCGCTGCCCATCATCCGTTCACCCTCCACGCCCAGCATCTTCGGGACATCAGGGCCGTGGATGTCGGCATCGAGAATGCCTACTTGGTGACCCCGCATTGCAAGGGCAGTTGCCAAATTAACGGCGACGGTTGATTTTCCGACGCCGCCTTTTCCAGACATTATAACGATTTTATGTTTTACAGACTTCATGCGCTTTGTGACAGCTGAATCAGTTGTGCTAGCAGAGCTCTTTGGAGTCTGACTTGAAGAAGGAGACGGTTTTGACACAATGTTCACTCTTCAAATAGTGACAGGCTTCGTCTTAACAGTGTTAAACTTTAATATTTCGTATCTACAACTATTAGTACTAAATTTGATGATGGTGCCTCAAAAAAATGGATTCCTCATATCCTTCCGTACAAGGAATATCACTATTCAAATCGCGTGTTGGAAACAAGAAAGATTCGCATTTCGCCAAGACTTTAATGCAGAATAATCGTTAATG
The DNA here is from genome assembly GCA_016840065.1 of Candidatus Hermodarchaeota archaeon. Taxonomy (GTDB): domain Archaea; phylum Asgardarchaeota; class Hermodarchaeia; order Hermodarchaeales; family Hermodarchaeaceae; genus YT-063. The sequence goes on along the minus strand of JAEOTB010000031.1, from coordinate 14,581 downwards.
AGAGCACCATTTCCCCAAATAAGATGAAGAATGGGACGTGAAGCTTTGACAAGACAAAAACGTGCCCGAATAAAAGCTGACCGCCTTGACTCAGAACTCGGTGTATTTGAAAAACTCGAGGTAAGTGTCGGTCAAATAATAGACGACGATTGGGACGAGCCCATGGGTCCAACTCCCATGCCTGAGGTTACGACCCTTCGAAGTTGGGACCATAAGATTCTCACCCGCTGGAAGCCCTCCTACATGCCGTTATGCCAGCTCTGCTGCCTCTGCACCTTTGGTAAGTGTGATTTGACATCAGGCAAACGGGGTGCCTGCGGTCTTAATATAACAGAGCAGTCAGCAAGAATTGTACTGGCAGCGTGCAACATCGGTTGTGCCGCACACCTTGCCCACTCTCGCCACTTGGTGGACCATTTGATTCACGAGTTTGGTCCTCGTTTTCCCTTAACCCAGGGTGAAGGAGTTGACATTGAGGCTCCGGTATCACGGCTTGTGACAGGGATTCGACCTCGGACCTTAGAGGACGCCTCGACAATCCTTGATTATTGTGAAACTCAGCTGACTCATACTCTATCCGCGGTTCATACAGGTCAGGAGGGTAGCTGGATTGATTTTGAGTCAAAAGCATTACATGTCGGGATGATTGACCAGGTGGGCATGGAAATCGCAGACCTTGTACAGATTTCCACCCTTGGGTTTCCACAAGCAGATCCTGAGGCACCTTTAGTACAAGCAGGTATAGCCTCGATGGATAAGTCAAAGGCGATTATCCTTTGTATAGGGCACAATGTGGTGCCCGCTGCCGCCATAACTGATTATGCAGCAGAACACGGACTCCGTGACAAGGTAGACGTTTGTGGTATCTGTTGTACATCTTGGGACATTACCCGCCATGACTCTAAAGCAAAGGTCGTTGGACCGATTTCTTGGCAACTGCGATTTGTCAGAAGCGGCTACCCCGATGTAGTTGTAGTCGATGAGCAGTGTATCCGCACTGACATTCTCGAACACGCTCAGAAAATAAAAGCCCCCGTGGTAGCAACCTGTGACAAGTCTTGTATGGGACTACCTGATCGTACAGACGACGACATCGATGATATCGTTGCGGACCTAGTATCAGGAAAACTCCCAGGGGTCTTCATTGGTGATCCCATCAAGGCTGGTGAGATTGTCGTTAGGACCGCAATAGCAGTTAAACCCAAACGTAAGAACAGAAGCTCACTACCCAGCAAAAGGAAAATCAAAGAGCTAGCCGACCATTGCCGTCAATGCTATGAATGCGTTCGATCCTGTCCAAACAACTACCCCATAGTGGATGCAGTACTTGCTGCCCAAGACGGTAACTTTGAACCATTAGCCAAAATCTACTCCGAATGTGTAGGTTGTGCTCGCTGCGAATCCGCTTGCCCCAACGAATACGACTTACACAGTTGGATGATTACCGCTGGCAAGGATCAGTGGGCAAGTGAATCCTATATGGTGAGAACAGGACGAGGCGCCATCAAGGACACAGAAATCCGTGCCGTTGGTCAACCCGTCGTGTTCGGAGAGATTCCTGGGGTCATCGCTCACGTCGGTTGCAGCAACTACCCCGATGACGGAAAGGCTATCCATGACATGGCCGAAGAATTTGCGAACCGCCGCTTCATCATCGTCCTCTCAGGCTGTGCAGCAATGACGATTGGCACCATCAAGGACGAAGAAGGCAAAAGCATCTATGAACGTCGTTCAGGCGCGTTCGAAGCTGGTGGCGTTCTAAACGTCGGATCATGCGTATCTAACCCGCATATAGCTGGGGCTGCAATCAAAATCGCCAACATCTTCGCAAAGCGGAACCTTCGCGGCAACTACGAGGAAATCGCCGACTACATCGCCAACCGCGTAGGAGCTGTGGGTATCTCTTGGGGTGCCATGTCTCAGAAAGCTGCTTCAATTGCCGCAGGGTTCTGGCGACTAGGCGTTCCGGTCATCGTTGGTCCCCACGGTACTAAGTACCGTCGAATGCTTCTCGGGCGTGCAGACAAAGCCGAGGACTGGATGGTCTATGATGCTCGAACAGGTGACCGTGTACAAATAGCTCCAGCGCCAGAACATCTCTTTTACGCTGTGGAAACCAAGGAGGAATGCATGGTGCTAACCGCAAAGCTCTGTTTCCGCCCCAACGATACAAGCAAAGGTCGCGCCATCAAACTAAGCCACTACATCGACCTCCACGAACGCTACTATGGGTTCTTCCCAGATGATGTCCACCGCTACATACGGAGAAAGACCGACATCCCCATCACCCTCAAGAAGAAGATTGAGGCACAAATGAAAGAACATAAATGGAAAGAACGCACGATTCCAGACCCAACGCTTCTCAAGCGTATGGTCTACGGAGGTGACAAGTAAGATGATGCGAGCCGAACCATGGCAAACCGCCGAAACCTGTGGACCCGAAAAGGCCCAAACGCTTAAGAAAATCGAAGTAGTCATGGCACTACTGAAGAAGGCGGATTTCCCGCTTCTTATTGTAGGAGCTGAAGCGATAACTACCAAGTACAAATCTGGCGATATGGTGGATTATTTCATTAAACTCGCTAAGAAAGCGAAAATCCCAGTCGTTGCAACAGCTCAGACAGTCAAAGCCTTCAGAGAAAAAGGCTTCAAAGAAGCCGTTTCTATGGGTGCGATGGAGGTCATCCCTCTCCTCACAGACCCCAAATGGAAAGGCACCCATAACAAAGGCCCCCATGACCTAGTCCTGACCTTCGGTTACCCCTATTACTATGAGTGGCTGATGTTGTCAGGCCTCATTAACTTCGCCAAGCAAATCAAAACGGTCTCGCTGGGCCGATACTTCCAGCCCCATGCCAGCTGGTCCTTCCCCAACTTAAAGGAGGAGAACTGGTATGAGGCACTTGAAAAACTCTTAACAATTGTAGGAGGAACCTAAGAAAATGAGCTTTGAAGAACTACCCGTCCAGTGCGGCGTCGTATTCGAAGGAGAACGCATCCGGAGAGGCGACATGCAAGTCGAACTCGGCGGACCAAAATCCGAACAAAAATTTGAAATCGCCTACGTCCGACCACTAGGCCAGGTCGAAGATGGAAAAATCGAAATCGTCGGCCAAGACCTCCCACAAATCGAAGAAGGTAGTCGAGTACCTTTAGGGATAGTGGTCGAAGTCGCTGGCAAAGAAGTCGAAGAAGACCTCGAAGGAGTAATTGAACGAAGAATCCACGAATTCATCAACTTCGTAGAAGGCATGATGCATCTTAACCAGCGCGGTGATATCTGGATTCGCCTCAGTAAGAAGTCTTATCAGAAGGGCTTCAATTCGTTTAAGCATCTGGGTACGGTTCTGGTTCATCTTTTCAAGACTGATTTGCCCATTATCGAAAAGATTCAGGTAACCTTCATCACTGACACTGACAAGATCGCAGAACTCTATGATGAAGTCCTTGCCCGTTACGATGCACGAGACGCCCGAACCCGAGGGCTCAAGGACGAAGAGGTTGACACCTTCTATGGATGCCAGCTCTGCCAGTCCTTCGCACCGACCCACATGTGTGTTATCACTGCTCAGCGTTATGCTAACTGCGGTGCTATCAGCTGGTTTGATGGACGTGCAGCAGCACGGGTTGATCCCAAGGGACCACTCTTTGGTATTCCGAAGGGGAAGGTCATCGATGGCTTCAAGGGTGAATACGAGGGCGTGAACCAGTCCTACAAGGAGAAGACCCTCGGTTCAGTCACTGAGGTCTGCCTCTACAGTGCTTTCGAGAAGCCCCACACTAGCTGTGGCTGCTTCGAGGCTATCGCTTTCATCATCCCTGAAGTGGATGGGCTTGGTGTTATGCATCGTGACTTCAAGGGCAACGCAGTAAACGGACTACCCTTCTCTACCATGGCTGACTCAACAGCCGGTGGCCGCCAGATCCCTGGTTTCCACGGGCTTGCCATCGAGTATTTGCGCTCACCCAAATTCCTCCAGGTTGATGGTGGCTGGGAGCGCATCGTCTGGTTACCCAAGGCAGTCAAGGACAGGGTGGCTGAATTTATCCCCAAGGAGATGGTGGATAAGATTCCCACCGAGAACGATGTCAGCGACATAGAGGAGCTGAAAACCTATCTTGAAGACCACACCCACCCGGTCGTCAAGCGATGGGCAGAACTCGGAGCAGCGGCACGCCTTGAAGAAGAAGAACGGGCCGAAACCGAGGCTGGTCTCGCGGTGCCTGGTCAGATGGTTGCCACGGTCCCCGGTGTCGGTGGCGGCTTGCAGATTATCTTCAAGAACGCCCGCATCTACGCCGAAAAAGTGATCATCAAACGCATCGACAAACGAAGAAAGTGAGGGCTCAAACTATGCCCCCGAAAGAAAAACAGAAAGACAAAACCGACCTATCAATCCTAGGGCCCCTCGAGTCACTCTTCGGCAAGTTCGAGGAACTCGAGCTGGAGAACATCACCATAGATGTGGACGAACTCACCCTCTTTGTCAGACCTGCTCTGGAACGTATAGCCGAGGTGGCTAGACCTACAGCCCTACTCGAAGCGAAGTTCAAGCCCCCCCTCACTGATTATTCTGGTGAAATCCGGGAAATTATCATTGGTGCAACAAAGGCAGATGGAGGTACTAGAGGTAAAGCCCTTACCATCGGTGGGCACAAGTCACCCGCCTGGAACCTATTCCAGGCAAAGCCCAAACACCTCCCGATTCTTGCTGCTGATGTCTTTGACATGCGTATCCCCCTTGCTAAGGCAGTCAAGGCTCACTATAAGGATGTCATGGATGATCCCTGTGACTGGGCACGGCTTGTCGTGGACAAGTTCGGAGCAGACCTCATCACCCTCCACCTCATCAGCACCGACCCCGCTCTCGAAGACACCAGCCCTGCAGAGGCTGCTAAAACCATCGAGAACGTCCTCCAGGCAGTGGATGTCCCAATCCTCATCGGAGGCAGCGGAGACCCCGAAAAGGACGCAGTCTTGCTCGCCAAGGCAGCAGAAGTCTGTGAAGGTGAACGCGTCCTCCTCTGCTCAGCCACAATGGACATGTGGAAACCGGTTGCGGAAGCCGCCAAAGCTCACAACCAACTAGTCCTCGCATGGACGAGCATCGACATCAACCAGCAAAAAGAACTCAACCGCCGTCTCCTAGACTACGTCACACCCGACCAAATCATCATCGACCCCACAACAGCCGCCCTCGGCTACGGCCTCGAGTACGCTTTCACCATCATGCAGCGGATGCGTATCGCTGGCCTAATGGGTGACCAGGAACTCGCCTTCCCCATGAGCAGCGGCACCACCAACGCCTGGGCTGCCCGCGAAGCCTGGATGAAGAACCCCGCACTCGGACCAAGAGAACTCCGAGGCCCCATCTGGGAATCGGTCACCGCACTAGCCCTACTCCTTGCAGGCATCGATGTATTCATGATGATGCATCCAGCGGCACTCAAGACGATGCGTGATCTGATTGGTTGGCTGAGTAAGCGGATTGAACGTAAAAGGGATGACTTTGTGGACTGGACAACGCTAGACATTCCTGCAGACTAGAACGATACACTTTCCCCTACCTCAAGCATTGGTGGCTCTAACCCTAAGCAGTTTGTACAGCTAGTTCTTTGTAGTTCTAGTTTTTAGTAACTGCTATTCTCCATGTAATTTTTGTTCAAGGTCTTGGAGTTTTTCGCGGTATCTTTGTTCCAAATCGTCGATTTCGTCGGTGACATCAGTTAGACTTTTTATTGTTGGTTTGAGGGAGTGGTGTCCGCTGAACATACGTCGCTCACAGAGTATTGTTGCGGGTAATACAAACATGGCAAGCATGAATGGCATGGCAATCGAGAAGGTCATCATCGGAATCGAGTCGAGGCTGAGAAGACCTTGTGCTGCATATTTTAAGAAAAGTAAGACGTAGCTCATAATGGCTGCAAACCCGGTGAAGCCTTTGAGATATTGGAGGAAGTGGTCACCGAATTGTTTCATGACTAATTCGGTCTCGCCTTTGCGGGTCTTTGTGGTTATGAAGATCCCCGTAGTATTCAAGGCGGTAAAAATGAGGAAAAATAGAGTACAGAAAGGTAAGGCGAGAAATGACATCACAATCATAAAGGAGCCACCAGCCGACAATTCTGGTCCAGCAAGGGCGTCAGTGAAGATGAATGCAAACAGATGGTTAAATTCGATGAGTATCAGGGCTAGGGACATCGCCAGCAAAGCAGGGAACAGTGCTTTTGAATAATAGTGTCGGAGACTTACCACACGCGTGGTTCTGACCTTGGCGTAAATGTAGATTCCTCTTGTCCCCAGAATTGCCCGTAGTAGTTTGTAAAATCCTCCTGCAAGAAACACCGAAACAAAGGCTAGCGTTATCGTGTATGCTGGTAAGAAGCCAACAATGAGTATGATTTCGTAGAATGCGTTAAGAAATGGGAGATACAAGTGAAGATGGGTAAGCTGGTTTTCAAAGATATTAGATTCTGTACCAAGCACAAAGTAGAAAGCTAACACCCAGAATACGACTTCGACGATAACAATTACGCCAATAATCCATTTAGTTTCCTTATCCATACTATCAATTCCTACATTTCACATATAATCGCTTAGAATGATCGTTTGTAGGTGAAGTCTACAAGGTCTGCGAGGAGCTTGGTCGCCTCTTTATTGGGGAATTTGTCGAGGGCACGTTTTGCCTCGTCCACGAGTTTCTTAGCTCGTTTCTGAACTCGCTCTGTTGCCCCGCAGCCCCGGAGCATTTCGATGACCTTCACGACATCTCGGTCTCTGGGTTTCTTTGCTCGGAGCACTTTGAGGAGGAATTCTCGGTCCGTCTTAGAGAGAAGTTCCAGGGAGTAGAGAATTACGATGTTACCGAGTTTGTGCTCATAGATATCCTTGCCAACCTGTTTTCCGAGCTTCTCTGCCTCAGCAAAGAGGTCCAGCATATCGTCTGCCATCTGGAAGGAGAGTCCACCCTTCCAGCCAAACTCCCGAGCTGCTCGACGGAGCTTATCGGAGCCGCCAGCACAAACAACACCTGCTTCACAGGCAGCCCGAATCAAAGCAGCGGTCTTTTTACCAATCATCTTCTCATAATCTTTTATCGTAACCTTTTCGTAGCGGTGTTTGTCGACATATTCGACGCCGTGTTCAACCTGCTCAAAGAGGACATCAAGCCGCTCACCTTCTACGATATCCCGGATCGCATCAGCAACCAGCTTGGACATCGCTATTGGGTTTGGTGACCGGAGGACTCCTTCCTCAATAGCCTCTCTATAATGCGTCGAAGCCAGAATTCCAAAACTCAGCCCAAACTTCTTCCATGTAGTTGGCAGGTTTCGACGCACATCGGCATCGTCAATGATATCGTCTAGGATTAGAGAATAGTTATGGATAAGCTCTATCGCTGCAGCCGCACTGAGTGCATCCTTCTGGGATCCACCAGCTGCTTCACAGAAAGAGAGTGTCATTGCGGGGCGAAGCCGCTTACCACCTGCTTTAACTTGGTGAAAAACGACCTCGTGGAAGTCCTTTGCTGCACCCACTTTTAGAAGCTTTAGCATCTCAGCGTCGACTCGACGTCCAATCTTTCCTAGAACACTCATCACATCGGTCAATACAATCCACCACTTTCGAAGAGAACTTTCTCATGCTTCTGCCTTTTACACTTTTCCTATCGCAAAGCCTTGGCGTCTTTGGAAACAAGCTTTATCCTTAAATAAGAAGTGGGCAGCATAAGGTTCTAGACATCGCTCCTTGAGAAACATCTCGGAGGCAATATAATGGTTAATCCGTTGTTATCATTTGGTGTCCCCAACTTGGCATGGGATGTCATCGCGGTAGCAATCACTTTCATCGCGATATACATCCTCATTAGAATCAATGGCAGACTCCGAAACCGCGAGAAAATCCCGGTCGACATATCAAGAAAGGTGCTCCACACTTTCTTGGGACCCTTGTTTCTTGTCTGTTGGCTACTTTTCTCAGGTGACATTCTCAGCCGTTACTTTGCTGCAGCAGTTCCGCTACTCTTTGCGATACTCTTTGTCGCAGCAGGCACTGGTGTCTGGAAGAACGAAAGCTTCGTCCAAAGCGTGACAGATGGAGAAGCCAGAGGGCTCCTCTTCGGCACCTTCCTCTACTGCCTCGTCCTGGTCTGGTGTACCCTCAGCTGCTGGTATATTCCAGTCGACATCGTAACTGGCCAACCCCGCTACGACGAATTCGTACCCACCGCTATCCTCGTCATCGGTCCCCTTGCTGGAGGCGATGGCTTCGCCGACATCGTCGGACGCGCCTGGGGCAAACGCAAGTACAAGATCTTCACCGAGAAGAGTAGAGAAGGCACTCTCGCCATGTTCGTCTTTAGCTTCTGCTTTACCTTCGTACTCTTAGGCATCTTCTTCCTCGGAATGATGGATGGCTTCTTACAGTATGTGGCTGGCACAGGGTTGTACCCACCAAACTTCAACCCGGCCAACCTTGTACTACCAGTCCTCATCATCTCACTAGTTGCCACCCTCGTCGAAGCCTGCTCACCACGACAATTCGACAACCTACTAGTTCCAGCCTTCGTCTTCATAACCATCTGGGGACTACAAACTCTCTGGTATCTAGGAATGTGGGGTATTATTCCCCTCATCATAAACTATCCTTGGCATATCTGGACTTGGATTCCCGTTTGATTACGACAAACTGTTTCGAAGTTACTGATTTCAAGGCTGGGGGTCGCACTCTCAGCCTTAGATTTCATAGTGGATTAAAGGTTCAAGGAATATTCCCGTTCCAAGGGCGTTAGATAATCTGTTGAAGCTGGAGAAGGCAAAGGAAAGGGGCTCAAACTCATTTTGGGCGTCGCTTTATCCAGTGATAAAGGGTACTCAGATACTCTTCTGTCGCTAAGGAGAGGCGATTTCCACATCCTGGACAGGGACCGTATTCTCCTATGCTGCACCCCGAACATTCGGGGCAAAAGACTAGTTTGCAATGCCTACATATTCTGCCTGCCCAAACCCTTTCTTCGGGTACGTAGATCACCCCCTTAATGTATTCCTTTAGGGGTTTTCCACATTTCGAACAATCAGTTACTAACATCGCTGTTCAATCTCTTGGAGCTCGAATTCAACTTAGTGCTGGTATGGTTTGGTATAAGTCTAGTTATGTAGTGTGAGGGAATTGTCTGTGGTTGGCAATTTCTAGCCTTCGAAAGATTAAATATCAGAGTGGTAACAAGTATCCAGACTTACCCTATCGGTTTGGAGGTAAAGCTTCATGGTAAACCCCTTAGCTATTATCGGTATTTTGGACTGGATGTGGGACATCATCGCCCTAGTAATCACATTTGTGCTGGTTCTGGTACTGTTCAGGGTGAACGATATTCTTCGTAACCGAAAAACCATCCCACACTATGTGGCTCGCAAGGTGTTCCACACCTTCTTCGGACCCGTGTTCATCATCTGTTGGATTCTGTTTTCCAGTGGCCCGTATAGCCGCTATATCGCTGCCATTGTGCCGCTGATTTTTGCCATGCTGTTTGTAGCTGTGGGAAGCGGGTTCATGAAGAACGATGATTTCGTCCAGTTTCTGGCTCGGAGCGGCAAGTCCCGAGAACTCCTTTTCGGAAACCTACTTTACTGCTTGGTGATGGTCTGGGTGTCCATCGCGTGCTGGTTCGTTCCCTTTGACAAGTTCACTGGCGTGCCTTACTTCCATCTTTTCATTCCTACAGCTATTCTCATCTTTGGGCCAATGGCTGGCGGTGATGGTCTAGCTGATATGGTGGGGCAGAAGTGGGGCAAACATAAGTTCAAGGTCTTCAGTGATAAGAGTGTTGAAGGCACCCTTGCCATGTTCATCTTTAGCGTGCTCTTCACCTATGCGATACTAGGCATCTACTGGCTAGTCTTCAATCCGCTCTATCCAGCAGCTTACAGCCTTCTGAATATCCTCATCCCTGTTCTTGCCGTCAGCTTGGTAGCAACTATAGTTGAGGCCATATCGCCTCGGAATATCGATAATTTGCTAGTGCCGGTGAGCATCTTCCTAATGCTCGGGGTCTTCTGGTACCTCGGAGTCCTGGGTATAATCGCTTTGTACCCGTATGCCATCTGGAACTTCACACCAGTCTGACAGAAAGCCCAAGGCAAGGCGTGCTACCTGCCAGTAGGCGTGAAAGCGCCAGCCCTCCTCATCTACAGTCTCCTTGTTGCTGAAGTGAGATAGGCTCTGCGGACTTGGTCTTGCGCTCTTAATGCGAGAAATGTTTCACGGATATAATTTATTTCGAACAAGGGGGAAAGAGTTTGATGGATTTCACGTTTCTTGATACGTCGCGGTCCCCCTAGGACCCGCCATCGTGCAATCAAACTCCTTGCCACCTCCCTGCCACCTCGTTTTGGTTCCTTATCAGAGTAGCACAGCATGAAATAATTCCCACCTTCGTGGAGTACATGTTGCAGCTGTTTCACGTAGATAGCTCTCTTGCGGTTGTTTAGGATGTGGAAGAACCCCGAGTCAATTACAGTAGCAAACGTAGCCTTGGGGAATTGGTTCTCTAAATCTAATACATCCCCAACGCGAAAGTCCACGCTTACGTTTTGTTCTTTTGCTCTCGCTTCAGAAAGTTGAATCGCTTTAGTGGCCACATCGATTCCGACCACTGAGAACCCGTTTTGTGCAAAGAATATCGAGTTATCCCCCGTTCCGCATCCAACATCTAGTACACACCCTGGTTTAACCTCGCCCCTGCGGACAAGATCTACAAATGCTGGTTGTGGTCGCCCAATCGCCCAAGGGGGCGTAGAAAAGACATAGATCTGATTCCACCAACTCATACGATTACCTCTATCTTCCAGTGGGTGTGAAGGCGCCAGTCCTCATCTTCACTAGTGGTCCCACATCCGTGCCTATCTTGTTCCCGCACTCGCAAAGCACCTCGTCACCCTCTCTCACTGTGAAGTCCTCTTGGATTCTAGCCTTGTAGCAGCGCCAGATTCTGCCCTTGCCGCTCTTGAAGTACCTGAATATCTTCCTCTGGCAACGGGCACATTTGATGGTTATCATCAAGGAAATCAACAGGTTCAGTTAGTCTGCGACGGCTGTCCACTTTGCCGCAAGTAGGTCTCGGTTGGGCTTGTAAATCTTGCTGAAGAATCCATGCTGTGAAACTAGGACCTTCTGGTCAAACTGTCGGACAAGTTCGAGTGCCTCCTCCCAGGCTTGGGTGAAACTTTCGCCGAAACGGGATTCAATCTGGCGAGTAAATTCCTGTTCCGTTTGCACCTTTCCACCAATGGTGAAGTATTCCGTTCCCTCAGCGTCCTTGGTTTTTAGGGCCATTTCATTCCCGAGATGGAAGGTCTCTGGTGTTTCTTCGACGGGCTTGGCTCTTATATCACAAACTCGCCTTGGTGGCTGCTCCTTGGCCCTGAATCCCCGCTTGGCGGCTGCGTAGAATATTGCGCGATTTAGACCCCAGCTCTTAGCCAAGGATTCCGGAACACCCAGCACCAATGCCCTTGCTGCTTGGAGGACCGCCATTACTTGGAAACGACCGACAGCCATTCTACATCAATATCCGTCACATTTAGTAGCGGGGTCTAGTTTATTTTTCCGCCGCATTTATCACAGAACCTAGAATCAGGTTTTGCACGAGGTGCACCGCAGTAACCACAAAACTGTACTGGTCTAACATCAGAGGTCGAGGATACTTTGCTGGTAGGAACAGAAGAGGAGGGAGAAACAGATTTACTAGGCACCGTGAATTGTATATTCTTTAGATAGAGTTCATTGGCAAAATCACCAAATGTGCGTTGGCGTATCGCAAAGGATTTCTCGCTCTCTAACTGGTCTTTGCATCGCTCGATCCTAATTCTCCATCCACGCCTTTTCGCAGGTCTGTGAAGAACAGTGTGCTTGATCTCGATTTCCTTCAGCTGGTTTTTAAAATCGTAGATGAGGTTGTATGGGATATAACCTTCCAAAGCACCCTTCGATGCCGAAATAGCGCTTGCTCTCCAGAACTTCATTTTCGTCGCTCTGAAGGCAATTCCATTATTCGTGAGCACCAAATAGCCATACTTGGAGTCACCACCCCAACCAGTTTTGGTTATTTGGGCTCGGGAGGTGTAGAGAATAACATCTCCCTTCGGAATAAGATTCAACAAGGCTATAGGAAGTACTTGAACAGGAACATAATGATGCTCAGCAACCATGAAAAACCCTCATATCTATTCAATGGGCGGGAATAAAAAGAACGTGGTTTCAAAACAAACTAGTATTAACACTTGATTGTAGCTGTAAATTTTATTTGGTCTGGGCTATCTGATTTATGTTAAATATATGTACTAACAATTGATACGTTTGTTACGGACTGATTGTTTGTTACGGTGAATCGGTATGGAAGACAAATCAAATCCTTTAGTTAAGATTCTCAAGTCCCAGCTGAGCCACGCAGGAGGTTGGATAAATACAATCCTACAAGAGTTAGACACCTTGGATGAGAAAACAAGAGTGGGTCTTCTAGAAAAGACAGGGAGATACTGTGCTGAATGTTATTCCATGGCAGCAGTAAAACGTATCGTAGATGAAACTGATGATGTTCTGGAGCGAATCAATCGGATAAAAGAGCAGATGCACTTCCCAGAAGTTATGGTGAAGGGTAAGAACCCGATAGAATCGATTTCTCTAGCCTACCCCAAGATGGATCAGCCTTGCATCTGTCCACTAGTTCAATACAATATTGTAAAGCGGAATCCAACGCTTTGCGAGTGTACCAGAGGCTGGATTAAAGCCAACTTTGAGATTTTACTGGAGCAGCCGGTTCGTGTTACAATCGAAAAGACAGCAGCTCGCGGAGATGACACCTGCGAGTTCACTGTCTATCCCGATTAGCCCTAGCTGAATGCATGCATATTATCTGGGACACGAAAGGATTAAGGCTTAAACACATCCACAGTCGATAAATCAACTCCAATTATTATACCTACTAGAGGTGAGTCTTCTGCCAAGTTCGAATCAGCCTGTGAATTGTGCCTATGTATACCGATTCGACGCAGGGTGCCATAAAAGGGGTGAACGCTGCCGCCATCGCCCCAAGCAGGGTAGACGATACTGCCGCTGGCACATAAGGCAGAAGGGCAAGGACTTGAGAAGGTTAGACCTTAGCGATGCAGAGACGGAGGAAAAACATCTGTGCGAAGCTTATCTTGTGGAGGCTAATCTACACCAAGCTAATCTTCAGGGAGTTCAGCTTTGGAACGCAGACCTCCAAAGAGCCAAACTAGTGCGAGTGACAGGCACCCAAGCCAGACTACGAGGGTCAAAGCTTCAGCGAGCGACTTTGGTCGGGTCCCAGTTCTGGGAAGCCGATCTTGGGCGAGTAAATCTCACAAGGGCAGTAATCATCAAGTCAGGCTTCTACCGATGCAGAATGAAGGGAACCCTGCTTGATGGGATTCGTTCTTTCAGCTCAAGCTTCATGCGAGCAGATATGAGGATAGCCAAGCTTCGAAACGCCCAACTAGTTCGAGCAGACTTTCGAGAAAGCGACTTGTCTTGGGTAAACGCGTCAGATAGCGAATTTTCATCCTGTCGGTTTCAGGGCAGTTTTCTATACTGGACAGATTTCCGTGGAGCTCGATTCTTCTCCACCCGTGATGAGCCTAGAAGTGTTGAGTCCCTTAGGCTCCTTGGAAGACCCAGTTACCTAGATTCTGTCCGAGCTCGACTCAAGCTATCAACTGACTATGTGCTCAGAAAGTTGGCCCACCGTACACAGCTCTACAGCGTTAGAGCAGAATCCTGGGCGATGGTGCAAAACAGTGCAATCCTGTATCGTGTTCTCACTCCCTCCTCCGAGATGATCGCAGTTCAGAGACCGATCGTTCCTGAAAGTGCCAGGTTCATCACTAGCCCTCATGAACACGATACAGAGCCTTTCATCTGGGCCTTCGGGAAACTACCCTTTCCCTTCGGCTCACTGGCCAGAACCCTAATGCGTCTAAAAAGGGGTTTAACACGCCTCCAAAGACCCGAGGCAAGGCGCCGCCATCTATCACCTAAGCTAGTAGGACAAGCCTACAGGATTTCCAAAACAGCACGAAACTCGACCACGAAGCGCCGGGATATCGGTAACCTCTGGAAAACTATCTGTACACTGGTATCTGAGCCATTTGCACTAGAATCACTCCATGAAACTATTGTACGGAACCCCGAAGACCCTGACCGCATAATCCGAAATATCGATATCCTTCACTCCCAAATGCCCAAAGACCGTGCCTTTCTGTGCTGGTCACTCCTTGCACGTAGATTCTCACGCGCCAGTTTCCCTGGAGACACCGAACTAATCGCGAAGATACTGGAACGGAAACTCATCAAGTCCCGAAGACTAGCAGTAATCCCAATAGCCTCGGACCTACTCTCACATGACTCTCCAAGGGTACGCGTTGCCGCACGAAACGCAATTGCCTCCTGTGGCAGCTCTGCGCTTGAGCCAATCGTTCGAATGTCAATAGAATCTCTCTGGATGTCACATCGACGACGACAAGAGATATGGCAGGTGCTAAGGCTGTCCCAGTACGCAGCCAC
>JAEOTB010000030.1 GCA_016840065.1 Candidatus Hermodarchaeota archaeon | reverse complement strand
GGATTGTTGGATGATTCGTGGGAATTCCGATGCTGACCTGATAGAGTATGTTGCAGGTGACGCCCCCGATGGTAGGTACACTAGCCTCCAATGGGCACTCCTCCGATGGTCAGTACAGCACATAAACCCAGACAATCTAGCGTTCCTGCAGATGCTCCCCACACAACGAGTTGTGACAATACCGAATAAGGCAGCAATTCGAGTGGTTCACGGGTCTCCAAGGAATCCGACTGAACACCTATACCCTGAATATGACCCTAAAGCAGTTGAGATCGCCCTGAAGCAGATTCAAGAGCCAGTCTTGGTCTGCGGACATACACACATTCCTTGGAAGCTAGAACAGGACCATCGCTTAGTCTTAAATCCAGGCGCTGTCTGTGGTCCATTAAACGGAGAAATAGAGGCACAGTACGCGGTTCTGACATGGGAGAAGAATCGATGGCAACCTACCCATCACCTTGTTCCCTACGACCTGAAACTCATCCGCACTGCTTTTCGAGAAAGTGGTTTACTCTCTGAGGGTGGTGCCCTCGCAAGAGCATTTCTACTCAGCATCGAAACAGGTCAGAACGTCGCCGATTATTTCCTCAAACATGCCTACAACCTAGCTTCTATAAGGGGCTTTGCAGGGCAGGAGATCATCCCCGATGCTGTGTGGCGAGAAGCTGCCGAAACCTTCGACTGGACTGATGCAGAGAGCCCCAACCCCTAGTTTTGAAAAGAAATTTAATAAGCCACCAAAGGAGCTATAATTCGGGGAATATTGACTTGGTCGATTCACCGGAAAACTGGGTTTATGTAAGGCTTACCTGCAACGAAACACACGACTTTCGCCAAACACTACTGAGCTTTGCTGAGACTGTGAATGCCTTCAAGGCCCAGAACATGTTGTCAACTTGGCATTTCAAGACCGAACAAACGCCGGGTAAACCATTGAGAATCCTATTTCGATTGAAGCCTGTCCCGGAACACTTGGCTTTTGTCAGAACTCAAACAGAAAAGGCTGCATCCAAGATGGAGAAGGACGCCCTCATCAAGGACTATTCAATGAAACTTAGGCATAATGCCTTTGACTTTTCAGAGGGTGCAATGAAAATTCGCCTCGATAAGCAGGGATACTCGGATGAGGTTCAAGATACCTGCTGGCAGCTCTGGGATGCGAAGATGAGTTGGATGGAAAACCTCAGTGAGACAGTTGTGAAGCTCCTCCTCATAGAGTGGCCTGATCTCCGCAAGGAATTCTTCCACGAGTTCCTCCTCCAGAACCTTTTCAACATGATTGGAGCCCAGCACCTCCACATTGAGTATCCACTATCGCCAGGGAGTGTAGAGAAATTGATGGAGCTTGTCGAACCGGTGGGTAGAGAACAGTTGAGGCTAAAGGAGGGCTACTACGGCAAATGCGTTGGCTGGCGAAAAAACAGCCTACTAAAGATTGCAGCCTTTTTCGGGGATGTCCCCTAGTTCTTCTAGAAAAGTAGGGCAACTCGGTCCTCGGGTTTTAGCAAGAGGTCCCCGAGTACTTCGTCGATGCGTTTCACAAAACGGGAATACATTTGACTGGATCCATAGGATCGGATTACCTGGGTTTGGATGAAAATGGTCAAGATTCTGTTGAGGGCCTCGTTGACTTGTTTCTCGGGAACATCTCTGTCACAGATGGCAAAGGCGCAAAGTATCTCTTCTCTTCCTTTCAAGATAACTGGCCTACAGCTAATGATAATGGTAGTTCCACTCATCTTGAATGATTCTACTTGTTCCTGGAGTGCTCTCTGAGCGATCGTTTGAATCGCAGATATCAGGCCATCCCTTATAACTCGGAAGGAGTCCTCTTGGGTTTCTTCGATACGGTACTCTCGGCTGATGATGGTGATGCCGTTGATCATTAACCCGAACTCTCGAATCACCAAGGATTATACCCTTCCTTTCTAATATCCACTAGAAAGTCTCTAGGAAAACCTTGCAATACGCCCTTAAGAACTTCTTGTTGGAGGCGAAAAACAAAAGAAATTAATTGCGAAAGCCTTAGAAAAACCCTAAAAAGGGATACATCTTCGAGTATTTTGACAGGATTTGAGGTGACAACAATGAAATTCTTGGAAATTATCAGAGAAAACAAGGAGGAGCTCCGGCGAAGGTTTGGTATACAGCGAATAGGAACAGTTGAAGCCCAAGGGCACCGAGAGCATGATAGGGCTAGAGTCAACCTCATCATCGAGTTCGGTGAAATCACAACTGACCTCTTCTTAGAAGCAAAGACCTTCCTTGAAGGACTCTTCGGAAAAGATGTTGACATCGCCACCTTCAAAGTGCAACTCCAACAGATACACCCCCTCGCCGGAAGAGAGATAACCTGGTTGGAAGAAGCGGATTCAGATTAACCTCTTCTTCTCCTGATTATAACCAAAGCAACAACAGCAGACACAATGACCAGTCCAATGGTCAAAAGAAAAGGGAGCAATGATGGCGGGGTAGGATTGGTGCTGGTTGATCCTGTGGGTGTCCATATGGCAGCCTCATCAAAAAGCAGATTCATGATGGCTGCCTGACTCGAAAATAATTCAGTGTCACGTGAAGCAATGGTGCTTGCCCGATTAATCAACAGGATAACCCCGTAGGGTCCTCTCTCATTGACTCTGAACTGCATTTCAGCCATAAATCCAATATCTACCCCGCCATGACCTTGGGATCCACTAACCCCATAGTGATACCAACCCAGCCCGTAGCTTCCAAGAACTGGAGTATGCATCAGAGCCGTTGTTTCAGGCTCAAGGAGCTGGAAACCACCGCTTGTTCCATCATTCATATGAGCGATTAGGAACCTTGCTAGACTGGGCACGCTGCTCCTCACCGGACCTGCTCCAAAATCCCACGCGTCAAAGACAGGTAGTTCACAGATGGTTCCATTGGCTAACCTCTCATGGGGGAAAGCATGCCGCCCAGGGAAATCCGCCCCCCAATAGCCTGAATCAGTCATACCCAGGGGAGCCATGATGCTCTCCTCTACATAATCAGGCAGGGACTGCCCAGCTATCTGTTCAAAGAGGTAAGAGAGAAAGGCATACCCGAAGTTTGAGTAGCTAAACACTGTGCCTGGTTCATAAGCCCAGACTGCTGAGCTAGACATCCAGGCGGGTATGATCATATTGGCAAGGAGTGGGTGCGGCTCAGGCCACAAAGGATAACTGGTCCCAACATTGTCGTTGAGCCAGCCAACAATCGAATTACCATACCAATACAAACCATAGGGATAGTCCCTCATCAACCCAGCTGTGTGAGAGAGTAGTTGACGAATAGTAACCACTGTGGAGGGGAAGCTAGGGTTCCTAACCGAGAAAGTTAGGTAAGTGTTAACGTCAGCATCCAAGTCAATCGTACCACCTTCATATAGCTGGAGAAAGGCCGTGGAGGCGAAAGTCTTTGAGATGGAACCAAGCATGAACACATTGTCAAGATTGGCTTGCTCACCGTAGCCCTTTGCCCAAACCAGCTCCTCCCCCACTACAATGCCTGCCTGAAGTGACGGAATCTCACCTTCAGCAATCTCACGAATGATGTTCTCATTGAGGGCTTGTGAGATGGAACCAATCTCGGTAGAATCTTGAGCTAGTCGTGAGGGAGTTCCACCAGCCAATCCGCTCAAAGATATTAGCAGAACCAGGGCTATCAAAGATATTGGCGAGCGTTTCATTACCCTTCTCTCTTAGCAACGACTCATCACCCTAAAAGGCTAATCAAACCGGAAAGAGCGAGTTAGGTAAAAGCTAATAGAGAACTAGGAACTGTAGTGTACCACCTTACCGATCCCGAGGAAGACTTTCACGATGTCTGCAGAAAGTTACGAGTTGCCATCACTTAGAAACGCCATAATAACCCAAAGCATCCACGTAATCATCACATTCATCTTCGTAGGCATCATTTCCTTCAGAACCTTATTCGTGTTACTCCCCGCTTCCCCTTACTTTGGGGTATTCCTCCTTCCCTTTATCACGGCCTATCTTATCTTCGGTTTTATCTACCTTAATTTATTGATTCTATGGATTAGGTGGCAAAGAGACCTAGGCTATCACAAAAGAGGACTCTTGATGTCTAGCCTGGTCTTAGCCATAACGAGCCTGATCCCTCCACTACTTTTTGGGCTTATACCAGCTGTTCTAATCTATACTGCCAGTTCAAGGGTGAAAGTCAAGGCGAAATAACCACTTCAGATATGTCTTTGGGCACCTCGCCTTTTCAGGATAACAACAACTATTATCGTTACTGCAACTCCAGCGGATATTCCGCCGATGACCAGCATCATGGTTAACCCGGCATTCACCAGCGCTTGCTCAAACATCCGTTCTGCTTCTTCAAAGAGCAACACAAAGACATCCTCAACGCTAGAGGTAAAGGCAGTATCTGCGTGGAAGAGATAATCCCTGTTTACAAGTATGATGACTCCGTAGGAGCCCTGCTCTGTCTCTCTATAGAACATGAGGCCCCAATACCCAAAGACATTGCCGCCATGACCGTGAATTTGTTCATCAATAGTCCAGCCAAGTCCATAGTACTCGGTAACAGACTGATGCATAAGCTCAACAGAGGAGGGCTGCAAGAGCTGAGTAGTCCCGTATCTCCCAAGATTCATGTGAGCAATCATGTATGGGGCGAGATCCAAAACCGTGCTCCGTAATTGACCAGCACCCCAATAGTAAGTATCATAGTGAGGTAGCGCCGCAATCGTGGTAACGTTTACCCGCTCATAGCCTATGGCTAGTCGGTCAGGGAAATCGGAGGCGGAAAAACCTGTACTACCCATACCGAGGGGGTCTGTGATGTGCTCTTGAACATAAGACGCTAGAGTCTGTCCGGTGACCTCCTCGAGAATGTAGGAAAGAAGCATAAATCCGAGATTTGAATATACGAAGGTTGTTCCCGGACGATTATCCCAAACCGAGGCGTTCGCCATACTTGTGGACGTGATAATCTCGTCTAGGGCTGGTGGACTTGCCCACAAGGCAAAGCTCTCCCCAAATTGATCATTCACCCATCCAATCAACTGGTTATCAACAAGAAAATAACCAATCTCTCTTGCAAGACCTGAAGTGTGGGCTAGAAGTTGACGCGTTGTTACCGGATCCGCTGGAAAATCGGGGTTTCTCACGGAAAAGGGAAGATAGGTGTTTATGTCCGCATCAAGGTCGATTAGACCTTGCTCTACAAGCTGGAGAATGGCAGTAGCCGTGAAGGTCTTGGTGATTGAACCAATCATGAACACTGTGTCCAAATCGGGTTGATCACCATAGCCCTTCGCCCAAGCCAGACGGTCCTGTACTACGATACCGCATTGGAGAGAGGGAATCGATCCTGAGCTCATTAGGTCTAGGATTTCTGCGTCTGTTGACGCGGATACTGTGCCAATCTCGGTTGTAGTCTGGTTAACTCCTGCTGTGTTGATAGTGAATCCTAGCTGGGACCAGGTTAGGATGAGGAGTAATGGGAGGATGAGGGTGGTTAAGCGTTTTTTATGTTTCATGTGGGTGTTCCTCTGGTTTATCGTGGCTGATGCTGTGTGTGTTCTAGCTGCCACATATATACTAAATTTTGGTAAACATTTATTAATTTTATGATACGGGCCCTAGAAACGCTCCAAGTAAACAAACAGACCAAAATTGTCGAAGGATAAACTAAATCAATAGAAAGCACAAAACAAGAGTGAGGTCATATTATGCTCCAAGACGTGTTATTCACCTTCTTCCTTGCAGGACTGTGCTTCATCGCAGTCGGTGGCATGTTCATATTCGCTGGAATCGTCGTAATCATGAGAAAACGACGCATCGCTGAACCAATCGCCCTCACATGGATCTGGTTCGTTTTAGGCGTCCTCATCTTATTAGCTGGTGCTTATCTTCTCTATCTCGGTCTTCCAGGGTTGTAGCACAAGCAAGAATGCGCGAGAAAGGGTCATCGATGAGATTGTAGCCAATAAGCTTCCCAGGGTTCAAAGGGTAGCTCACGCTGCATTACCGTAGTAAATAATGGATGGGCTTCATTCTAACATTTAAAAGAAGTAAGGTGTAGGTACTCCCTTATTGGTTTAGAGGGAAACATCATGTTTCAAGGAAGAGCCCACAGTAAGAAATTTGCTGAGGTTAGCGTTCTAGCCTCCATACCTCCATCGAGGGAACGCGTAGGTGGTGTTCCCCAGGGAACCACGAGTAGAATCTATCTAATCGGGGAAATCGGCTTCTTCTTCTTGATAATAGCTGCGCTGGCTAGAATTACATCCACTCCCCCACTCCTCGGTTTTGGATCCAATTTCATCTTCTTGGCGGTTACTTACGTTCTCTTCATAGTCGGTGGAGTCTTGGTCTCCTTTGGGTTCTATGGGTTTCGAAGATATTACGGCTCACTGATGGGTTTGGTAACTTTCATAATTTCGATGGTGCTCATCTGGTTCCTACTAATACAAGTTACATTCTATGTAAGCCTTGCTTATGGAATCCCCGTCTTTATCTGGTCCTTTCATCCTTACACAGTCTATATGATATTGTGGTATCTAGGGCTCGCTTTCTTTGGGGTCACTTTGATTCTTTGGGGATCTACATTCATAGTGGTAGGTAAACAGACAGATAGACCCAAATTGGGCTTATCTACGGGGATCCTCCTTATTGTTACAGGGGCATTCTCGTTCATACCAACCTTTCTCATTCCGGAGCCTATGTTCAGTATTGTCGTTGATATTCTTTTGATTCTCACCTCTTTCAGAGGGTTCGTAACACTACACAGATTCAGAGAAAAAATCGGACTACCTTGATCGATATCAGTGAAACTGCCAACAGCATTCAGAGGTTAAGTCAATCCTCTGGGTGATTGCCGCAATAAGAATTATTAAAAGCGTGGCACGCGTGTCTTTCTATAGGGAGCAGCTATAGTTTAGACACTGATATAATCTTCCCCCCACGCCAAGTACCATCTTCCTCCATGATAGCGATAAACCATGTTCTCAGTCTCTGCCAATATCATCGGTCAAACAAACTGGCTCCCAGGATGTGTTGACAATCAGAGTCTGTAAATACGCTTACATAAAACCCCCCTCTGAGGAATCCAAGCCCAAGAAGAAGAAACGAAAGAGGGCCAAATAGAAGCCTTTCCATTATGAAGTAGAGTGGATGAGAAATGGAACCAAGTGGTTCGATTTCTTACGGATTGGACGCCACTTTTCACCCTTTTTACTACCACATCGCTACCGTGAATAAATAATCCTCGGGCTCCTCATCCATTATCGAATTCTAAATACGCTTTGAGGTTAGAGCCCAATGAAATATCCAGAAGTCAGATTCAGAAAATCATATCTTCTTTTAGCCAGTATTCTCTTGTTGTTTACCTTCACTCCAGCCCTCAGTCTCCCAGGGCATGTTGCTGTTGAGGCACAGGGGTCTGGGGACCTCACAGGGGCGAATGTAGCAGTGTACGGTGGAGGTCACTCTGATGAGAACTACGCTAGTAGAATGGCTGTGGTGAATCTTTTCGAATGGATGAACGCTACAGTCACAACCCTATCACCCACTCAGGTAAACACCGAGGGGCTTGATGGGTATGACATCTTCGCAATGCCTGGGATCAGTCCATACACTGCTTTTGTCGATGAGATGGGTCCATCAGGACAAGACATCATCCGTTCCTTTGTGGAAGGAGGCGGCGCTTATTTCGGAATCTATGGTGGATTCTATTTTGAATGGCCAAATTACAGTCTCTTTGATGTTGTCATGAGGGTCCCAGCATCAGGTGTTAGCGCACTGGTTCATCTGGGAACAATATCAGTTAATTACGCTTCAACTGGTCCCGACCTCACAGCAGAACCTGCCTCCTACTCCACGATGCGGTGGGGCGGTGGCTTCTTTGAAGCAGTCGATGATACACCAATAAACACCATCGCTACGTATCCTGAGAACGATCTTCCAGCCATGGTAACATTCCGGAATGGTAGTGGGGCAGTCTTCCTATCTAGTCCTCATCCTGAATATGAGGAAGGAGGAACGAGGGATGGGACCACTCGCCATGATGACCTGGCTGATCCGGACACCGAATGGGGGCTTCTATTGAAGGTGGCTCGCTGGCTCATAAATCCCACAACCTTTACTCCCCCAACAATCACTGGGGGAACAACAACCCTGCCTCCATTAATCCCGATCTTGGTTGTCGGTGGATTTGTGGCTGCGATTATAGCCGTGGTGAGTATAGCCCTATTCCTGAAGCGCCAGAACTAGAACACAACTTGATGGATTACAGGCAAGTTTTGAAAAATCGATGCTGGTGGAGATAGGGAGTGGCCCCCGTGTCTTTCAGCATCACCTTATTTCTACCTCGTTCTTATTAAGTATTTCTGATAAAAAACGCTGAATCATTGCGAATTACTCAAAAAGAATGAGTTTTGAAGTGGTTTTTCTTAAAAAACGGGCTAGCAAGCTGTATGACAGATTGAAAAAACATACTTGTAACTAGCTCAGGTCAACCCTGCACCCAGGATTAAGGAAATCTTTTAACCTGCCAGTAAACCGATGGCACCGAAAAAGAAACACAGCGGTGAGGCAAAGTTGCGTGATGAACCCAGCAAAGTAAGCAATCCAATTCGTAGCTTTGGATTGATGCTCTTCTCGAATATATTCTGGGTCTTTGCCATCAACCTATATTCAAGCTTCATCGGACTCTATGTTCGTAGTTACGGTGCCAATCCTATCGAGGTCGGACTCTATCAAACGGTTCTGTTACTAAGTGTTCTCATCTGGATTGGAGTGGGAGGCTTACTAACTACTCGGTTTGGAGAGAAACCCGTTCTCATCATTTCCTGGGGCTCGATCGTCCCTGCTCCGCTCATCTACCTCCTTGCACCAACATGGCAGTGGACCTTGCTTGGAGCTGTTTGTGAAGGAAGCATGGCCCTAGCTGCTGCACCTATAGGCAGTTATATCAGCCATCTCATTAGTGGAAAAAGACGAGGTCTCGCGTTCACCCTATTAACAACCTCCTCTGCAATAGGTGGAATTCCTGGACCAATTCTTGGAGGTTGGCTCATCGAGACAACAGGATTCTCTTCTGTGTTCTCTCTTGCAGCAATTATGTTCAGTATGAGCACCCTCTTGATGCTCCCAATCTCTAAAGTACCCCGTCAAGTTGACGACAGTGAAAAACGTTGGAGCCGAGGTTTCCTCAGGAATCGAGTCTTCATTGTAACGACGGTACTCTGGACCTCCATCATGACGCTAGGTATGGTAGCGAATTTCTTTGTGCCCCTATTCCTATCTGATCATTTCGGGTTACAAGAAACACAGATTGGCATTCTCAGTGCCATTGTCAATATGAGTGCAGCGTTTTTTGGACCTCTAATCGGAATAGCAGGAGATAAGTGGGGTCATACGAAAATACTCCTACTCCCCGTTACCACCGTCTTTTGTTTCTACGGTGCGTTAGTCTTCTGTCCCAGCGTAGCAATTCTCCCTGCAATCTATGTATTCAATGGACTTACTGGAACAGGATCATTGCTATCAGCGATTATTTCGAATCATATCACTAAAGCCCAGCAGCCCAATGCCTTTGCTGTCTTCTCCTTTGTTGGCCGCATCCTAACACCAGTATCTCCAATACTTGGAGGACTAGGGTATTCACAAAGTCCAGCACTACCACTTCTTATTGTGGCTCTATTTCTGCCACTACCAGCTAGCCTGGTCGGTATATTACACCATACACAAAAGAAGTCAGAGAAATTAGTAGAAATTGATTAGCACATCAGCTAGACTGGACAAGAGGTTTAGATGTAATCGACGAAGGAGTGACCAGTGATAGCAACAGCGATACGGGTGAGCCCATTTACCCGGTAGAGGGATTCTTCGATACTTCCTGACAATTCCAACGCGCTGTCAACCTGATCGCTGGCTGCCATGGCCTCAGCAATCTTGACCTGTTCCAATGTCTGGGCTTTCTTCCGCTTCATTAGGGATACTATCTTCAATGCCTCGTCAAAGCGCTTCTCGGTGATCAATACCTTGATAATTTCAGAAAGAGCTGCAATGCGTGAACCCTTTGCCGGAAGCTTGCTTGCGATTGAAAGGGCCTGTTCTAGGTCTCCAACTTGGGCAAAACCACGAGCCAGCTCGATGTGAGCGTCCAATGGTACGCTGGCGTCGATGTCCTTTGCTATCTCCATGGCTTCCGCGATTTCCATCTTTTCAACCAGCGCCCCAACAACCTTAGAAATCAGAATTGCCTGAGCATACCGGCTCTTGATATCCTGGATGAGTCCTAGGGCAAAATCAGTTCTCCCGATTTCAACCAAGGCCGCTGAAAGGGGAGCAAGAACAACCACTTTGTAATCTTCCTTCTTCAGCTCACGGTAAAAGGCCTGGGCTTGAGGGAACCTACCTTGCCTTATCAGGGCAGCACATATCTCTCCGAGTGCTTCTGGGCGCCACCCCTCCTCCTCGATACTTTTCAGCAGCACCATAGCATCGTCCACTTTGTCAGCTCGTGAGAGTACAATGATTGCGCTGCTCAGGACACGACTCTCCTTGTCTGGGTCCTCAAATTGCTTCACCGTTTCTATTGCTTCGGAGGTGTAACCTGCGAGGGCTAATGCTTCAGCCACTGCAGCAAGGGAGACAATACGTCGCTGATCACTCTCTATACCCTTTGCTATCTTGAGGGCTTCTTCGACTTCGCCCTTCTCAGCCAGGGCACGGGCAATCCCATCCAATATGCAGCTTCTGTCATCCTCTTGATCTAGTTTCTCGACTTCAGATAATCCCTTCTCCAGCATATCACAATCTACGATTGCCTTCCCCGCAATAGTCAGCGCTTGCCAACGTGCATTACCTGGTGAGACATCAAGGGCAATTCGGAGTGCCTCCGAACACAATCCAATACTCGCATAAGCCTTACAAATCTCAGCTTTTGCCAGCTCC